>CAUJEF010000039.1 GCA_963169515.1 Bdellovibrionota bacterium
AAGGTGACGCCAGGTTTACGCCTGATGGGAAAAAAATAATTTATTCTCAGTTTTCAAATCAAAACTTCATATTACGCATTATGAATTTACAAACAGGCGCTTTTGAAAAATTAAAATTAAAATACACAAACCTTCGCTGGCCGACGATGGTCTATCGCGAAAAACAAAAAAAAATCGCCGGCATTTTAGAAACGCCAGAGTATTCACGGCTAGTGGTTCAAGACGCCATCAGCCCAAACATAGTTTATGAAACAACAGACTCCTCTGTTTATCAGCAGCCCTATTGGCACCCAAAAGACTACAAATTGGTTGTAAGCAGTAACCGTCTGAATAAAAATAACTTTGATCTTTTCGTCTATGATTTTGAAAAAAGCTGCGTTCAACGGATAACTTACAGTAACGCCCTAGACCAAGAGCCTGCCTTTAATCCCAATGGTGATAAGATTCTATTTACCAGCAATCGATCTGGAAAAAATCAGATCTTTATGATTCGTTATGATGCGAGCCAGCCTTGCGAAAGTCTTCCAACTAGCATTTAATAAAAACATGATGCTTGTTTCAATCTTGTCTTTGGTCCTGTCAGTTTCGGTAAATGCAGCGCGAATCGATGTGGACTATTTCAAAAAGTATTATGTTTCGGAAAAGGGCTTTCGCGTTACACTTGAAAACTCTCGTTGGCTTAAATCCAATTTTGAAAAAAACGAAAATCTAGAAATGGTTTTCCAAACGACAGAAAATCCCACGGCGACACTTTCTGTTCGCATAGACGAAGACACCGCAGCAACAAGTTTAGTTAGCTACGTTAAAACATGGGTCCCAAAGTTTTCACAATTCGGTTTAGATGTTCAAAACAATCAATACTTTAAGCTCACGCCAAGCTTACAAGCTTATATCGTGGATCTTATCAATTCGTCCTCTGGTAAATATGTACGTCAGGTTATCTTTCATAAGGATAAGAAAGCCGTCATCTTCACCTGCATGGACGAAAGCAAAACATTTCGCTCAACTGTATTAAGCTGCAATAAATTAATTCAAACTTTTGCTTGGGTTCAGTAACTAATCGAACAGTTTTTTGAGAAATCCAGTGATCTTCTGGATTGTTCCGCCCGCCCCCGTAGGCGCCGATGCGTTTGATCGCACGCCGGACGTGCGCACGTTTTTATTTGGGTGGTGCTTGCGAAATTGATTCCTGTTTTGTTGTCGATGGTCTGATCGCCCCTGCCCCTGAAGTTGCTGTTGCTGCTGATTCGACCGAGGTTCACCGTGACGTTTTGTGCGACGATCACGATGGACATTATCACCTTGTTGGTGTTCGTTACCTTCATGCCTTCGCCCCTGTGGACGAGGGTGCCTTTGTGGTGGACGCTGATTTTCATGACCCCCGTAAGGTCTCTCCGATCGCCCTGGACGCTCCCGGTATGGACGCGGCCTACGCAGCGATTGTTCAAATGGCGGACGATCCTTCGCGGCTGCTAAACCCGTCTTTCGAATTCGACTATCACGGTCATGCCCAGAGCGCACCGGCTTATATTCTTTGATCAAATCTGCGTCCTCTAGCCACCCAATGTTAATTTTATTCTTTAGATAATCTTCAATTCTTGAAAGCGCCGGCAGATCTTTGTCGCTGACCAAGCTAAACGCCTTCCCCTTTTCGCCCGCACGGCCCGTACGACCAACACGATGCACATAGTTTTCAGCATCGTCCGGCATCTCTACGTTAATCACAAGATCAACACCTTTAATATCTAGCCCCCGTGCCGCAAGATCCGTCGCAACCAGAATATTTTTTTCGTTTTGGTTTTTAAATTGAGTGATCACACGATCACGCTGGGCTTGCGTAAGCAAGCTTGAAATTCCTACCGCCGGCAATTCGTTGTCATTTAAAAAATCTGTAATGCGATCAACCGAGTGCTTAAAATTACTGAAAATAATAGCTTGCTTTGGTTTTTCTCGCCTTAAGATAGACAACAAAAATGCTGGCTTTTGTTCATCGCCAACATGATATATTTCATCTGTGACATCGACCGCTTTTGCTTGGTCACGACTGACGTTTAATTCAATTGGATGAGAGTTAAAACGATACGCCGTATTTAAAACATCGAAATTTAACGTCGCACTAAACAATAAAATTTGTCGTTCTTGGGGGGACCGCTGAAGGATAAAGACCATGTCATCTTTAAAGCCCATATCGAACATACGGTCGGCTTCATCAAAGACCAATGCCCGAGAATGTTTAAAGTGAATGACGTGATTATTGTATAAATCTAACAGTCGTCCCGGGGTACCAATGACGATATCAACACCACTTTCAATCGCCTTTTTTTGTGGTTCATAATCCACGCCACCAATTACAGACGCACACCGTATTCCACAAGGGGTACCAATCTTTTTACACACTTCCGAAATTTGATCCACAAGTTCTCGTGTGGGCGCCAATACTAAAACAAAGTGGGACGGTTTCCATTCTGGAAAAATTCGCTTCTTCAGATCTGGATCCGTTACTTCATCCGGCCTTTTTGATCTTAATATTTTTTCAATGATGGGAACCAAGAACGCAAAAGTTTTCCCTGTTCCTGTTTGCGACAAACCGGAAACGTCTTTATTATCTAAAACGAGCGGGATTGCCTTTTCTTGTATGTCGGTGCAGGTTTCGATACCTTGATCACGAATGGCCTGGAGTAACTCCGGCACCAGCTTCAACTCTTCAAACTTCAACAGTTAGGACTCCTTCTAAATCGTGGGCCTGTTTCGTGGGTAAGTTAAACTAACCCGTCAAATCACAGATTGTCAAAGAAAGTAACTTATTAGATTTATTTAAGAAAGTCCCTTACGGCCTCTGTGAATTCTTCAGGCTTATCAAAATGAACCCAATGCCCCGCCCCCGAAATTGTAGTCCCCTGTGAATTAGGATTTCTTTTTAGCATTTCGCGAAAAGTATCCTTGGAAAAATCTGGTGAGTTCTCACCACGGATTACGAGTATGGGGCATCTGATCGCCTCCCACTCTGGCCATCGGTCTTTTAAACGAACCAGCGAAACGCTTGCCAAGATTGCGCTTTTTGAAAACCTCCAATCCACTAACCCATTTTCTTTTTCAACTAGATTTGCGTAAAAGTAATTCCCCAAAACTGGGTTTCCAAAATCATTTAGCAGAAAATTTTTTGCTGTCAGCTTGTCCGGAAACGGAGTTGGCACCCGACCCAAAAGCTTGTTATATCGATCTATGTCCCCTTCTGATCCATTTGGAGCAATGTCTTCAATAACAAGTTTATTGACTCTGTGCGCAAAGCGAGAGGCAAAATTGATGGCATTCCTTCCGCCCATGGAATGACCAACAAGGTCAATTTTTTTCCAATTGAATTCATCTATGATGTTCAACAAATCGTCAGCGTAATCTTCTGGCCTGTATCCTGTCTCTGGTTTCATGGACTTTCCATGGCCGCGCTGGTCGTAGGTCAAAATTTCAGAAGTCTTTTCTAACCGACTGGTGATACGGCGCCAGTTTGCTCCAAAGCCCATAAGCCCATGCAAAAACACAATTTTATGAGCTGATTTCCCAACAGTTTGATAATGGAAGTTGTCTAAATATCCCATATCGGGCAATTATCGTAGATCGCCTTAAATGGATCAATAGGATTGCGGAGCCCAGAGTGGAAATCAAACCAAGGCCTAAATTGCATCGTGATTGGATTCATCCCGAAGCCTTCAAAATCACACAGGCACTACAAAAAACAGGCTACCTAACATACTTAGTCGGCGGCTGCGTAAGAGATTTGCTATCAGGCGTACCACCAAAAGATTTTGACATCACCACGTCTGCAAATCCGCGCGAAGTGAAGCGAGCACTTCACAATGCATTTATTATTGGACGTCGATTCAAGCTGGTGCTCGCAAAGCGTGGCGAAGACCAGTTTGAAATCGCGACCTTTCGCCGAGAGCTGCAACCTGGCGAGATTGTCCAGGACGACCATCCTGAAGGCGACAATATCTTTGGCACTCCTGAGCAAGACGCCGTCCGTAGGGATTTTACAATCAATGCATTATTTTATGACCCTATAAAAGATGAATTAATCGATTATGTAAATGGACGCCGCGATATTGAATCACAAACGATCCGCATGATAGGCAACCCTGATGTACGCTTGGTCGAAGATCCCATTCGAATTTTACGCGCAATCCGCTTATCACATAAACTTGATTTTGTGTTGGCTCCAGAACTACGAAAGGCAATCTTGACCCACGCCCATGAACTAAAAAAATCGGTCTTACCCCGACGCCGCGAAGAAATACTAAAAATACTGCGAATCGATAACCCGACCCTTCCCCTCCTGGAGCTTTATGATTTAGGAGTTCTAAAACATATTTCTCCAACGATCGACAAGCTTTATAGCAACACTGAGGCAATGAAGGATTTTAATTTTTACCTCAGGAAAATTCATTCGTTCGTAATTGATCGGGAAAACCCAATGGAATTGTATGGATATTTTTGCCTGGCTTATTTTAGAGCCTTCATCAATAACAATCCAGATTACAAAATGTCACCAGATGATTTAATAAAAAACGAAAACCTCAAGAGCTTGCTGCGCGACGAATTGGGTATGTACAACGTGGAACAAAGCATAACAATTAAAGCTTTAGAGCTTGAACGCCGTTTGCAACGGATAGATAAATTTATGCAAAAAAAGGGGGAACAAAAAATTCAATTTTTACAAAACGATGCATTCCCATTAGCACTTATGTTGGCCAAAGCTGACTACACATTGTCCCCAGACAAAATCATGTTTTGGGAAAAAGCGCTGCGTGACCTGGCCCCGCGTGAAAAGCCTGCCCGCAAACCTCGCCGTCGTTAAAACTTAGCGGCTGAAACTTAGCCGCTATAATCTGACCGCTAAATTTTACATAAATTTTGCTTTAACGGGGAATACATTTCCGAACATGTAAGCTTATGCCCTGGCTGATTGCGGTTGATTTTATGCGATTCTGGATTTGCCCCAATAAAATAAATTCCTAAAAATCGACGAACGTATTCGACACCTTTTATCCTAAGGGTGTTCACCTTTTCAAAAGTGTATCCCAAGTCTTGAGCAACCTGGAGCGATGAAAAATCTTCTGCTCCAAACTTGTCCGTTACTTTGTCTGTCGAACCTGGGCCCAAATTATAGGCCATGATTCCAAACACAGGCTCGTCTGGAAATTGTGAAATCAAATACGACAAGTACCGCGCGGCCGCTTCTGTCGCGGTCGCCACGTACAATCGATCATCATTTGCGTCTACTTCGATCTCATTTCTAATGTTTTTGCATCTATCAACAAACTTCCCGTCTCGCTTTGGCCTAAACACGTTTTCTAGAGCAGTTTTCAGCAAAGGTACCTTTGCCGTGCTATACATGAACTGCCAGGGCCCCAACTCGCAGTCGTCCCCAACATAGTTTGGCTTGAGTGGATCAAATCCATCCGGGTTCTTAAAAAAACCCGTTTCCCAAGATGTCACATACAGCAATGTTGCAGGCACACTGTTATCATCGAAGTGTTTTTTCAATTTGACAGAGGCATCTTTAATATTGTTGAAAAAGCGTTGTGTTCCATCAAACGATTTATCAGAAATCAATTTTCTTTGAATACTTGGAAGACCGCCCCAGTTCCTATATTTTTCAAATCCTTTAGTAATCTCGATCACACGCTTGTCTTTTGTGTTAACAGGAATTATGTACGATCGAACAACAGCAGACACAGTATCGTCATTGATGTTTTGAGGGACCAGAGATCGCTTTTCTGGCACATCAGAACGATTCGCTTCGATATATACGCGCTCTCCTAGTTTATCTTGTAGCAACAATAATTGATCGGCCGCCGTTGGGCTGTCATCGCCATCAGAGGCTGCGGTTCCTGTATTCCCGACAAGGGTTACAGATATGTCTTTATCTTTTAAACACTCCTCGCTTACCTCATGTACACTCGTGTCCGTCTGCAAATTGGAAATGCTCAGACAAAGAGATCTCTGTCCTAGCGGAATTTGCATCTCTGAGGTAGAGATCCCTTCCGCGACGACATAATCATTCACTGTGTTTTCTTTCTTGTCCCTGTATTGTTCATAGACCGAACGAAGCTCAGAATTTGAAATGCTGGTTACTCCCTTTGGCAAACGTGCCTGCAATTCAATTTTTCCGGGACGGAAGATGAATCCTGATTTTGCCAATGTTCGTTTTTGATTTTGTTTAGAAATAAATATTTGAACCTCAGAACACTCCTGGTCAAGGCAGCGTCCGGTCAGGACATAAAACACATTTTCCGAAGCATTTATGTTGCGAGACGCGACGATGTGATATTCATTCCCGCTGATCGAAAAGATAGAGTTAAACTTTAATTTCGTCGACCCAACCTTCAACTGCGCTGTTAGCGTCGAGGGCTGGTTATTCTTAGTTTGAATAACAACCTTCATTTGCGATAACGCTCGAGATAATTTTTGGCTTTCAGATTGGATTCCCTTTTCTTTCCAAAATTGCTCAAGCTCATTTTTTGTTTTCTGAAGCGTGCCGGTAGCTTTGGTTTCGGTGTAGGCAGATTCATTTCCACGACGATCGGTTCTCACAAGGCCAGTGTATGCGGGATCATTTTTAAGCCTATCGAGATTATAATCTTGATTTATTCGCGTCTGCCCGCAAGCGGCCAGAAAGAACAATAATAAAATAAAAGAAACTTGCTTTAAAACCATCATACGTACAATTTTATTTCCTAGTAATGTTACTTAAGGAATCTAACTCCTACCATTTGCGCGGTTTTCTTTTCATCCGCTCTATCCGCCACGCTCCATACAACTTCTCCAAGCACTTGATGTTCTTTATTGAGCAGCGGAAGAAACACCTGCATATTTACTTGGTCACCTTTTTTTAGACTTTTTCCAAAAACTCGAAGCTGAGCTCCTTTTGTACCCAGATTAAAAAGCCAACTTGGGCAAATCCCAGAATCGCTATTATGCAATGAAACCTGATGGCTTGTTCGATATCTTTGATTGTCGCGAACCACGACTGGAAGATTTTTTAACATCTTTGCGAGAACCCCGGGGATATCGCGCATTTCAGTTTTCGCGTCCAAAACAATAGCTTTTTTATATTTCACAACCTGTTGCTTTAAATCAAAGTCAGGCCCATCAGTTACAACAACAAGTGGAAGTTCTGGAAATCGCTTTTTGATTTGGTGGACAATTTCAGCTTGGGTTGACCCAAACGTATCTGCAACCATAACAAGGGCACTGTACTCTTGGGATTTTAATCCCTGTGCCGCACGAAATGCGTTTGTGTATGATTTGACTTCAAAAAGATGATTTTTATGAATTTCTGTTCGAGCAAGAACCAGGTCCCGTCCCGGTCTAGCCAATACCCCTATCTTAAACATAAAAAACCTCCACTCTATAGGTATGTAGTGCAACCGCCATGCTTGCCCTTTGCTATTTAACTATTTTCCAGGAATTTCAAATGGTTAGGCTATTGACAGGTGCCCAAAACTTCCGCGTATCATGAGACAGTGCGGAGCCAGTGTCTCAGTCATCGATATTTTCATTTTGAGACATTTTTTTTGGTATAAATTACAGCTATGACTAACAATTGCTGTCGCCTTTGAAGGCAAAAAGACTTATATATTGAGAGTAATCGATCTATTGGGAGTAGCGTTTATGGGGCTTAGTTTTTGGCATGTAATTTTGGTACTTTTGATCGTATTAATTTTTTTTGGACCAAGCCGCCTGCCTGGTTTAGGAAAATCACTAGGGTCAGCAATCAAGGGTTTTAAGGACGGACTTGATGGCGACGAAAAGAATAAAAACGACAAACTTAATAAAGGCGACGACGGACAAGCCTAGCTTTCTTACCTTAATGCAGATTTTACGGTCTTCGTAATGCCTTCGATATCAAGGCCGTGTTTTTTGTAAAGATCTTCTGGCAATCCGCTTTCCCCATAAACATCTTGGACCCCAATTCTAACAAGGCGGGATTTTCCTGCGACCTCGGCCATGGTTTCGGCAATTGCCCCGCCAAGACCGCCGATCACATTGTGATCTTCGGCAGAGAAAATGACAGGAACTTTTTTAGAGTATTCGTTAATAATATCGCGATCGATTGGCTTTATTGTGTGAATATTTACCACAGCGATACTAAATCCCTCAGCCTCTAATTTCTTTGCAGCCTCAAGAGCATTTCCGGTCAATGCGCCCGTTGCAAAAATTGCTGCGTCCTTGCCATCTTTTAATTTTACACCTTTTCCAAATTCAAATTTATAATCGGATTTGTTGACGTCGATCACATTTTGTCGGGTTAATCTAATATAGGCTGGCCCCTGGTGCTTCACCAAATATTTCATCATATGCTTGGTTTCAACATCGTCAGCCGGTTGCAAAACTGCAAATTGTGGCAGCGTCCGCAAGCAGGCCAAATCCTCAAGCGCCATTTGACTGCAACCATCGTCGCCGATCCCTACCCCGGCATGCGTTCCCACTAAGCGAACATTGGCTTGGGCGTATCCGACAGTTACGCGAATCGTATCAAAGCGGCCGGTTAAAAACGCGCCAAACGAGCAAAGAAATGGAATTTTACCTGCGAAAGCCATTCCGGCAGCAACGCCGATCATGTTGGCTTCCTGAATCCCCATTTGAAAAAATCGCTCTGGAAATTCTTTTCCAAAGCTTTCAGACTTTGTAGATTTAGACAGGTCTGCGTCCAATACAACAACATTTTTATGCTCTCTTCCCAGCTCAACTAATGCCTGTCCAAAACTGACCCGTGTTGCATTTCCCATTTTAATCCTTTTATTGGTCGACAATTTTTAATTCTTGCAATGCTTTTTGAAGCTCTTCTTTGTTCGGAGCAACTCCATGCCACTTATTTACATTTTCCATAAACGAAACACCCTTGCCTTTAATCGTGTGTGCAAGAATCATCGTAGGCTTATTTTTTTCCTCACGCGCTTTTTTCAGAGCTCCCAAAATCTCGTCCATATTGTGTCCGTTGATTTCCAAAACATTCCATTTGAACGACTCGATTTTTTGTTTGAGTGGTTCAATATCCATGACATCTTTTGTTGATCCATCGATTTGGTATTTATTAATATCCAAAAACACACAGAGATTCGACAGTTTGTAGTTTCCTGCGGACATGAAACATTCCCACGCCTGACCCTCTTGCACCTCTCCGTCACCCATCAAGCAATACACGCGAGAACTTTTGTTATCCAGCCTGAAAGCCATCGCTATCCCCTGGGCAACAGATACCCCCTGACCCAACGACCCTGTAGATGCTTCAAGTACCGGCATCCGGACGCGATCTGGATGGCCCTGAAACGGACTGCCCAATTGTCGCAGTGTTAGTGTTTCTTTCGGATCGTAATACCCACGGTATGCGAGTGTCGCATAGAGCGCCGGAACGCCGTGACCCTTGCTCAAAATGAAACGATCTCGATCGGTCCACATTGAATTCTTTGGATCAACTTTCATCTCGTTAAAAAAAAGAGCCGTGATAATATCAATTGCAGACAGTGAGCCTCCTGGATGGCCCGATTTTGCCTCAGTCAGCATTTCAAGAATTAATTTTCGGCTTTGCAGAGCTTGTTGTTTCAAATCTTTAACGGTCATTTGCACGCGGACTCCCGTGGAAAATCGATCAGATGAATTAGTGTTGTTTTACCCACGATTTATATTTGCGTCATTCACATTTTCGTATGACGCGTAAGTGTTATTTCATATATAAATACCTATGGATTTAAAGGGGCTAAAAAAGGTTGAGTTACATTGTCATCTAGAGGGCGCTGTTCGAATTTCCACGTTAACAGAACTGGCAAAGGCAAAAAAAATTGACCTCCCCTATTCCGATCCTATTAAGCTCAAAAAATCTTTGTGCGTGGTAGAGCCTCTTAAAAATTTATCTGATTTATTAGAGCGCCTACTTCGTATGCGCGACCTTCTTGACTCCGAAGAGCTTTATGAGCGTGTTACTTTTGAATATATTGAAGACTCTTTCAATCAGGGCGTGCGGTTATTGGAACTTCGCTACAATCCTGTATTTGCTGCCGAAGCAAGCCCCAGTTTAACTCTTGATCGAATTCATCGCGGAATTTTGTCTGGAATTGAAAGAGCTCAGAAAAAATACAAGATTGGCGTGGGCCTAATAGGAACCCTGGGGCGAATTCTGCCCATGAATATCGTAAAACAAGAAATGGAGTTCATCATCGCAAACAAAGATACCTTTTGCGGAATCGACCTTGCCGATAAAGAAGATGGATTTGAGCCAAAACCATTTGCTCCTTATTTTGAAAAAGCACGTGAAGCAGGATTAAGAATTACAATTCATGCTGGCGAAATCAATGTTCCTGGCGCCTCTAAAAATGTCTATGATGCAATCACGTATTTGTATGCAGAACGCATCGGACATGGTGTTCGTATTTTTGAGGACAAAAAGGTAATGGATCTGGTAAAGGAAAAGGGAATCGTTTTGGAAATGTGTCCGATGAGCAATTGGCTTTCCTCTGCTGTAGATGGCGGACACCCGGCCCACCCTATCAAAAAGTATTTGGATTATGGAATCAAGGTCACTATTAACTCGGACGACCCAGGCCTGTTTGGGTCGTCTTTAATAGATGACTATAAAATACTGGCCGAGCACCACGGCTTCACTGAAAAAGAATTCAATCGCTGCAACCAAATTGCCTTTGATGCTTGTTTCATCAAAGACAAAGAAAAATATTGGGTTTAGAATTAGCCTCCGAATTGGAACATGAATTGAACCATTGGAATAACCAATGTTTCTTCACGATCAGACGTCAAGCTTGCGCCGCCGGATTTGTCATAAGTAAATTTACGATACTGAAGGACTGGCCCCACTCCCCATGACCCCGCTGAAAAAGTGTATCCAACGTCAACGATGTAACCACTGCCATCGTAATTCGTGTTTCCCAATTCATTTTTAGAATTAAACAAATACGAAAAAGATGCGTTGAATCCACTGTCCCCAATATATCCAATCGTGCCGCCATACGAGGTTCGATCACCGTTATTGCTTGCCGCACCTGCGTCGTCTGTTTCTACATCGTAAACGCCACCAAGATACATCCCTGAAGCCATTTTATACGCCAGCTTTAAATTATAAAAAATTTCTGTTGATTCAGTTTCAGTGCCGCCATTTTCTGGTTTTACGGCTTCTGATCGATACATGATCGTTGGTGAAAACACAAAACCCTCGCCGCCAGCAGCAAACACATTCGAACTTAAAAGGGTTAGTAAAATAAAAAGTTTTTTCATATTAAACCTCCAAAAAAAAGCAGCTCACATTTGAGCTGCTTCTTTGTCCGAATACCGGACACCGGGTGCCTGGCACCATTAAAACAAAAATAGGAATTGGAGACCAAGACCCATGCTGTTGAATTCTTGTTCAACTCCAGCGACTACTGCGCCGGCCAATTTTACTTCGTCAAAGCTATAAGAAGCGTAGGAAATTTGTGGACCAAATCCCCAGTTGCCAAACATAAATGAATAGCCAACATCTACTAGCATACCTGTGCCATCATATTCTAATTTAGGGGCAGAGTTTCTTTCGCCTGATCCCATAAGCAAGTAAGAACCGATGATATTAAAACCACTGCTATGAATCCAACCAATAGACGCGCCCATTCCTCCCATTGTCGTTTCAGATCCGGTGCCTGTGCCGATGGTAGTTGTTGCTGTGTTGTAAATACCGCCGAAATACAAACCACTGCTCATGGTGTATCCAACTTTTCCGCTGATTGATAAAAAGCTCAGTTTGCTTTCTGTGCCCGGAGTAGGCTTATCTGTGTATGTATTGTATCCGAACGACGGAATAACCGTAAAACCAGAACCGCCACCTTTTGCAAAAGCTTGGGAAGCCAAACCTAGCGCAAGGGCAAACGCTAAAACGATATTCGTAAATTTCATAATAAATCTCCTATTTAAGATGTGACGCCTTCCAAAGAAAGCTCTGTCCTTTTGTTTACTTACACCTTGATCGTTCTCTTACAGACGTGTTTTGTCAAGTCGTCTGCACCCGACCATTGTCCAGGTAAATAACCTTGCTCGCTAGCTCCTTAAGATCATCGTCATCGTGTGTGACCAACAGCGCCGGAATATTATGTTTAGCAACAATGCTTTTGATTAGTTTCCTCGCTTCAGTTCTAAGATGTTTATCGAGCGCCGAAAATGGCTCATCCAGAAATAGCATCCTCGGTGAGCCAATCAAGGCTCGCATCAGGGCAGTCCTTTGTTTTTCCCCGCCAGACAAAACGCTCACGCTTTGGTCTAAAAAATGATCTACATTCAGCAAATTTGACAGTTCCTTTAGTTTGCCTTCGGCTTCTGTTTTTGAAATATTCCGTGCGCTTGCGGCAAACATTACATTTTGTCGTGCGCTCATGTGGGGGAATAATTCTAAACCCTGAAAAACTACTCCGATCTTTCGATCGGCAGGCTTTAGCCTTGCAAGGTCTTCGCCCTTGAAAACCCACTCCATTCCTGTTGCTTTTTCTAGCCCCAAGAGCGCTCGTACAACTGTGGTTTTTCCCGATCCATTTGGACCACACAATGCTGTCACACCCTGGTCCAACAACTCGAGCTTTGGAATTGAAATGGTAAAATTGTCATATTTAAGATACAGATTTTTGACTTCCGACATATCCCAATCCTATAAAAAACAAATAGCAAAGGCCACCACACAAAAGCATTGGCCAAATTAAAACGCTTGCAGATTCAATTCGGTATGAGCCAATCAGCCCTTGAATGACGAGCGCAACAGAAATATCCCTATCTGCAACGATGCTAGAAATTGCAAAGTCGCCCGTGGCCCAGAAGGCGCAAAGACCCGCCAAACGACAGGCGATCTTAAAGCATTGCGGATACAAAATTTTTGAAAATATCAAAAATGGTCCGGCCCCAAGCAAAGCCCCCATCTCAACCTGTGGGGCAAGGGCGTCCAGAACACTATACCATCGCAAACGATAAATCAGCGGAAATATAATCAACCCAAATCCTAAAATAATTTTGAAAAAAACATTTTCTATTTCAGGCATTAACAGTAACGAAAAGCCAACCAATGCCGTGCTTGGAGCCACGTAGGAAACAAGAATCTTTCGAATACGAAGCGAAGGGTAAAATAAGGCCAAAAAGATTAACATCCCAAGACACAAAAGCCCCGAGCCAATACCGACCACCAGCGATCCAAGAATCTGATCTGAAAACATATCCCATAAAACGGGTAGGTTTTGAATCTGCCGAACTCCTGCCGGCAAACCGAGCAAAGGGCCAGTCAAAAGCAAAGCAGAAATGAAAAGTGGAATTAAGAAACCTGTTTTGGATCCTAGAGCAGAAAAATCGCGCCATTTATAATCGATGATTGGCCTGTTCTGACGAATAAATAACGTAAGCCCAATTAGAACTAAACTTTGAAGTGCGCTTAAACTCAACGCCTCTGACCATTGGGCCATAATTTTAATTTTTTGATAAATTAAAATTTCAAATGTCGATGCCGAAGGTCCGCCTAAAATAAGCGGAATTGCAAAGCTTGAAAAACACAGGGAAAATACAGTTATAAAGCACAAAAATAAATCTCGCTTGAGCATCGGCAGAACACCTTGCAATAAAATTTGAAATCGACTCGCGCCCTCGATCATCGCAAGCTCTACGACGCCACCCAATTGATTTTCAAATGAATCAGACAAAATAAATGCAACAAGACCCACATTGATCAGCACATGCACTATTACAATTCCTGCAACGCCGTATGGAAAAGGCTGAAAGAAATTTAGAACAGATAAAACAACAAATATAGACGGAAGAAAGTTCGGTAACATAAAAATAAATTTAAAAATTTCACGTCGTTTGCCTGAAATTTTTAAAAGCCCTAAGGCGCCCCATGCCCCAAAAAACAAAGATCCAGTTGCGCTCAAGAATGCCTGCCAGAGCGTTTTGAGCAATACTGGTTGAGCTTCACTCCACGACGGAAGATGTGCTTGGGGTATATGCCAAATTAATATAAGGTAAGGCAAACTAAGAATTGTAATAAAAAACAAACCGCCCAATTGAGTCATTGAATTAAAGAATTCCACGCATTGAAAACGACTTCCTTGTCCGGCCCGATCATTAATTCGATAACCTTAAGCTTGGGAAGCTTTGCAAAAGCTGTATCAGCTTTAATACCGTCAAGTACTGGGTACATAAAGTTCATCATCATTATTTTTCTTTGAATCTCAGGTCGTAATAGAAATTTTACGAATTCTTCGGCTCCAGAGCAGTTGTGACAATCACTTAGGACACCCGCAAACTCGATATGGTAAGGAACTGGGTCCCGAAACTCGGCGGCTCGATATTTAAGGTCTTTGTCATGCACCCAGTGATACACGGCAGACGTTACATAGGAAAAAGCTAGCCGCGCTTGTTTTTTTTGAAACAGACCGTAGCCTGTGCTCCATGATGGAGTAATTGTTAAAATATTGTCTTTTATCGAACTAAAATATGATTTTGCTTTATCGGCCCCCAGCGCCCTTACAATCCAATCTGCAAAAAGAAATCCCGGCGTACTCATCCGCGGATCATAGATTACAAGACTTTTTTGGTAGTTGATAGCGCCAAGCTCTTCTAATGTTCGCGGCGGGGGGATCTCCCCTTCTCGGTATATAAAAGTCATCGGCGCCCAATCGAATGGAACAAACTTATCGAATGCGATTTTTTTTTCAGGAAAGTCTTTCGAATAATTTATACCCGGGGCCTTTATGTTTTTCCAATTCGTAATTTTCAAAGCTTCGTTTAAAATCAAATGATCCAAACCGACCACAACGTCTGCTTTCGATTTATGCTTTTCAAGCTCTATTCGTTGAAGGATTGTGCGCGCATCGCCCGCATCAACCAAAGAAACCTTAACATTATTTTCAGCTTCAAAGTCTTTTACAATTTCAGGCCCCGCCCCCCACGGACTTGCAAAAGAGGAATAAGAATAAACTACGAGTTCGTGAGATGATTGTGGAGTTTTTTGAGAGTAGTAAAACAGTGCTACCGCAAAGAGAGTCAATACAATGGCAATTAATTTTTTCATCACCACCAGATTCCACGATTGCGCTTATAGAAATAATAATCCAGGCCCAGGCAACGCCCGGCGCCAACCCAGAGCAAGGTCACAAACGTGGCATTAAATGTCATATACAATATATCAAGTTGGACTGGACTAAAGAAAACATAATGTAAACAAATTATGATCCCCAGCAAACACATTGGCCTAACTAAAAACCCTAAAATTAAAGACAAACCCACTAAAAATTGTGCCCCAACTACAAAATTTGAAAAAAATTGCCAATTTGGAAAAACGATCACTTCAAGAACCGATTTATACCAATCATAGACCTGCGTAGTCGCCAATTCCATTTTCAGCTCTTCCACATATAGAGATGCCGTAAATAAACCATTATTGTACAGATGTGTCGCTACGTTGATCCAGTAGTAACCTAAAAAAATTCTAAGAAATGCAATGGGAAATAAGTGTCCAACATACTTAAAGCTCTCAAAAAAGGCATAAATCACATCAGCTCCAGCGACCGTTTATCGAGTGAATTTATTGTGGACTCACGAGTGCCCGCGTGTCAAATTAGATTTTGGAGGCAAACTTGCAATCATTAATACTTTCACTCTTAATTTCACTTCAGGTTTTTGCTGCAGACGTACCTAAAACAACAGACTCAAAAGATGCCTCTGTCCCTGAATTGATGATTGAGATTAGAAATCGTATAAAGCGCTTCAAATGGGATAACAGTGTATTTTCACACACGGACTGGAAGCAACAGGGCATCACCGTCTATGGTCGTCCCTTGATTTATTGGACCTGCGGCGACAGTAAAAATCAAAACACAACGCTTGTATTGTCTGCCGTCCATGGCGATGAAGTAACCCCTGTTTATTTTGGATTTAGATTGATCGAATGGATTAAAGCACGTCCAGAGGTTTGCAAAGATTCCTTCATCGTTGTTGCTCCGATAGTAAACCCCGATGGATTTTTGCGTTATACAAACGGCACACGTACAAATTATAATAAGGTGGATTTAAATCGGAACTTCAATACTCCCGACTGGGATAAAGATGCTTTAAAAAACTGGAAAACAAAATACAATTCCCAGCAACGCTATTTCCCTGGTCACCAACCAGAAACAGAGCCCGAAACTCGTTTCCAAAAATGGCTCATCGCTGAATTTAAGCCCACAAAAATTTTAAGTGTTCACGCGCCCTTGGACTCGCTTGATTACGATGGCCCAAACGACGTAACAAAATTTGATAAGGAATATGTAGATTCTGCGAATGCACTTCGAAAAACTTTATCCGAAGACACTTCGTCAGGAATGAAACTTTCGTCTTTCGGAACTTATCCTGGTAGTCTCGGAAATTATGCTGGAAAGATTTTAGGAATTCCGACATTAACAATTGAGTTACCCACCGCAAATTCTCAGCTCGCTGGGGCATATTTTGGAATGCTTGAATCGAGCTTTAAGAACTTCCTACAATACAACCTAAAAATTGCACCAAAAATCACACAACAATAGTTACGCGTGAACGGCGACACCAATCTTTGGACATAATTTATTTACAATGCAACTAGAACACTTTGGTTTTCGTGCGACACACGTTTGTCGCCCATGAAAAATCATGATGTGGGAAAACTGCGTCCACGTTTCTCTGGGTATGATTTCTGCCAATTCATATTCTAACTTAACGGCATCCTCGCCCTTAGCAAGTCCCATTCGATTGGACACGCGCATAACGTGCGTGTCTACGACCAATCCTGGAATATCGAACGCATTGCCAAGCAAGACATTTGCTGTTTTTCTACCCACGCCAGGCAGGGCGGTCAATTCATCCATCGTTTTGGGAACCTCTCCTTTAAACTCCTTAACTATTTTTTCAGAGGCACCCTTAATATTTTTGGCTTTGTTCTTGTAAAAGCCAGTCGATCGAATCAAATCTTCGATTTTTTCGATCGAAGCTCCTGCGAACTCTCTGGGGGTTGAGAGCGCGTTGAACAAAATTGGCGTTACTTTGTTCACTCGCTCGTCAGTGCATTGGGCAGAAAGAATTGTTGCAACCAAAAGTTGAAAAGGATTTTCATGTATCAACGCGCACTTGGCATCGGGATATCTTTTTTGAAGTAGTTTTATTATTTGAATCGCGCGTTTTTTCTTTTGCTCCATTGACTCTTTAGGCTTCGCCATCATTACCTATTGCCTCAACCGGGCAACTGTCCATGGCCTCTTTACAGGCAGCCTCTTCTTCTGGCGAATTGGGCTGCTTTGTAACAAATGCGTGGCCGTCATTTTCGTCTATAGAAAAATTCGTCGGGGCCGCACAAACACAAGCGTCACAAGAAATGCACGTTTTATCGACGTAAAACTTGCCGTTAACA
Organism: Bdellovibrionota bacterium; assembly: GCA_963169515.1. Taxonomy (GTDB): domain Bacteria; phylum Bdellovibrionota; class Bdellovibrionia; order Bdellovibrionales; family JAEYZS01; genus CAUJEF01. Next base: position 17,426 of record CAUJEF010000039.1, read on the forward strand.
TTTTCTTTCCATTTGTCAGTTTTATTTGCCATGGCACCTATTCTTATACGGTTTTCAGGCTTAGGTCGAGTCTTTTCAAAGATTTAGCCCCATTCTCGGACAGATATTTTATACTATCTCCATGGACACACGCTCGCCATCCATCAACGAATACGACAATGTTGTTAAATTTTTGGATCAAAACTTGCGCCCCAATGCTCAGTGGTCTATCAGCGCCGAATATCCAACCGCACTAGTCAAAGAAAATATTCACAATATCAGAATTATAAAAGATGGAGACAAAGTTTTGTCTCACGCCGTAATTCGCCCAATGATTTTGAAGACGCAAACGGCGATTTTCAAAGTTGCAACCATCGGCAGCGTGGTCACTGAAACGTCTCATCGCAACCAGGGCTTGAGCAAAATGATTTTGAACGATTGCCTTCAACAAGCTTTGTCACTGAATTGTGATTTTGCAGTATTGTGGACGAATCTTTATGATTTTTATCGCCAGCTCAATTTTGAACTCTGCGGCTATGAAATCAGCATGATAATCGACAAGGATTTAGGCGCCGAACTAAATGGGCTTAAAGTTATTAAGGGAACAAACGTAGACCCTAACGCTGTTTTGCGCTTGATGAACCAACACTTGGTAACATCAGTAAGGACGGCTGATGATATAAAAAAATATTTTTCTATTCCGAACGCGCGAATATATACCGCATGGAGCCCCCAAGGAAATCTCGAGGCCTACGCTGTCGAGGGCAAAGGTGCGGACCTTGATGGGTATATTCACGAATGGGGCGGTGGGGTTTCGAAACTTCTGCCGCTCTTTAACTATATTTATCGTGATCAAAAACGTCCAATAAATGTAATTGCTCCTCCACATTCTGAAAACCTAATTCGTTCAATGGTCCAACAGGGGGCCACAACGCACGAAGGTTACCTGGGAATGTTTCGTATACTAAATATCCAAAACTTTTTTTCTAAAATTCATCGCCATGCCCGCCAGGACCTTGGCATCACAGATTTTGTGCTCGAAGAGTCAAACGGCCAGTATAAGATTGGAACTCAAAAAGAAATTTTAACCACTTCCAACCCCCTAGAAATGAATCAAATCATTTTTGGGCCAAAGGACGTAAGGGAAATACTCAGGTTTTCAAACGAAACCGCCGAGGTTTTAAATAGGATATTCCCATTACGTATTTGGTTTTGGGGTTGGGATTCGGTATGACAAAAGTCCATGGTTGGATATTTGCCACTCTACACTTTCTGGGTAGTCTAGCACTTATCATTTTATTATCTCTATTAACGGGCTGTTTGCGGGACGCGTCGCTTGACACTGACAAAAAAGACGAAGTCTCTGCGGCAAAGATCGTCGATGAAATTTTGAGACACGCTCCAACGCCGGATACATTGAATGCCGGCGACAAGGCCTGGACCGCACACTATGCACGTACATTTACAAACCCATTTACAGTCATCGAACAAAACACCTATGAAGTTACTAAAAAGCAATATGCTGAAGAAAATACCGATGACGGCCCCGTGAAATATAATTTGTATGATATTAAACACATCAATGCCGACCCCAACGGAAACATTATTCAGATCCGCGAAGGACAATGTCGTTTGATTCTAGACCCACTTTTAGGGTGGTATCCAGAATGTGCAATTATGCTCCCTCCGTTTCAAGACCAGTTCTATGTTCTCTCCGCTGGCGAACGGTCCTCGACAATGGGATTTATGAGCCCATTGTCCTACAGATCATCAAATGTTCAGCCTATGGCTACAAAATTTTATAATTTAAAATCAAAATTCGGAAAGTTATCACTTCCACCCAAAATGATTAGTGCAGGAAAATGCTTCGATTTTTCCAACTGCGAAGTTCCGGGACAAATAATTGAGTTTGATCTGCAAGGCGAAAACAACGCGGGCCTCTCAAGTCGCCAGCATTACACTCTGACTGTTTCTAATGGTCTGCCGTATATGGCATCGAATTTGGAAACCTGCGTGAGCTACCAGACCCTTGTTGATGGCAACCCCGCTTTGGTGGATGAGTGCTTCCGAGTTCTAGATTTCGACGTTGCTCAAAATCCAGGGGCTTTATAAATCACTGAGTAAATTACGATAAACGTCGGATGCATGGATGAACTCTAATCCTATTTGCCTGCCTTCTTTTGATCCGTTCGTCACCCAAACGATGCGCGCATTCACTTCATATTGTCGCGACATCTGATCCAGCTCAATATTGAGTTTAATAATTTTCCCTACCTCAACATTCAATTCGCCAAGCTCGATATTGGCGCCGCCCTTTGACAGGTTCAGCATTTTTGCAGGCATTGCCTTATCTTGACCATAAAGAGCCAGCGAGGCCGGCTGATTTGTGCGAAACCGACGATGCTGTTTTTGTTTTATATCTCTTCCGGTAATCATTTTTGAAACGATACCCATAAAGTCTTTTTCCTCAAATGGCTTTTCTAAGAGGATCAGTCGAGAAATCTTTTCTACTTTTGCAAAACATGTTTTTGAGAATGTTTTTCCTAAAATTAAAATTGGAAACCCATAGCCCAAGCGTTTTAAATTCGATGCCAGCTGAATTCTATCGTCCGTTACATGTTCTAGGTCCATTATCACTAAATGATAGGCCTGGTGAGAAAGCGACGTCACAGCCATATCGATCGATTCGACAAGCTTCACCGAGTACGTTCGATTGCGAACTAGTTTTTGTTTTAATTCGTGGATGCTTTCTGTGCGATTTCCGATTATGAGGATCTTTGAAATCATTCATTACCCCTTAGAATAAATAGTTCAGCAACTCTACCCATACTATCGGCCAGATATCATAAATTATTAAAATTATTGCTATTTTTTTAAAATTTTAGTTTTTTTTGACGAACTTTTGATCAAAAAAAGGGCTAACTCTCTAGAATGAATATGTATCAATTTGCAACGCTCTGCACATCAAAAAGGTACGGCCTACCTTTTCAGATTGCGGTTGCCGGTGTACTCGCCGCGCGGGCGATAAATGCGATTATTTGAATACTGTTCAAAAATATGCGCAAGCCACCCTGAAATTCTCGACACCGCAAAAATCGGAGTGTACAGGTCGATCGGGATTCCCATGCTGTAGTAAACAGTCGCAGAATAAAAATCAACATTTGGCAAAAGCCCCTTTTCACTCTGTACGGTGTCATCAATCAACTTCGACATTTCATACCAGTGCCCCTCGCCCATCTTTTTAGTCAGCTTCTCGCTCATCGTAGCCAGAATTTTGGCGCGCGGATCCCCGTTTTTATAAACGCGGTGACCGAATCCCATGATTTTTTCTTTGTTATCAAGCGCGTCCTTAATCCAAGACTTCGCTTTCTCAAGAGAGCCGATTTTTTTCAGCATCAACATAACCTGTTCGTTTGCCCCACCATGCAGCGGCCCCTTTAACGCGCCAATGGCGCTGACCACCGAAGAGTAAATGTCACTCAACGACGATGACGTCACGCGTGACGCAAAAGCCGAACAATTCAGCTCATGATCAGCATGTAAAACCAAGCATGTATCAAAAATTTTTACAAGATCTGTTTCTGGCTCTTTCCCCTTCAATGTGTACAAAAAATTCCAGGCAACAGACTTTTCTTTCACGGGTTCAATAATCTCTTTTCCCATTCGAATTCTTTCAAAAGCTGAAACCAATTGTCCCATTTTTGAAGTTAGACGAATCGCAACCGCCCTGCGACCTTCCGGCGTAGTTGCCTCCGCCTGACTATCATAAAGGCCCATCAACGAAACCGCCGTACGCAGCCACGCCATTGGATGAATATTTTTTGTAGGAATTGTTTTTAAAACCTTTACGAGCTCAGTTTCAAGTTTAATATTTGAAGCAATGTCTTTTCGAAGCTGCTCTAATTCATTCGGTTTTGGCAAACGATTATTCCATAGCAAGAATACCACTTCCTCAAAATTCGAGTGTTCCGCAAGGTCTTCAATTGTGTAACCAGCATAGGTTAAAGTCGCATCGATAATAGATGAAATTTTAGTCGTACAGGCCACGACGCCCTCTAGCCCCTTATCAACTGCTCCGCTGTAAATTTCCGTTGCACTTGCCATAAAAAATACCTTTCTCCTTGATCTCTTTTAACTATACAAGAATTTACTTCTCCTGAGAAGCAACTCTCGCCAAGCGTCTCATCACAGTATCAAGAACTTGATCATTGTAGAGTAGCCCCATGTGACCAACATGCCTAAATTCAACATTTTCAAAAGACATCTTTGGCGCGCCCTGCGCGATACAATTTTTTCGCGGCCAAACAAGAATGTCATACGGCGTATACACGCTTGTAATCTTAGACCCACGAGGCAGAGCATGGCCCTGCAAAGATTTGACAAAATACGACCCGGCGCGCAAGTCAGAGTTGAGGCTTCCTCGAGACATTCCTCTTAAAAAAACACTCATCTCAGTGCCTTGGTGAGGAGTTCCTAGCGTAACAAGATTTCTAACCTTTCCTCGACCAACACCAATCGTCATGAAATACCGAGAAATAATCCCACCCATGGAATGAGCCACAATATCTATTTGTCCACTCTTCGTTTGTTCGAGAATCAAATCAACTTTTTTAGCAAGAATTTCGACCATCTTAGTAAGGCTACCGTGACTGGTAGAATAGTTGATTGTATAGACATTTTGCCAACCCTCTTCATCCATTTTCTTTTTTAATTTATAAAATGCAGATGGGTTGTGAACAATTCCGTGTACAAGCAAGACTGGGCGTTGGTTATATGCCCGTCGCGGGTGTGGGTAGCCTTTTTCATTTCCAGAAAATAATCCCAGTGGGTAAAGATTCAAAGCCATAAAATTCGCGCCAAGTTCACGAATCGTAAGGCGAATAAGCTTTTTCCCGTGATCGATTCTTTTCCTTAAAGACATCAATTCAAATTTTAGGCGGGGATTTTATTACTTGGCAAGCTTTAGAACGCGATCTTTGACCTCTGCCACTATTACCGTAGCGTCCTTTTTAAGCTCTTTTGACGCACGAAACTCCTGCAATTGGTATAAAACTTCATTGCGAATTTCATGCGGCGACGTCTGCGCTTTGTCATATATAATATTTTCTAATCGCTTTGTGCCAAACGCCTCATTCGCTGGGCTTTGAGTCTGAATTACGCCTTCAGATACAACCACCAAACAGTCGCGTGGATTTAAAGACTCCGTCTCTATCTTGAATGTGGGGTCCATATTTTTTTTTAAGGGGTCTGAGGGGCGGGCTAACTGAACGACCTCTTTTTCAGAAAATTTATACAAAAATGCAAGGTTCGAACCTTTGTTGCAAAACTGAAGCTCAAAATTCCTGCGATCAAGGATCGAATAAAAAATGTTTGCATATTCTTTTTCTTTTATTTGCGATTCAATTTCTTTAAAAATCATCTTTACGACTTTGTCTGGGGGAGTGCCTCTGCGGGCCTCAATTTGTCCTGTCAGTTTTAATAAAATCGACAAAAACAAGGCGGAAATTCCGTGCCCTGACGAGCTAGCCATTAAAATTCCAAAGCGAAAACGATCTTCGAGCTCAAAAATATCAAAATAGTCACCACCGGAATGAATGCTCGGAACAAATTTCGTGCTGAACTCAAAACCTGGAATGTTTGGAATTTCTGTTGGCAACAAGGTTGCTTGAATTTTTTGAGCAACTTTAATTTGGTCGTGAATTTTCGATACCAGAACTTCGATATTTTTATTCAACTTAGCAACGTCTTTCTTAAAGTTTTCAAGCTCTGATTCTTTTGCCAACAGTTTTGTCGTCAAATCTTTGATTTGATCTTTTGATTTTTTCGTATCTTTCGCCATCGAATGAATCCTTACCTGATTTAGTTCTTAATGTCATCCCACTTTAACCATTCGACTATGGGGAGCGCGGCGTTCATTTTGTATAATGTTGCTGGCTTAATATTGCTCCAGCCGAAAAGCCTTGCTTTTAAGTCCGGCGAAACCTCTGGCCCCTTAACACCTAAAATCTTGCGTGTGTCCAGCTTCCAGATTTCTTTAGCGATGCGTATGGATGGGATATGAAACACCATAAAATTGCTCTTGTTGCTTTCAGAAAAAGCTTCAACCCCATAAATCAAGAAATCCACGAGCTTAATCTGCGATAACGAATCGCAATCCTGCACATAAAGCACCCGCTGAGATTTCACGTTTTGGGCTAAAACATTATCCAGCCGGGGAGCCTCGCACGAAACAATGGCTTGCTGATTTACCTCCGGCTGGGCATATCCAACCCGGACCCGTGTCAATCCCGGCAAGACATAAAAGCTGTCGTGATTGCGAATAAGAATATTCGTATCTGGAAATTCAAGGGCCGCATTTATTAAGTCATCGTACTGGAAAATATTAAATTGTTTTTTCGTCGATACAACATAAAAATCGATTGCAGTCGAACGTGCCCGAATACCTATTTTACCAGAAACCACCTTATAGGCGTTTGCTAAGCTTGTTAAATCAGTGACAAATGGAATTTGAAAAGCATCTGACAATACTGATAAATTATATGAAAAGTCTTTCGAATACTGTAGCTTCTCAAAGCCGCTCAGTTTTAAATAACCGTTCCAAAAATCTTTAACCAATAGCGGCCGTAAGCTCCACGACGATACCTCTTCCAAGCTTCGAATCTGCCCCCGAAGAGTATGTGAGGCCAGGTGCAGGTCTTCACAGAACATTTGGCGCTCGATCGGACGCCAACTGGAGCGGCACAAGCTTTCTTCAGTCATTACATCATCAAGCCAGCGGCTTCTGCCCATTTCAAAATCTGGCTTTGCCCAAATCATGAGTACATAGATATCCGTCAACGTATCAAAAAGGACTTTGTTTTGCCTGACGGCTGGCTTTAAAAAGTCTTGTAACCAAGCTTGAACCAACGCTCGTCTAAATCCAAACGCCGTTTCAAAAAAATCAATTCCCAGGTCAAGCTGCAAACCACGCCACTCAAATTTCTGCGGCTTGGATAGTAAGATCTTAATGTTTCTTCTTGGTGAGTACGATGGATCTACTTGTTGCTTAAAAATTTCAAACTGAGTGATCTCGCTCTGAATTTTAAAATAGCTCGATTTGGTGGCCAGGGGCAAATCAGACTCTGTTGCCGAATTTTGGTAACCACACGACCACAAAGAATACAGCCCTGCACTTGATTCCAGGTCTATCTTCTTTACTACACTTGAATTTAAGCAGACTGGGTCCTGGAAAGACCATACAATCAGCCCCAGAGTCACAAATATTGCCAATAATGTCGAGTACTTAAACAGGCTCATACGCTTATAATATAAAGCAATTATTGGGCCCGATTTGAAAGTTTCCTCGGCCATTGGCCATTGAATAAGCCCCTCCGTTAAACGATAATATAAGTGAGCGGCGGAGGCAGCCTTGGCTACCCAACACATAAAGTCTCTTCATGATAAAGCACGGTTCATAAATATGAACTCCCCTGCTTACGGCTCCTTTGCAGAAATCGGCGCAGGACAAGAGACCGCACGAAATTTTTTTATCGTAGGGGGCGCCTCGAAAACGATTGCAAAAACCATGTCCGCCTATGACATGGTATTCAGTGATGCAATCTATGGCTCTGAAAAAAACGGCCGCTACGTATGCGAAAGTCGCTTGCTGAAAATGCTTGAACATGAATATAACCTTGTCGTCGATCGACTGCGGGACAAGCGTGACAATCAATTCTTTGCCTTTGCAAATACCGTCGCCGCGCGATCTTCGCGGGGAATTGAGCACGGCCACGGCTGGTTGGGCATTCGCTATCAACCTTCTGCACACGCAGCCCCTCACGATATTGTCTTACATGTAAAAATGCTTGATCCTCGGAACGTACTACAACAGGAAGCCCTTGGTATTGTCGGAGTAAATTTGATTTATGGGGCCTATGTTTTAAAAGATAATCCTGAAAAGCTGATTGAATCGCTCTTTGATGGGTTTGATGAAAAACGCATAGAAATCGACATGATTCGATTCACAGGCCCTGAATTTAGTAAATACGAAAACCACATATTAAATCTTCATCTGGTACAAAAAGAAATGACAGATGCAGTGATGTTTGATGCCAATGGAGAAATTATTCAGCCATTGGATTTATTATTTAAAAAAGAAGTCGCCTTGCTCCGTGGGCGCTTCCGACCATTCACAAAAGTTCACTTGGATATTTTAGAAAGTGGAATAAAATCTTTTGTTGCCGAAGGTGTCGAGAAAAATTCTATTGTGCCAGTTTGCGAGCTCACAATGAAAAGCCTAATGGTGGCAGAAAAACTGGATATCTCAGACTTTCTTCATCGCGTAGAAACCCTAACTGCCAATAAAATTCCGGTGATGGTTTCCAATTTTTCTGAATACTACAAATCACGTATGTTTTTTGAGGATCTAACCAAGTGTAAATTTCGGCTGCTTATGGGCACCGCGCACATGAAGGATATATTTAACGAATCCATCTATAAAGATTTGCATGGGGGATTGTACGAAGCCCTGGGTGACCTGTTCCGCGGCGATTCCAAAATCTATTGCTACCCCATGAAAGAACGGGAAACCGTGTTAACAACCAAAACATTCCAGCCGCCGACACATCTAAAAAATATTTTTAACCACTTTGTAGAGTCCGGAAAGATCGATGACATTGAGGATTTTAATAAAGAATATTTAACTATTGTAACTGAAAAGATAGTGGAAAAAGTAAAAAGTCACAGTAAAGATTGGGAAGAACAAGTTCCCATAGAAACCGTACGCATTATTAAAAACAAAAAATTATTTGGATATTAGAATAAAAATTTTCAAATCTTTGGGAACCCTGCTTTTGAAAATTTTGCTGGTAGTTGCTTTTCCATCTTTAGGCCGATCCAATGATTGGTCATCTGAAGCTTGCCCAAGTCAACCCCTGTTTTGTAACCCATACCATGAAGCATATAAACCACATCTTCTGTAGACACGTTCCCTTGTGCGCCAGGCGCATAAGGACAGCCCCCCAACCCGCCCAGGCTTGAGTCAAAGGTTACAATCCCTAGCTTCAAACTTTCTAAAACATTGGCAATCGCCGTTCCGCGGGTATCATGAAAATGCATCGCTATCGCCTTTGTGGGCAAAACTTTCTTCAACCCTTTAATGACAGTTGAGACCTCGTTCGGTGTGGCCGCTCCGATTGTATCTCCGATAGAAAGCTCGTAAACTCCAAGTTTTTTCATGCGAGCGGCAAGCTTGAAAACGACGCTTGGATCAGTTTTTCCCTCGTACGGGCAATAAAAACAAGTCGACAGGTAGCCTCGAACCTTGATTTTATTTTTTTTTGCCAATTTCATAACTGGAGCAAATCGCTCAAAGCTTTCATCAATCGAACAGTTGATATTCTTTTGGGAAAAAGTCTCTGTTGAAGAAGCAAAAATAGCCACCTCTTTAATTCTGGTCTTTATGGCCTCTAGCATCCCGCGTTCATTGGGAACCAACGCGCGGAACCGCACCCCATTATATTTTCCCGATCTTTGTTCCTCCATTATGTGTGTAATCAGTTCTGCTGATTGAGCCATCTGAGGTATTTTTTCAGGCGAAACAAAAGAGCCTATCTCTACATTTTTTATACCTCCGTCCACAAGTTGCCGTATAAGCTCGTATCGAACGTGGTTGTCGATTATTTTGGCTTCATTTTGAAGCCCATCTCGCGGCCCCATTTCTACAATCTTGATCATCTTAGGCATATTAATATATCCCCAGCATTTACTTGGCCCCCCACTGAACAGCGAATCTCGGCTATTATGCCATCTCGCTCAGCCTTTAGGGTGTATTCCATTTTCATGGCTTCCATGACTACCAAAACTTGTCCTTTTGACACCCTGTCATCGGGTTTTACCAACACATCGGTAATTTTTCCGGGCATAGGCGCGGCAATGTCCCTCTTATCAGCTTCCCCAGCACTCGTTTTTCGTTTTTTTGAACCACTAGTTTCATAAACAAAAGTTTTACCATTAATATGCACCCAAAGTCTTTGACCAACCATTTCTGCAAACGGTTTCATACGTTTCTCCAGAAATGGCCCCACGGCGACGCCGCCGATCCTATTTCCGCTATCGCAGAGGGTGACGTCATAGTTTGCAGCATCTTTTCAGAAAAGATTTTTTCTTCTTCTGTTAATTCTATCGCAGGAAGGGGCTCTGAAAAATACTTTTCAATAAATTGTGTCGTCATTTGCCCAGATCGAAATTCAAAGTGGTTCAATATTTCCTTTAGAAATGGAATGTTGGTATAGACACCAAAAATGACTGTTTCATCCAATGTTCTTAACATCTTTTCGATACATCGGTCTCGATTTTCGTCCCAAACAATAACCTTTGCGATCATTGAATCATAGTAAGAGGTGATTTCATCCCCCCTTTCAAATCCGAAATCAAATCTGCGCCCAGGCCCCTCAGGGAAAATACACGTTCCGAGCACTCCTGTTGATGGAGCCCCCCCCACATATGGATTTTCCGCGTAAATACGACATTCGATTGCGTGTCCCCGTGGAATTATATTTTTCTGTATCCAAGTAAGCGGTTTTTTCTGTGCCGTCCGGATCTGTGCCTTTACCAAATCAACATTTAAAATGCTCTCCGTCACGGGATGCTCTACCTGTAACCGTGTATTCATTTCCATAAAATAATATTTATTGTCATAAAATAAAAATTCTACCGTTCCCGCCCCTCGGTATTGAACAGCCGTCGCCGCTCGAACGGCAGCTTCGGACATTTGATTTCGAATTTCGTCGTTTAAGCTTGGCGACTGCGCTTCTTCAATTATTTTTTGGTGCCGTCTTTGAACTGAACACTCTCGTTCAAACAGATGAAATATGCGGCCTGTGCAGTCACCAAAGATCTGAAACTCGATGTGCTTCGCCCCTTCGATATATTTTTCCAAAAAAATACGTTCTGAACCAAATGCGGCGTTCGCTTCGCGCTTGGCAGATTCAATCATAGAGGCAAACTCTTTTTCGGATCTAATGATTTTTATTCCTCGTCCACCGCCACCATTTGCAGCCTTTGAAATAACGGGAAAGCTAATTTTTTTTGCTTCATTCAATAGCGTTTCGTTTTTCTGATCCTCGCCCTGATACCCAGGAACAACCGGAACGCCTGCTTTTTGCATTAAAGCACGTGCGGAAACTTTGTCACCCATCGCACGGATAGAGTGAGGGCTTGGGCCAATGAACTCTAAATTATTTTTTAAACATAACTCTGCAAATTCCGCGTTTTCAGATAAAAATCCAAATCCCGGATGAATCGCATTTGCCCCTGAGGCAATAGCCCCCCGAATAACACTTTCCACATTGAGGTAGCTGTCTTTGACATTCGCCGGTCCAATGCAGACCTGTTCGTCACTCATCCGGTAGGCTCGGGATCTCATATCGCATTCCGAATGAAGCAGTACCGATTGAATTCCAAGCTCACGACAGGCTTGAATGATTCGAACCGCCACTTCACCGCGATTTGCAATAGCCACTTTCATTTTTATTTTGCGCCCCTACAGCCAATTCGGCTTTCTTTTTTCAAGAAATGCTTTGAGTCCCTCTTGCCCTTCAGGGCTGACTCTCCGCTCAGAAATTGCTTTTACAGCATATTCTTTGGCCTGAGCCCAGTCCATACCTTCAAGGTCATTCAAAAGTTTTTTAGTTAAGCGAACAGCCTCTTGGCCAGAGCTTTGAATGGACTTAATTTTATTATCTATTTCAGAGTAAAGATCTTTTAATTCCCCAGATTGATGAATTAACCCCATGTCTTGGGCCTTATGAACACCGAACAGATCTCCTGTCAGCATAAACTCTCGCAAAAAAGTACTCGAAACTTTACGCTTTACAAATGGACTGATCACGGCGGGTATTAAGCCGAGCTTCACTTCGCTAAAAGAAAATCTGGTGTCTTTTTCAGCATAAACAATGTCACATGCGGCAACCATACCCAGCCCCCCACCAAAAACATTTCCATGGACAAGGCCCATCAGTGGCACCGGACAACGAGCCATAACGTCAAACATATTAAAAAGCTCTTTGGCATCCTTCAGATTTTCTTCGAATGAAAATTTCACCATGGACTTCATCCAATTCAAATCACCGCCGGCGCTAAAACTCGGGCCTTCGCCCCGAAGAACGACGCACACGTATTGTTCCAAATCTTTCGTGTCCGAAAAGACAGCCGTCAGTTCTTGAACCATTTCTGGATTAAACGCATTGTGCACATCCGGACGATTTAATTTTATATGTAAAGATTTGTTATCTGGTTTCAAAATAAGAGTACTCATGGTCACATCCTATAGTTATTTGTCGCAATTTGCGGCCACATTTGATTGAGGCTTGCCGAAATCCCCAGAGCCAAAACTTTTCTTGTATCCGCTGGATCAATAATTCCATCGTCCCAAAGGCGGGCTGTCGAAAAATATGCTGAGCTCTCTATTTCGTATTTTTTTAATGTTGGATCCTTGAATTTTGCTTGCTCTTCTGGTGACATTTTTTTTCCCTCTTCGGCAAGTTGATCCAGCTTTACCGTTAACAAGACATTTGCCGCCTGCGCCCCACCCATGACAGAAATTTTTGCGTTCGGCCACATCCACAATTGCCTCGGCTGATAGGCGCGACCACACATTCCATAATTTCCAGCCCCGTACGAACCGCCAATAACAACTGTAAATTTTGGAACATTGGCGTTGCTTACGGCCGTCACCATTTTTGCGCCGTCTTTAGCAATTCCCTCATTTTCATATTTTTTACCAACCATAAAGCCCACAATGTTTTGTAAAAATACAAGAGGAATCTGTCTTTGAACACAGAGTTCGATGAAGTGTGTTACCTTTAGCGCACTTTCACTAAACAGAACTCCGTTATTTGCAATTACGCCAACTGGGTATCCCCAAATATGTCCCCAGCCCGTAACGACTGTTTTTGCGTATAGTTCTTTAAATTCATGGAACCGACTGCCATCTAAAATGCGCGCAATGACTTCCCGAACATCAAACTGCTTGCGACTGTCCGGCGGAATAATTCCGTACATTTCTTTCGGGTCAAATAATGGCTCGATTGGGGTAATTTGATTTAATTGATTCGCTTTTTTTTTGTTCAGGTGAAACACGATGCTTCGGCAAATTTCAAGCGCGTGTTCGTCGTCTTCCGCTATATGATCGGTGACTCCACTCTTTTCGCTATGAACCAAAGCGCCACCCAAGCTCTGTGCATCCACAACCTCGCCGGTAGCCGCCTTAACAAGCGGGGGGCCTCCTAAAAAAATTGTACCATTACCTTTAACAATAATATTTTCGTCGGACATCGACGGGACATATGCGCCACCCGCAGTACAGCTTCCCATAACAACAGAAATTTGAGCAATTCCGGCCGCAGACATCCTCGCTTGGTTATAAAAAATACGTCCAAAATGATCTCGATCTGGAAAAACTTCACTTTGTAGCGGTAAAAAAGCTCCACCACTATCCACCAAATAAATACACGGCAGACCATTTTCCATCGCGATTTCTTGTGCTCGTAAATGTTTTTTTACCGTCATTGGGAAATAGGTCCCACCTTTTACAGTGGCGTCGTTCGACACAATTATGCATTCTTGATTGTGAATAACGCCTATCCCCGTGACTATACCCGCCGCTGGAGCCTCGGAATTATACATTTCCCAGGCGGCGAGCGATGAAAATTCTAAAAAACTGGACTGGGGATCTATTAGCTTTTCAATGCGCTCACGCGCTGTTAGCTTTCCGCGGGATTTGTGTCGCTCAATTGCCTTTTCTCCTCCGCCTTTTTTGACTAATTCAACCCTTTCGCGCCACTGGGACAATTGCGACAACATCCACTCCTGATTTTCTTGGAAATCTTTAGAGTCTTTAGAAATTTTAGATCCTATTTGAAACATATTTTTTTTCCGAATAGCCATTAGCCAATTGCACGGACGAGCTTTAATTATTATTAGAAGGACTTTACAGAAAATCCAACAAATGTTATGTCCCCACCTAGGCAGGGCGTGTCATGCAAGTTTCAGTTCCATACGGCAAAGGTCGAATTACTCATATCTGTGTTGAAACAAGCGCAAAGCTCAGCACTTTGCTCCGCGACGGCCTTTCAATCGATGAAAATACTGCACAATTTTTACTTAAAATTGGTGCTGTTTACACGAACTTTAAACGAACCACGACAGACATTGATGTTTTTCCACAGACTGTGCTTCGGGTGCACCAAAATCCCTTGCGATTTGACATAAAACACGATTGGAAAGCGCGCCTTATCCATGAGGCTTCGGATTTTATAGTTGTTAATAAACCACAGGGCCTTCCGACGCACGCGACTCTGGATAACTCAGTTGAAAACCTACACTACCAATTTCAAACCCATATGAATATTCCACTTTTTGTAACCCACAGGTTAGATATTTTAACAAGTGGACTTATCGTACTCGCAAAGACACGTGCTTTTCAGAAAGCTTTCAATTCACTATTACAAAAAAGAGAAATTAAAAAGTTTTACACGGCTAAGACCGAATCTTTTCCAGAACCCGGGCACTATGTCCATTACATGGAGCCGTCCGATTACTCTCCGAAAAAAATCTCTGATTTGGCTTTAGCGGGATGGCTAAAGTGTGAGCTCCTTGCCCTGCCCGACGGCCGCATACAGCTTTTGACGGGGAGGACTCACCAAATTCGCGCGCAATTGGCCCATATGGGTTTTCCTATTGTAGGTGATCCAATTTATTCAAAGACAGTAGATCAATTTGAATTAATCTGCATGGGGCTAGAATTTGATTGTCCTTTGACTCAAAAGCAATATTCATTCAGTATTGACACATGAAATACATCAGCCTAATTCTTCTCATTCTTATTATTTTTGCGACCCAATATTTGGTCAGCAGCCCCGGCACCGTTTCTTTGGAAACACACAATAATATGCAAATGGAAATCCGCGATATTATCCAAAAGGCTCTGCAAGACAACATTCCGACAATTCAAGAATTTAAGCTTTTAAACGTCTTGTCCGAAGCAATCGACGACAACAACGTAAAAGTGAATTTCATTTATAGCTACAAAATTGCTGACGCCACCCAAGGAAACAGTAAAACTGAAAACTCTGGCTTTGTGATGTTAAAACGAATCGAAAAAAATCAATGGTCTTTTGAGACCGCTCAAATCGAAGATCAAAAAATTGAATTCTCAGACCCAATTATTATTTCGCCTGAAACCGTGCCTACCGATGAAGTTCCTGCAGATCGATGAAGAGGGCTTCCCGTCGCTAAACGGTCTTCGCGTAAACCGCGAATATGGAAGCGAGCTCCTAAAAAACATTTCAAGGCTTGACGAGAATGGGAAAATTTTCTGCATTCGAAAGCCCGATGAAAAAATTTATATAGAAGCATTCGATCAACCATATGTTGCGCAATCCATAGAAAGAATGGATGGGAAATTTCAGATTCGCATACCTTTTGATATTGCATTTGAATTTTCACTTGATTCACTCTGCCTCGACGAATGGGATCGCTTTCATGGTTTTACTGCGGCGGGAATTCCATTTGTGTTTTCAAGAAAAGCGCAGGCTGCTTTTTTTGATCTTTTGGACGAGTTTGACGATACAAGTATTACGGTAAATTCCATGAAGTTTGAAGTCCCCAATCTGTTTTCCAAACCGCAAGCTATCGAAAAAAGCAAGTTTTGGAATGAAATGTATGACGCTCAGAACACACCCTGGGATAGAGGCCCTCACCCTTCATTAAAGTATATATTACCGCAATTGAAAATTCCCAAATCTCGCGTTCTTGTTCTTGGGTGTGGTTACGGCCATGATGCTGCATTCTTAGCTCAAAATGGCCATTTTGTAACTGGCATAGATTTTAGTGACGAGGCCATCGACCACGCACGTAGAAAATATGGCAGTATTCCAAATTTAAAATTTGAAAAGCATGATCTCTTCAACCTTCCTAATTCCTACCTCAACTCGTTTGACATTATGTTTGAACACACCTGCTACTGCGCAATAGACCCTGGTATGCGTAGCGAAATTGTTAAGATATGGAGGAATTGCCTCGCTGACCAGGGCCATTTACTTGGTATTTTCTTTGTTCACAATTCCTATTCTGGAATTCCTTATGGTGGAACCGAATGGGAGTTACGCGAAAGGCTCAAATCTCGATTTTTATTTTTATTTTGGACCCGCTGGCATGGCGAAACAACGCGAGCTCCCACACAAGAACTAATCATTTACGCAAAACGCAGATAATTGTTACCGTTAAGTATCGGGGGGATTTCAATGAAAAGGCTATACGTATTTCTTTTTTTGTTTCTCGTTTGCAGCCCTATTTTTGCTGCTCCAAATTTAACCCAATGGTGTTTCAACGAAGAATCCAAATTTGAGGCCCGAACTATCCAATGGAAATATTGTATATTTTTGACCGAGGGAAGTAAAAATTCAGACGTTATTTATCATTTTCATGGGCTCGGCCGTGAAAATATCGAAACCGGAGGATGGTCCGCCATCTCTGGACACTATGGATTAGCTGTTAGAGAGCTTTGGGCAAAGGCGAATTTTGATCCACCAACAGTCGTTTCGATTTCATTTGGAGAGCTTTGGCTATTGGCAGAAAAAAATAGTAGTGCCGTCAGCGGTCTCTATGATTTTTTGGTTAGCATTGTAATTCCCAAAATAGAAAAAAATATTAATTCAAACATAGGCTTAATCGGCAAGCGACACCTGATAGGCGAATCAATGGGCGGGTTCAATGTAAGCCAGATGGTTATTAAAAAACCAAGCCTATTTACAAAAGCAGCCATGATTTGTCCGGCAATTGCCAACCTGTCCCCTTTTGCGACCGAGCCACAAATAGCTGCCTACATTGCGCGAACCGGTGCGAATGTCGATCGCGTTGATGGAATGATTTTGATGAGCCGTTATTTTTTCCCTACGCCAGAGGACTGGATGAAGCACTCGCCACTTGATCTTGCAAAAGAAAAGTTAGGCGTCGACAGCCCGCAGCTATATGTGAGCTGCGGAGATAAAGACGAATATGGATTTCAAGAGGGCGCAAGCCTATTTGCTCAAATCGGCATCGAAAAAAATATAAATGTGACTTGGGTCCCTATTTCAGGAGGACTTCACTGCTCGGTCGATCCAACGTCTGTGGCGCGATTTTTTAGCAATTAACCTAAACCGTTGACCTAAAAAAGATGGGGCCTACCCTTCGGCAAGCCCCACAATGCGCGCCTGGCACGCAAGACCGATTAACTGGTTTTTCGTAAGCCGGATTCTGTCTTGGAAGTCAATTTCGATCAAAATCAACTGCCGAGATAATCATTCCTCTGGGATGAATATTACTATTCACCTCATGCGATCTTACCCGAGAGTATCGTGCGGGCCGCACACTCTCCTATTTGATCTTGCTCCACGCTGAGTTTGGCTGTTTTCACTCCAGCGGCTCCCCTGAAGGCTCCCGTTCCCGCCTTCAAGATCAATGCCCTGGACATTCTTTCTGTTCCACTGTTCCTCACCTTGCGGCGGAGGGGCGTTACCCCCAGTGTTGCCCTATTGGAGTCCGGACTTTCCTCTTTAGTTTCCTAAAGCGATCATCTAAAAAACCACTGACAAATTACACCGGAAGTCTTCAAAGGTCATCTTGACTAAATAAAAAATTTTTGCTTCCCAAATAGCTAAAATCCCTTGTGTTTTCAGCCTAGCCATTGGTCTGGCGCTCTTAAACACTTAATTTTTCAAGGATATTGCCGAATAGGTCTCTAGAATGAATCCGAGACAATTTGCAATTTTAGTTTTTCTCTTTATTGGAATGATTTTCGTATATCACCAAATTCAAGCAATGGTGAGTTGGTAATCAGATCTCTAAAGTCATCAAAACAATGTCCGTATATTGGCCATTGTATTTACTAGCATTTTTTTGAACTCCATCAATCCTAAACCCGAATTTTCTATAAAGCGAAATCGCAGCGATATTTGTTCCAAAAACAGATAAATTGATTTGTTCAAAACCCTTTTCTTCTGCTTGCGCAATACACGCTTCCAAAAGTTGAGTGCCGACACCCTGTCCGCGAAATTCCTCTAATACCCCCATCCCCAACCATCCACGATGAGAGAATCTGGGTTCTCCCCCGCGAGTAATATCTGCCCAACCGACAACTCTATTTTTGGCTTTGGCGAGGATAAAAACACCGTTTGTTGTGATAACTTTTTTAAAAAAATCTAGGCTTTGCTCGCGTGGCGGAGATTTTACAAAACAAATATGGGTCTCTTCCCGTGCAACGGTATCTAAAACATGCCGATATTCATCCAAATACTCTTCTTCCATATTAACAACTTCAACGTCAATCGCCTCTGGCTTAACGGTCAATGCTGGCGAACTCTCAAAATTAAATGTCGCCTGCTCTAGCTCCCCTTGGGACGCGCTCATTTTGAACTCCATCGGCTCTTTTCCCGTGTCCAATGCTTTGTTTGCAAGGCGATCGGCTTCTTTATTTTTTTCTCTGCGAATGTGTTCCAATTTTACGGCTTTAAATTTTTTTATAAGACTTTTTGCCTCATGAAACAGCGGCAAGATTGTAGCAGACTTTACTTTATATTCGCCCTTAAGTTGTTTAATCAAAAATTCACTGTCACTTTTCAGGTGTACATGAGTTACATCATTTTTCAGAGCCTTTCTTAACCCCTCAAGGACAGCAAAATATTCTGCAAAATTATTTGTTTGATCGCCTATTGCCTCACAAATGGTGTCGATTTCATCGCCCTTGCTGTTTGTAAAGACGACACCTATGGATGCAGGCCCCGGATTTCCACGACTTGCACCGTCGGTATACATAACAACACTTTTCAACCATTTCCCCACCGTCAACTCCAGCCACATTTCAATATTAAATTACCTGCTCGATGCTTTCTATGCCACCAATATTAACTGCAATCTTGAAGAATTTAGCAGTAACTTCGCCAGGTTGTCTCCTAAAAAAGATTTTTGTATCGCTTTTCGAAAGAGAAATGTTTGCGTATGCGTATAGCTCTTGCGGCTCTGACCTGATTACTTTTTGCAGGTTGAATTTCAACACCTCTTTTATTCCGCATGGATAATCATTTTTTAAGTAAGACCTTAGATTAAATTTTCTTCTGAAATAGACAACGTCATGCTTTGCTCCATAACCATGGATTGCTCTGGCGACTCGTCCCGGTAACTGGCCTACGTCAATCACCCGAAACCAATCATGAAAAGTCCCAAATTCTCGATTCCTTTCGTTAAGAATGCGTATACGGTCAGGACCGAAGCGTCTGGCAAATTTAGTAATAAACGTAACAGGACCGTGAGGCAATTTGTTATATACATCCACTGGAATCTCTGCCTGCCTTTGAACAAAGTCTTTTTCTTGTTGCTCACCCATACCTTTTGTTGCCACCATTTGAGCAAGATGTTGATCCAGCTCTTTAATACCAGGTAACTTTAGGGCGCCGTCTCTTCGAATAATGTTCTGGGCCAGCTGAACGACTAAATCCATCTCTGCAAGCCTTTGATTGGGCAAAGAAAAGTATTCTTCAAAAAGAGCGGCTAAATGACGGGCCTGGGTAAGCACTTCGTTTTTTATTTCGATCAACGGGTGCCCCTTTAAAATATGTATTTGAATTTCATCTATAAGTCGTTGCAACAGCGAAATCTCATAAACTACATTTGATAAATTAACTTCATCTGCGGCCACAGTTGGCAGGCTGATTCGACATGAAAAATCAGAAAAAATTTCATTTTTTGTCCATGATTTAATTTTTAGATCGGTCGGAACAAATAAAAAGAGTTCCATATTTCCAGATATTTCGGAATTACTATACGATAACGATGACCTCAGCTCAAGCGTTGTCGGCTGCCGATTATCACTTTGAGCATTAAATAAGAGATCCAAATCCATTTGACCCCCAAATTAAAATTCTAGCGTCGTCACAGCAGTGAATCAATTGACTAAAACCATAACGCTCCGTAGAAGCTGTGTCCCTAATTTGCACTATTGGAAAATTTGAATAACTATTTTTAAATGGAAAAGCTCACCACAGAACAACAAGAATACTTGCGCCGCCAGGATGGCTTCCTGAACCTTGTTTTTATGGTTGATACCAACGGTGAAGCTATATATTACAGTCGAGCTTTCGAAAAATACACAGGCGTTCCGCTTCATAAGGATCTGCGATTTTCTTGGCAAAATGTTTGCCATCCTGATGATCTCGAGGCCATTTCAATTGAATTTTTTAATGCCTTTTATGCAAAGGTGCAATTTTGTTCCCAATATCGTCTTAGAAAGTTTGATGGGTCTTACAATGTCGTGTTTGTCTTTGGTGAACCCTTTTATTCCATAGATGGTAAATTTCTTGGCTACGTTGGTACCAGCGCCGAAATGTCTGAACTAAATGGTCTAAAGGTAAATCTAGAAAGCGAAAAATCTAGGCTTGAAGCCATTCTAAAAAATTCACCTGACCACATAATGCAAATCAATCACTCTGGTCAGATCATTTCTGTTAATAAACTGCATAGCTTATCCTTTATAGAAGACCTTCTTGGACAAAATATAAATGACAAAACAAATAACCCAATCGCGTTGCTTTTTCAAAGTCTCACAACTCAAGCACAGAGTTCTTATACAACTCTCGAGGTTTGTTTTATCCACAAGGTCTCTGACAGAAATAGGTATTTTCACTGTCGGGTGGCTCCATTCAGGTTTGGGCCAGATCAGAGTATTCTTGTATCTACAACCGACATAACAGAAAGAGTTATTCAAAGTCTTCTTGAAAAAGAAAACAGGGCCTACGTGGAAGATCAAAAATATAAATTGGCGCACAAATCACAATTGGCATCGCTCGGGGAACTTTCCACGTCATTAGCTCACGAGCTTGTAAACCCACTAACTATTTTTAGTGGGCATATCGAACAATTGAAAGCCAAGATCCAAAGCAATACTTACTGCAATAAAGATTACATGAATCATATCAGAGCGCTTGAACGAAACCTGGAAAGGCTTATAAAAATATCAAAGGGTCTTTCTCATTTTGCGCGTGATGTTTCGAACGATCCTTTGGCGCTTGTTTCTGTCAACCAAATATTATGGGAGACCCTCGAGTTCATGGGTATGAAAATAAGAAAACATGATATTTCTTTAGTGGTCGGCACATTTGACGATATCAAAATCGAGTGCCAAGACGTTAAGATTTCTCAAGTTTTGGTAAACCTTATTACAAACGCCGTACAGGCCATCTCTGATCTGCCGGAGAAGTGGATCAAAATTGATGTGAGGGATCTCGGAGAAACTATTCAAATTTCTGTCAAAGACTCCGGCCTGGGCATCCCTGCGGATAAGCAACGCCTCATCTTTTCTCCTTTCTTTACTTCAAAACCATCACGCGTTGGCACGGGACTCGGCCTTTCTATATCACAAAAAATATTGATGAGCCATCATGGGCGCCTAAGACTGGATACCGAAACAATAAACACTTGCTTCCTTATGGAGCTGCCGAAAAAACAACCTATCGCCGGTTCAAGCTCTGTCCCACATTTTTCAAATCGTAAAAACTATTTTCAAGAAATACCGATCTGACGGCCAATTTGTTCTCGAAGATCCCTGCGCGTGTATACATTGAACTGCCTTAACAATTGGCTGACATGATACTTGACGGCCTGTTCGGTAACTCCCACTGAGCTTGAAATTTCTTTGTTTGATTTTCCCATAAGAAGATTTTCAACAACAGAGATTTGTCGAGTCGTCAAATTTAGATGCTTAAGGTTTTCTAAATGGGTGTTAAATCTGTTTGAAATTATTTTTTCAATAGATCGCGCCACATCAGCACGCGTAAATGGCTTTTCTATAACATCAGTAAGGCCCAACTTCACCGCACGAACCATATGATGAATCTCCAACGCGCCCGATACAATAATGAACGGGCTGGTTGGTGAAATTTTCCTAATACTTTCAAAAAGGTCTATTCCAGTTAATCCTGGCATCCGAACGTCACTAATAACCAGATCAAATCCCGTTTTTAAGAAAAGGTCGAGCGCTGCGCCCGCATCATGCGCACGAGAAAAGCTTTCAACGTATGGAGATGCCGCGGATTCAATCAAGTCAATAATTTCAGGTTCGTCATCAACGATGAGTGCGGATTTTAGACTTTTTTCCATTCCAAATTTTACGGTTAATGTTTTCTGAGAGCAAGTTCCGAATTTGCCCATCAATTCGTCTCACCTTTGCTTTAATGCGCTGAGACCCGTTCATATAAATCAAGGCTTTCAATTCCCCACGGATATTGTTAAGTGACGTATAGAACTCCCCGACCCTTGCGAGCGCTTTTATTTCACTTATTTTGGCTGCCAAACCTTTTTGTGCCACCAAGCCTCCATGATCATCTTATCCCTAAACGATGAACCGCGTGGTATAAATTTGGTATAGGATTTCATTTTCAAAGTGGCATTTTGGGGATCTATCTAGGCACGCTTAAAATATTTTTTAATTTAAGGATGTTATTCAAAATAAATTGGTAGGCCGTCCAGGACTTGAACCTGGGATCCTCCGGTTATGAGCCGGATGCTTTAACCAACTAAGCTAACGGCCCCTAGATTAGTCGATAAACGACTTTAATCGTTTAGAACGACTTGGATGTCTAAGTTTACGAAGTGCCTTTGCCTCAATCTGACGAATTCTCTCTCGAGTCACGTTGAAATCTTGACCCACTTCCTCAAGGGTGTGGTCGCTTTCCTCGCCAATACCGAACCTCATGCGAAGAACTTTTTCTTCGCGCGGGGTTAGCGTCGCAAGCACTCTTCTCGTTTGTTCAGCCAAATTTAAGTTAATAATCGCTTCCGCAGGATTTATAACTTTTTTATCTTCTATGAAATCACCCAAGTGCGAATCTTCTTCCTCGCCCACTGGGGTTTCTAAAGAAATTGGTTCTTTTGCAATTTTCAGTACCTTGCGAACTTTTTCTACGGGCATTTCCATTTTATCGGCAATCTCTTCGGGGGTTGGCTCGCGCCCAAGCTCTTGCACCAAATATCTAGAAGTACGTACCAGCTTATTGATGGTTTCTATCATGTGAACGGGAATACGAATCGTTCTTGCTTGGTCGGCAATCGCACGCGTTATTGCCTGGCGGATCCACCACGTTGCATAGGTTGAAAACTTATAACCACGGCGGTATTCGAATTTATCAACGGCTTTCATCAGGCCGATGTTTCCCTCTTGAATTAAATCCAAAAACTGCAATCCACGGTTTGTATATTTTTTGGCAATCGAAACCACAAGTCTTAAATTCGCCTCAACCAGCTCTGACTTTGCCTTGTCGGCCTCTCTTTCGCCCTTCCAAATTTCAGTATACGTGTCTTGCAACCATTTCGGATTCATTTCCGTTTCGGCCAGCAGACGTTCTAAACGACGTTTAGAATCAAACGCTTGGATACAGTATGTGCGAAGGGCATCGTAGCTTAAGCCTGTTTCTTTCAATAACTTAGTCAATTCTTGATCGCTCTTTTGAATCAACTCATACCGAGCAATAAGTGTATCAACGTCCTTAGAGAAAGTTCTTTCAACCGCCACCTTCATTCGTTTTCTTAAGATGTAAATCCGGTTTGTGATATTTCTAAATTTAATTACAATTCGATTTATAATTTTTCTGTTAAAACTGATCTCTTCAAAGTTTGTCATCAGCTTTTCGTTTAGCTTTAACATATCAGCTTTAATTTTATCGCCGTCGGCCTGCAGTGCGCTTTCGTTTCTCATAAGCACAAATGTTGGAGCGACTTTCTTTTGATACTTTTTAACTTCATCAATCAAAGAATGAATTTTATCAATATATTCTTTTTCATCATATTGTGTGTCTTCGTCCTCAAGGCCGCGAAAAATAGATTTTACTTTGATTCTTCCGCTATCAAGATATTTCCCTAACAAAATAATTTCATTTGTTCCTATCGGCGATAGCAGAATTGCCCGAACGATTTTTCGCTCGCCTTGCTCAATACGCTGAGCAATTTCAACTTCCCCCTCGCGGGTAAGAAGTGACACGGACCCCATTTTTCTTAAATATAGACGGACAGGATCATTTCCCTTGGCTTCTCCCTCGCTGGCGGCCTCTTCTTCCTCTTCGTCGTCATCCTCACTTTCGCCTTTGGATGCGTCGAGCATGAACCCTTCGCCGTCTTTATCTTTGTTACCAGAAGCCTCTATAATTTTTACACCGTGAACGTCCAAGGCGCCCATCAATTCATCAAGCGCGCTTGCCTCAAGAATTTCAGGCGCTAAAAGTTCGTTGATTTCTTCAAATGTCAGATATTCTTTTTGTTTTGCTAGGGCGATAAAGCGTTGGATTTCTTCTTGAACTAGCGATTTTTGCTGTTCCAAAGATAAAACTCTCAACTCGGCTTTTACTTCATTTTTTTCATCGTTTTTTGTCATAACTTTAGTCATTCTCCGCCTAAAAACGTCACTTGTTTTTTTCCGATAAGGCTTTACGGTCCTTAATCACATTCATAAACTGTTCCAACTTTTGGGGGTCATCATCCACCTTGATTTCTGTCAATAATTGGGCCGCTTTCAATTTTAATGCCCGATCCCTAACTCGTTGGAAACAGTCGCTTTTCAATTTTTGTTTGTCTATCCCCTGAAAATACCCCTGGTCCAGGTAGCCCGTTACCACCCCAGCGTCCTCCACCTTCGAACAAAGAATGCTGGTCAGCTTATCAAAAAATGTCCCTTTGTGTCTATATTCATGCAACATTATTTCAAACAGTTTCTTTATGCCTGGCGCGGTGAAGTTCTCTAGGATTCCCGACTCACATATTTCATCAAAAATAGTTTTATCTTCTAAGGCGAGATTTAAGAGTATTAGCTCTTCTTTAAATGGGTTTAAAATCTTAATCAACTTTTCATCTTCTTTTTCTGAAGTTTTGCGCTCGTCTGGCACAATTTTTGATTGAGAATTTCTTCGCAGTTTAATTGATTTTATAACCCACTGCGGGGTAGCACTAATACGATTCGCAAATTCATTTATGTAGAGTTCCTTTAGACTTTCGCTCTGAACAGAATTTAAAACTGCTGCAAACTCTCGAGTTATTTTTTCTTTGTGAGCCTCTGTCGCATTAAAATCTTTCATTTTTTTCAAAAGAACCAGCCAGATTAGTTCGGGGGCTCTATCAATCAATTTTTTAAAATTTTCCACCCCTTTTGTTTGAACGTATTCATCTGGGTCAAGCTCTTCTGGAAGCGTTACGCCCTTTGGAAGCAAGCCCTCTAAAAGCAAAACAGAAAGGCTTCGCTCTTGCGCCTCTTGCCCGGCCTGATCGCCGTCAAACAACACAACAACATTGGTTGTGTATCGCTTCAATAATTTTGCGTGCTCCGCAGTGAGCGCCGTACCCAATGTCGCAACCACGTTTCGGATGCCCGCTTGGTATAAAGCCAAAAGATCCATATACCCTTCGACAACTAAAACTTGATCCTCGGTTCTTATATGCTTTGTCGTTTCAAAAATCCCGTATAAGGTCCTGCCTTTACGAAACACGGGAGAGTCCGAACTGTTAAGGTATTTCGGCTGACCTTCGTTCACTACGCGCCCCCCGAAACCAACGACATCGCCTGTTACAGACAGAATAGGGAACATAATGCGACCCCGGTATATGTCAAAATATCCCGTTTTATTTGGCCGCTTCTTGATTAGTCCCAGCTTTTCAGCCTCGCTCATTGGGGCTTTTACGGACTCAAAATGATTTGACAGCTCTGACCACTCCGCAGGCGCATAGCCGATTTTAAATGTTTCAATGGTCTCGGCATTTAAGCCTCGTTCTTTTAAATACCTTTTTGCCGCATGTGATTCCGGCAACTGCTGAAATGTTTTTTTATAAAAGCTTCCGGCTCGAAGATTTAATTTAAACAGGGGGTTTTTATCGATTTCATGCTTTGGCCTGTCGTCAATTTCAGGCAATGGAATTGCCGCTTTTTTCGCAAGATACTCCACCGCCTCACCAAAGCTCATCGCGCTGTAATTGGTTAAGAAGTTAAAAATATTGCCGCTCTTTTTACATCCAAAACAATGATATACTTGCTTGCTTTCGCTAACAGAAAAACTTGCAGTCTTTTCTGCGTGATCTGGAAACGGGCATCGAGCCATCAGATTATGGCCCATCCTTTTAAATTCTGTATACTGTGAAATGACGTCGACAATATTATTCGCGTCCCTCACACGATCTATAAAATCAGGCGAGTATCTCAAATTAACCTCATCTTAAGAAACAATGAGCGATGAAAA
>CAUJEF010000040.1 GCA_963169515.1 Bdellovibrionota bacterium
AAACCAACCCGACACAGCCCCATAAACAAGGCCCATTAGTAAAGACACGACCGCTGTGTAAACTCCCACAGCCATCGATACTCGCGTTCCATATATCACTCGCGATAGAATGTCTCGGCCTAGCGAGTCTGTGCCCAACCAGTTTTGTGTATTAGGAGGCCTCTGAAGCTTGGTTACATCTTGAGCATCAAATTCATACGGAGAAATCAACGGAGCGATTAATGCTACGACGATCATAAATAAAATGAAATACCCAGACCAAACTGCAGCCTTATTTTTTTTCAGTCTTTGAATGCTTTTCTGTGTTAAGCTTTTAGACATCAGGCCAACCGAATCCGTGGATCAGCCACTGAATAAAATACGTCAACGAGCAAATTGCTTGCGACAAGAACGATTGAGTAAACCATAGCAAGGCCCATTACCAATGGATAATCACGGTTTTGCACACTCATCACAAAGTGTTTTCCCATTCCTGGGATAGCAAAAATATGTTCAACGATAAACGCGCCCGTCAGAACATCGGCGATCAAAGGGCCAGAATATGTCAAAACCGGAATTAATGAATTGCGCAGAACATGCTTAAAAAGCACAACCTGATACCCCAAACCCTTTGCATAGGCCGTACGAATGAAATCATTTTTAATTACATCAAGGGCGCTCGAGCGCGTAAGACGTGCAATCATCGCCGCTGGTCGCAGGCCCAATGTAATCACTGGCAGAATGTAATATTCGGGTCCTTCCCACAATCCCGGTGGTAGCAACTCCAATTTAAACGAAAAAAATAAAATCAAGAGCGCCGCAATCAAAAAACTGGGCAGTGTCACCCCGCCCATAGCAAAAAACATGGAAATGGTATCCCATTTCGTGTTGTGTTTTGACGCCGCAAAAACGCCTAATGGAATCCCAATCAAATAGGCCACAATCAAAGAATAAATTCCCAATTTCAACGAAACTGGGAATGAGTCTTTTATGATTCCTGCCACTGGACGGCTGACATACTTGTATGACTCTCCAAGATCGCCAGTCAAAACGCCTTTCATGTGCTTATAGTATTGAGCCCAAAGGGTGTCGTTCATTCCATATTTTTTTTCTAAATTTGCAATCACTTCCGGGGGAAGTTTTTTATCCGCATCAAACGGCCCCCCTGGAATTGCTCTCAGCAAAATAAAAACTGTCGTTAAAATAAAAAATAGCGTAAATCCGGCTTCTCCGAGGCGACGAAAAACATAGGGCAATAAATGTTTCTTAACGATAACAAAAAGCAATCCCGCGCAAACTGTAGCTATTGTTGTCCACATCAAAACTTCAAAGGCCATTGTGTCGGGCCAAAAAAAGCTAAATACCAGTGTCGACATGATCAAAAGCGACAAGCCGTATTTTATTGCGGATCGAACCTTATCACTGCTCAAGCGTCACCGTTTTGTAAATGCGTTTGTCGATAGGATTAAACTTGTAACCCTTCACTCGCGAATTGCGCATATACTGCCTGCGACTATAAAACCAAGGCATAATAGGAACTTCATCCTGCAAGATCGCTTGAGCTTGATGGTAGAGAGCTTTTCGTTTGCCCGTGTCCAATTCTGCCATGGCAGATTCGATCAGCGAATCATACTTTGCATTACTCCATTTACCTCGATTATTTCCCGATTGGGACAACCACAAATTTAATAAATTATCTGGGTCCGGATAGTCCGCACCCCACGCCAGACGCCAAACAGCCGGACAATTTTGAGTCAGTCGTGCGATGTAAACCTTCCAATCCTCATTTTGAATTTCAACCACTAGGCCTAAATTTTTCTTTAACTGGGCCTGGATGTTTTCTGCCGTGCGCTTATTATTTTCATTCGTATTGTAATTTATTGTGAGTTTTGGAAATTTAGCCAAATCTGAAAACCCCGCCTCTTTCAACAACGCTTTTGATGTTTGCGGGTCGAATGGAACTTTCATCCCCGCCTCATAAGACATCATCCCTTCGGGAACAAATGTCGAAGCCGCAACATGACCCACGTTGTGCATTTTTACCAATTCTTCGCGATCAACGGCCATATAAATAGCTTTACGAACCTTGGGATTGTCAAATGGCTTAATATGCACGTTGAAACCATAATACTGAGTGGTCAACTCCGGAGCCGAATAAAATTCTTTGCGATCTCTTAAGCGGGAGATCTCCGTATACGGAACTTCAGGAATAATATCTAAACGCCCACCTTCGAACAGGCTTAGAGCTGTCGACTGTTCCACAACCATATAACCCAAAACATTTTTTAACCATGGCTTGGGGCCATAGTAATTTTCGTTTCTTTCTAAAACCAAGTTTTTGTCATGATCCCAAATTTTCAGCGTGAATGGGCCAAGAGTGACAATATTGCCTGGATTCGTCCATGCCGTTTTATATTTCTCATATACATCTTTACGAAACGGAAATGTTGATGCGTGTGTCATAAGCATGGGTAAAAAAGCAACCCCGCGCTCAAGGGTAATTTCCAATTTGTATTTATCCAATATTTTTACCCCCACTTCGCTAAAGTTTTTGATCTTTCCCGCAGTATAGGCTTGAGCATTCTTAATTGAATGAAGAAAGTAAGCGTATTCTGCTGCTGTTGCAGGATTCAGAAGTCGCTCCCACCCATCCACAAAGTGCTGTGCTTCAAGCTCAACGCCATCCGTCCATTTCACACCTTGACGCAGTATAAACGTCCATTTCTTCGCATCTTTAGTTGTCGACCACTCTGCTGCAAGAGCCGGTATCGGCCTCATTTCCGGATCGTCGAGATCAAACTGAGTAAGCCCTTCCATGATGTTATCCATGACATTTGCCGAAGTTGTATCTGTGGCTTTGTGCCAATCGACGGTCGGAGGCTCGCTCATTAGATTCACTCGAAGAGTTTCCCCCATTTTAAGACCATACTCCAATTTTTGTTCTTTTTTTGTGCAACCAAATAATAAAAGAAAAGAAATTAGAAAAACACTTGCCCTTAACATATTCGTCCCCTGGTGATTTACCATCCGGTTATCGGATGATCGGTGCCTGGCACCGTTATATCATCCCAGGTTTCTTTGGCAATTGATCCTGCATATTTGACGTGGACTGGTTCGGCTAGCCACTTAAAGTCTTCCTGCTTTAAAGCATCCGGTTGATAGATGCTTTTATAAAGGTAATAATTTTTTATAATTTCTTTTGCGTAATTACGGGTTTGTTTAAATGGAATGTGGTCAATAAACTCGTCCATGTCCAGGCTTCCAAACGCTTGCAACCAGCTTCCTACGCGATGCGGACCCGCATTATAGGCCGCAGCAACTAACGGCAACCGTCGATCGAACATATCAGATAGACGTTTTAAATACCTAGTGCCAATTCGAATGTTCTTTTCTGGTTCCAATAAATCTTGCGGGTCAAACGTCTTTTCTTTCAAAATAAGAGCGACCCTTTTTGCAGTATACGGCATGACTTGCATCAGCCCAAGCGCTCCAACCGGCGATATGGCACGAACCTTATAGTGACTCTCTGTTCTCATCACACTCCAAATTACTTCGCGAGGAACGCTGTAATCCTTTGAAAACTTAGTAATCCAATCCACAAAGGCCAGCGGGTATGTTCTCTCCCATAATTTGAGGGCCGTTTTGAAACCACCGCGTTTTCTTTCGTCACTAAAATAAGTTTCTCCAATGTAACTTGAACGGTGAAATGCCCCGCCCTCCTCATATTCTGACGCAAGCGACTTTAAAAAGCTCTTATTGCGCGTTCTGCGCTCAATCGCGTGAAGTTCTTGGTTTGCGAGCGCGTTCAAACCCAACATACGAAGCTGTCTTGCCTTGATAAAATTCATATTCAACCGCGGATCTTTCAGATGACTCAATAGATCCTTTTGAATGTCAGAATCTTCTTCGACCGCAAGTTCGTCGTCTACCTCAGAAACCTCAGCCGCATCCCCCCGCTCCTGAACCTCGACATCACCGGACATGGCTTCTTCATCCGTTTCCGATTCATCAACTTCATCTGCCGTAATAAGTGGCTCTGTCGCAACATTTTCGCCAACCATTGGGGATGGAGCCAAGCCCTGCGCCAACAATAACGGGTTCATAGAACTTCTTGCCGGCACCGGGGATTCAGCCACCGCTCTTTGTGCCACGGGGACAACTGGAATGTCTAGTAGGCGTGCGCGCGCTGCAATTCCATAATAACTTCCCATTGGATCTTGCGCCAAAGATTCAAATTCAATTCGCGCGGCTTGTGTTTTTCCCGATTTCAAAAGCGCCACAGCTTTCCAATAGGCAACCTGATTCAAAGAAAAATAACTTCGTCGTCGAAATTTTTTATGTGCAAGTTTCGTAAAATCTTTGAGCGCGGCTTCGTAATCTCTTTTCAAGTATTTCGACCACGCTATCAGGTAAGCCGTCGCATCTCCATACATCCGGTCACCAGGAAACATTTTGATGTAATTTTCAAATTTTTGAATAGCACCATCGTAATCCTGCGATTGATAGCTAACAAACGCAGCCTGAAACAAGGCCTCTTTGCCCATTTTCGAACGTGGTTGGATTTTATAGGCTTGCAAATAAAAAGCTGTTGCTGTTTGTGCCTGACCCAGGCGATGAGCCGCTTTTGCCATCAGCATTAAGTAATTTCTGTCGCCTTTTCGCTGTTCATAGTGCGGTAAAAGAATTTTTAAAGCTTCCTCTACTTCGCCTTCGTTTGCTAAAAAACTCCCATAGATCATGTCCACATAAAATTTGGTAAGCTCTGTAGTGCGCTTATAAAGTTCAAGTATTTCTGTGCGAGCTTTCTCAGAATGTCCTGCGTACTGCAGCTGGCGGACACGATTTTTTTGATCTTTCAACGATGCCACACAGTTTGCATTCTGACCATTCAGCGTCGCTTTTCTTAAATCCAAAGTCCAATCTTTGACAAGATCGTGCTCCGGGTATTTGTAATATATTTTTCGAATCCAGTTGCACGCTTTATAGTTCCGTTTTAATCCCATTTCAGAAAGTGACAAGTACCATAATACGTGTGGGTACTGTTCAGTCCGACGCATTTTTCTTTCTAGAGTAGAAAAATGTACCAGAGCTTGTTTATAATTTTTTTGCTCGTATGCAATTTCACCCAATGCAAACTGGGCATCATATTTTCGAAGTGATGGCGGCTTTTCATAAACTACCTTTTGAAAATACTGCTTCGCTTTTTCCAAATCATTTTTGCGGTGATAAACCATACCCAAATTGTATTCGGCATAGTCACGCAGCTCGGTCTTAAGCTCTATACTCTGTGTAAAAAAAGTGATCGCATCATCGTCGCGCTTTTCTTGAAAAGCACGAATCCCTTCAGCAAACGCAGCCATGGTTCGAGCATCGGACGCAAGTCCGCCGACATTCCCTTTGGACAAAACAGAAATGGCTCGCTTGAGCTGGTCAGGAGCAACGTAGTCTTCCTCCCATAAAACGCTAGCTGCAGCCTGAAAGTTTGCGAGAAATGCAGCCGTAACAATAAGCGTTAGTTTCAATTTAAATCCCCACGTTTTTACCCATTTATTGAATAAGGTAATTCAAATATGATATCGGAATCTGATGGCAAAAACGAGATCCATTTTTAGTTGTCAAAATTGCGGTGCCCAGCGCCCAAAATGGGAAGGAAAATGTCCTGAATGTGGCGGGTGGAATACACTCATAGAAGAGACCTCTTTGACCACCGACAAACGTCGAGGCTGGGATATTTCTAGCGATGCTGAAAATACAGATCGTGTTTGGAATTTGGCAGAAACATTAGAGCTTCCTGAATCAAAAACCCAAAGAGTTTCAACAAAAAATTTTGAGTTTGATCGCGTTCTGGGTGGGGGTCTAGTGCCCGGGAGCTTCATACTTTTGGGTGGCGACCCTGGCGTCGGAAAAAGCACACTTCTTTTACAAATGTGCCGGGGGCTTGGCGAAAGTAATTTAAAAATAATGTACATATCAGGCGAGGAAAGCGTGCAGCAAACTTCGCTTCGAGCACGAAGACTAAGCGTAATTTCAAAGCAAGTAGAAATTGGCAGCGAAAGCAATCTAGAAATAATTTTAAATTTAGTAAAAAAATCGCGCCC
>CAUJEF010000041.1 GCA_963169515.1 Bdellovibrionota bacterium
AACCGCTGACAGGGTCAACAGCAGAAAAACACGATGCCTTCATACATATTCAAAGCTCAAATCACTCTGAGTTGCGAGTGATTGAGCGATTTACGGGATCACAATTGATTCAAGGCGAGCCCGACGCATCTAGTTTTCCGAGCGGTGGGATGAGATCGACGTTCGAAGCGCGAGGTTACACGGCATGGGATCCAACATCGCCGTTATTTATTTTTGAGGGTGAAGGTTCTAGAACGCTTTGTATCCCGACGGTGTTTTTTGGATATCATGGAGAAGCTTTAGATCACAAAACACCGCTGTTACGATCAAATTCGGCGGTTAATGAAAAGGCATGCGAGTTTCTAAAGCTGCTGGGCGATGTCGACGTGAAAACTGTAACGTCAACACTCGGTGCGGAACAAGAATATTTTTTGATCGACCGTAGGTTTGCAGCCCTTCGCCCAGATATCATAATGACGGGGCGAACCTTATTAGGAGCGCCTCCTCCACGCGGACAACAGCTGGAAGACCACTACTTTGGATCAATTCCAACGCGTGTTCAAAATTTCATGGAAGAGTCGGAAAAGGAACTTTATCGTTTGGGTATTCCGGTAAAAACACGTCATAACGAAGTGGCCCCAAGCCAATTTGAGATCGCTCCGATTTTTGAAAACGCATCAATTTCTGCTGATCACAACACGCTTACAATGGAAACACTAAAACGCATAGCAAACAAACAAGGACTTTTCTGTTTGCTTCATGAAAAGCCATTTGCCGGGCTGAATGGCAGCGGCAAACATTGCAACTGGTCCATGAGCAACGACAAAGGGGAAAATTTATTAGAACCCGGGAAAACTCCGCATCAAAACCTAAGGTTTCTGGCGGTGCTTGCAGTAATTCTAAGGGCGGTAAATGATCACGCGGATATGTTGCGCGTTGGTATTGCGTCGCCGGGGAACGATCATCGGTTGGGAGCAAATGAAGCTCCGCCGGCGATCATATCTGTATTCCTTGGTTCATTATTGAGCGACATTGTTCATAATATCGAAACCGGGAAAAAAATGGGGGAATCTGTAGAGACTAAAATGATCAACCTTGGTGTCAGCACGATCCCGGATATTTCCCGTGACTATACGGACAGAAACAGAACAAGCCCATTTGCCTTCACAGGAAATAAATTTGAGTTTCGCGCGGTAGGGTCCTCGGCGAATATTTCACAACCGGTTTCAATTTTGAACGCTGCCGTAGCAGACAGTTTTGCGAAATCAACGAAGCAGTTATCGGCCATGTTGGCAAAAACTTCGAAGCGTGATGAGGCCGTGATGGATTTCGTCAAAGAAGTTTTTGTCGAAACAAAACGTATTCAATTTGAGGGTGACAACTATTCGCAAGAGTGGCGAGATGAGGCAAAAAAACGCGGACTCCCAATTTTGTCGAATACGGCAGAGGCCATGCAAGTTTATAAGTCGCCAGCGGCTACCCAATTTTTAGTTGAGCAAAAAGTTTTAACTGAAGCAGAGCTGGTTTCGCGGTTTCATATTTCTTTAGAGCGTTTCATTAAAACATTGCAAATTGAAATAGCAACCCTGGATGAAATCACAACAACTTATGTTATCCCGGCAATTGAAAAACAATTGGCCATATCGCAAGCAATTCTTAAAGACGCAACGACGAGCGGGCTAAAGGCGCAATATAAAACACGCGTTACGGACCTCGAAGAGGTGTTGGGATCGATATTATCAACTCTTGGGGAAGTGCATACCGTTGTAGAAAAAACGAATGCGATTCATGACGAGTTTGAAAAAACCCAAAGGATTCAATCAGAGATAGTTCCTTTGCGAGACACTTTGCGGAAGGCGTGCGACAAAGCAGAAACGCTGGTGTCTGACGAGCTCTGGCCGTTACCCAAATATCGTGAGATGCTATTTACTCATCAAATTTCTTAAAAAATTATTTTTGCCTTGCGGTCGACGGTTTTGTCGACTGCAAGCTTTGTTGGCCCTGGGCGTTTTGTGCGTCGATTAAATTGAACTCACAAAGAACAGTCTTTGCGGACTCTGGATCTGAAACATCAAGGTCTCTAACCATTACAAGAGTATCTGGATCGACGGCAAGATCTGCCGACGTTTTTCCATTTAATTCGTCTGCATTTTTAAAAGAAAAGTAGAAATTTTTAAATTCAGCCTTTGGATTTAAATCCCGCTGTTCTGGGGTTAGGAGGGTATCGCGAATAACGACAGTAAGGCCATGATTTGAGAGCGCCTTGGCCTCTTGAGCGATCGGGTAGTCTGCAGAGTCAAATGTACAAAGAATCTTTGTAATGGATTGGTTTTCCTTTGGCCGGCTTATTAAATACCGAACAGTTTGGTTGTCTTTTGTCTTTTCAGACCGAATTCCGAGTTGTACCTGTGATTTTGAAACTCCGTAGGCATTAAAAACAACGCCATTGAAGAGCTCGCTGTCGGTAAGCTTATCTTCCTTTTTAAATTGGCATCCGACGAGTAAGGTCAACACGAGTAATAAAGCCGCTTGTTTCATATATACCTCAATGTGCAGTTATTATTCAAACATCGTGCCCATTATTAGACACACTCTCTTTGCTTAGCAGAGATTGAATTGTTTAAGGTTTTGACAGTGGCCGAATTGTGCTCAATTGAGTTCGCAATGAACCTGCATTCGAAAGTCCGTATCCGAACTTTTGCAGTCCAAAGTCACAGAGAGGTCTGTCTTCTGTCGCAAGATTCGGCCGGAACAAACGCTTTGCGTGCGGTCCCTCTCGATATGCAGTTTTTTTATGGGCTCGGCAAATTGAAAATATGCTCTTTTGTTTAAAAACTCGTAACGTCGCGAGAGGGTAAATGATCCAGTTCCAGAGAGATCAGAGATATCGACTTCTTTCAGGCGAACAATGGCGCTCCTGTGAAAATTCGGATCAAAATAAACGCTGTCACCAGAATTTGACCCGAACTCGTAAGCTGCAATTTGCAGAGTATCCTGATTCGGAAAGTAATTACACGTGATGGTGGGACTATCGGAGCTACGGAAGTAGCCCTGGTAGTTCCAACCGCCAGAAATGACCTCTTCCAAGGTTTGGGTTTGAAAGGAAAAATCAACGGTTTGTTTAATGTTGGGTGGGGATATTTGATTTATACGTTGAATTCGAGAGTACACGAAAATTTTGCGTGTCCGAAGTTTTTCAAGAATGACAAGCATGGAATCGGTTAACTCGAGGATATCGTATGTAACGACGACACGACCTTCACTATTCAATTCTGTAACTCTTTGGCCATCAATTTCTAAGACATTTTTGTATTTAAACATGAACCCGCGATCATCAAATGAATACTTTGTAACATTGTCACCATCATAATGAACTTGAAATGTAACTTTTCCGTATAGAGTCTCACGGGGAAGAAGGTCGGGTCCCGAAGGACTGTTTCGGGTCGCTTTCAGCTCCCAAAACCCGTCAAGCCCGCTTGCGCCGCTCGCATTTTCTATAAGCATTATCGCAGAAAAAATTGCAGTCCATCGTCTGCAACACATTCCAAACCTTCCTATATAGTAGTTTCACCATTAACTTAGTGTGATCCAAAAATGCAATTCAAGTGCCTGCGAGTCGGGGGCATTATTCCCTACAATGCGCAGGTGATAAAACTGCACCAGATTGTGGTGCGCTTTGACCACATCACAGCAACGATATCAATTTGCACCGGTGCCAGCTCCCTCTGCTGGTCCTATTTTGCTTTTAAATAAAAAATAAACGGTCTTTAAATTGCTTGATTGAATTTCATGATAAATTAATAAGCTACTTTTTAGGGGGAATATGAAAAAACGAATGAATCTTCTTGCGTCAGCAACGTGGCGCATCGTGATGTCTTTCTTATTTGCATTCGGCAACATCGAATATGTATCTGCCCAAACGGCGTCGAATCGTGGAATGTCAGATAATGAGCCAATCTCTATTGTTTACGATGAACAGGCTGAACTTCAATACGGAGAATATGCCGAGCTTGAACTTTCCCTGAAGGCGGATGGCTTGACAATTACTCAAGCCCAACTCAATCAAAAAGAAATTTTTTGGGAAGCAGAAGACACAGTTCTGCCAGCGGGGATGCAGTTGGAAGCTTCTACTGCAACAAAGTTTTTATTGTTCGGCACCCCGGAGTTTGTTGAGCAATGGTGTTTTACCCTTCGGGCGACGACATACGACGGCGAGTATTCCACTGCAAAACGAGTTTGTTTCAACTCTAAAGATACGGAAGAAATTCCACATCCAATGTTAGAGACTCAACGGCAGTTGCCAACAGCGATTGTTGATGAATTATATCAGCAAAAGCTCATGATTGGTGCCGCACATGCGCAAAAAGTCTCAGGTGAAGTGATAGGAAAGCTGCCTAGCGGTGTTGAAGTAAATGTTAAAACAGGCCAGCGATATTTCATTGTTAAATCGCGATTTAAGCAGGCAGGGATGGTTGAATTCGCGGTTCGCGTGATCAACGAACAAAATCTAACTCTTGCAAAACAGTATTTGGTTGAAGTTCTCGATAAGGGACAAAGCTATAGCTGTCCACCGGGTTATTATTTCGATGTAAATGTTGGCTATTGTGTGCAGAACCAGTTAGATCAATGTCCCCCGGGAACTTACTATGACCCAGAATACAATAGTTGTATCGAGTTCCCAAACGCAAACGAATGTCCATCCGGATATCACTTTGACCACTTCGCAGGTTACTGTGTAAAAAACAGTACGCCTCTGTGTCCATTAAACTATGAATACAATGAATATTATCAGCGCTGCGTACGCCAGCCCTATACGTGCTCTTGGGGTGAAACATACAATTGGTCTATTAAAGAATGTGTGCCTGTGTTCCAGTCTTGCCCGATGGGTACGCATTACAGCTACACTCACCAACAGTGTGTACCGAATTACAGCTCGTGTCCTTACAATTACTATTGGGATACATACTATAATCAATGCCGTCCGACTGCTCGCGTTTGTGATTGGGATGAATACTACTCGCCAGTTATAGGCCGTTGTGTGCCAAAGCATTCGTATTGTGCCCCAGGTTGGAGTTGGGATTACGTCTACAATAGATGCGAGCCAATACGACGGCCTATCCGCTGTCGGCCTGGAGACTATTGGTCGGATTGGGAGCAGCGTTGTGTTCCTTATCGTCGCCCGGTACCGCCACCGCGCCCGGTTCCACCACCGCGCCCGGTACCACCACCGCGCCCGGTACCACCACCGCGCCCGGTACC
>CAUJEF010000042.1 GCA_963169515.1 Bdellovibrionota bacterium
AGAAGGCGTGGACAATGCCTACACAGGAAAAGACGTGCTGTATTTTTCTTACCTCCTCAGCCGAGCCACACAAAGCCGTCTGCCCAAAATTGCGGGGATGCCCGTCTATCAGTCTATGACCATCCGCAATTGGAACACGACGACAAAACTTCTAGCGTTGATGTCGTAGTATCTATTACGTAGAGTAAGTTGGTCATCCCTTCAAAATTCATCATAAATATTAGTTGCAATAATGGTGGTACTCGAATAAAATAAATTAGATTCTAAAAGAGGGAAAACCCTCAAAAGGATAACTCATGGCAACAGATAGAATTAACGCTGGTTTGAATGCCTTCCAACAAGGAAATATAGAACTTGCGAGACAGATACTCACTGAAGTTGTCAAATCTGATCCGCAGAACGATCAAGGATGGACTGCACTTGCGTCTTGCTTGCAGGATGATCGTCAGAAAAAATACTGTATGGAACAGGCGTTAAAAGCAAACCCTAATAATTTACAAGCACGCCAGTTCTTTGATCCTTCAATGATGAAGGAAGATACAGCGCCAGTAGAATCGGTTCCTAGACCTGAACGACACCAATCTAAATTTAATAACTCTTCCACATCAAATCTTCGCAAACAATCGAACCGTTCAAGAAAAAACATGACGGTTTTTCAACTTTTGGGGAAGAACCTTACTCCAGCCGAAGATGAAATCACAGTACGGACCTATCATTGTACAAGTTTATCTTCTAGATTACTTAATCTAAAAGCGCAAGGATATCTTGTCGTCACCAACAGGCGCGTTATTTTTCATGCCTACGGATCGTCATATACTGGCGCGAGCGTTATGCAAAGCGAAATACCCGTTGAAGATGTTTCAGGCATAACTCATTACAAGGGAACAATTTTCAGCCTTTCTCATTTACTTAGCGCTTTAGCGGTTGTATTTTTTCTATCTCCGTTTTTATTTGGCGTTTTCGTAGGGATATTCAGCATCGCCATAATCTTTTTTCAGGCATTTAGCAGTATATTGCAAATCGCCTGGTTGGCTTTGGGAATTATTATTGCTATATCCTCCTTTTCGATCTCTTCTAAGAAAATATGGCGTTTAATTACTTTAATGGCGGGTATTGTCCTTTTGAATATTGCAATGACGGGGGGGGGCACAGGGCTTGTAAATATGCTTTCAAAACAAGGAGGAAACTTCTTAACCAACACTATAGATCTAGCTAACGGCGCAGCCTCTGCCATCACATCTGTAATTGGGGCTCTTGCAAGTTTTGGCTTTGGCATTTATTCGCTTTTTTGCATCTACATGTACACACAAAGAGAAACGATCTCTTTAGCAATCGGGTCAAAAGGCGGCTCTAGCACGCCTATTGCGATTTCGGGCATATCGGGATTTGGTCACAATGCCGCTGCGGTAAAAGCTTTAACCGCAGAACCTGCCGCCGATGTTGACACGATGATCAAAGAACTTGGAGCGATGATTACCGACATTCAATCCATTGGCAATTATGGGGTTGAAAAGTGGCGAGTGGATTAACCCATGAAGACATCAGATCTCTTTTTCCAGTTAAGCGACGGCGGCGAACAAGTTGTGCGTTCGTATCAATGCACGGAATTTCGCCAGTGGTTTTCGCGCCCAACGATCGGATACCTTACGATCACGAATAAACGACTTGTTTTTCACAGCATAGGAAAATCCCTCACAGGGAAAAGCTATTTGGTAAACGAAATGCCTTTAGAGGACGTGGCGGGGATCAGCGTTTACGAGGGCGTCTCGGTAAATTGGATTGCCGTCGCGCTTTTTTCCTTTATCACATATTTTTTTGCGACAGCAATTCTCACTCTATTCACTTCTATAGTTTGGGCATATTTAATCGCTTTCCTTCTCATTCTCCCTCATGTTGTTCTGTGGCTTTTAAAAAGCAATATTTTGGAGAATTCTATCCGTGAACAGGTTTTCTCAACTATAGATGGATTTTTTAACGGCTCACTTAAAGCGCGTGATTATCTCGATATCGTTATGAGGTACACGCGCTATCCCTTTAACTTTGGCTTATTGTTAATTGTATGGGGGATTAACAAACTCGTCGAGCAGAGTAGTGTTCCATTCTTGAGTTCTCTGATATTGTTCGTAGCGTTTGTGGTAATTTGTTTTAACCTTTTTGGTCGTGGGCATACATTTAGTTTGCTAATTGGCTCGAAAACCATGAAAGATACTGGTATCTTGATCTCAGGCAACATTTCACAGGCGTTTTCAGTAGGAAATAATACCGCTCTTCAAACGCTTGCCGCGAGCCCATCGATAGATGCAGAAGCCGTTACACGGGAAATTGGGGCTTTGATTATGGATGTTCGGCATCTTGGGGATTTGGGAATTAAGAAATGGCAACAAAAATGAGAACTTCTCTATAGAAGGTGAAGAATGCAAAATATTACGAATGAAGATTGGAAAGATATAAACAAACGAAGAAAAGAACAAGGGGACTTGCATGAATCTGCCACGCTTAAATCTATTGGCGGCGATGCAACAAATCTGAATGATGTTAAGAAAAACTTTCCAACATTTGATATATCGTCTTCACAAGAAATCTGCTCCGTAAAATCACATATTTCACAAGATGGAGCATTAACTGAACAAAACGTAAACAGCTATTTTCATGATTTTGAACATATGCTTGGCTGGGGAAGAGATTTAACATATAACGAATTAGATGGAAAATTACTTCCTATAGAGCAAGACGCAAAAAGAATTGCAGATTTACGGGAGCGCGGAGTGCCTATTCCTGAGTCGATATCGAATGCTTCATCTGATCAGATCGTAGACTATCTTAAGCATGATACAGTTATGCGAATCCCTCAAGATCATGTCTCGGCTGTGCAAGATGAATTAGAAAGAAAAGCCAGAGAGATACCTGAAAATTATTATTTATCAAATCCGCCTACAGAGAATGAAATTACTACGTTGCGTGATAGAGTCAAATCGACAGGAATGACTGCTGAGGAAACATTGAATCAACTAAGTGTGGATAAATCCAATGCCAAAAGTGGGCAGTTGGTTTATGAAGGCGATGATCCGCACTTGGCTATGCCGCCAAGCGATCCATCCAAACGCGAGTATCTTATTGGCAGTCCTCATAACGACTATGAAGACTATAAAGAAATCCTTAACGCAGAAGATCGGCACAAGCTCGGACAGCAATTAAATACAGCGCAGATTGGAACTCCATTAGAAAATCTCCAAACCGCATCAAGCGCGATTATTTCTTCTCAGCAGGTAAACCAAGAATCATCAACCCAAACCCAAATGGATCAATATTTTCATGACAAGCATGGGCATGCCCCTTATACTACTCCAGCATATCCTTCAAACGATCAGGCAAGCTTGACAGACAATAAGCAAAATATAACTCCTGTTCAATCCACATCTACTTCATCAGAGCAATCCTTATCAAAAGAAACACAAGCAGATTCAGAAGATAATAACGAAGATTATTATTATTCCTATGGGCAGTAACTGATGAAAAAAGATGTTCAGGTCTTTGAAGGAAACGAGCTCAAATTATCATCACCTGCCATGTCGGGAAATTCAGCAAGGTGTTTTTTATATGGCGTGGATGGAATTGGTAGCGAATCAAAAATCCCACTGACCGACGATCTTTTGAGCAGGCATTTGTTGTTTTTAGGCGGGATTGGCTCTGGGAAAACCAACGCCATCTATCAAATTATCGCTCAACTAAGAAGAACCATGACTGCGAACGATGTAATGGTTGTCTTTGACACAAAAGGCGATTTCTATAAGGAATTCTATCGCAAGGGTGACATCGTTATCAGTAATGATAGTAAGGCGACTGGCTCGAACAGAGTAAATTATTGGAATATCTTCAACGAATTAGGACAGGATGCTTCTACGGAAGCGAATATTATTGAAATTGCCAGAACCTTATTTTTCGAGAAAATTCAGCGTTCAACACAACCGTTTTTTCCAAATGCCGCGAAGGATTTATTTAGCGGCATTCTGTATCATTTTGCCAGGTCTGGTAATCAGCACGAAATGAACAATGCGCGACTGCGTTCATTCTTAGATCAATCCCCTTCCGCTGAAATCCGCAATATGTTGCAAATCCATGAAGATTTAAAAGCAATGGTAAGTTATATTGCCGATGACCGCTCTCCGCAGACACAAGGAGTCATTTCAGAATTGCAACAAATGGCTCGTGAGATTTTGGTTGGCAATTTTAAACAGGCAGGCACGCTTTCCATGCGCGAAGCAGTCCGCCAAAAAGGTGGAAGGATTATTTTCGTAGAATATGATTTAGGAATAGGCAATATGCTGACGCCGATTTATCGTCTGCTACTTGATTTGGCGATAAAGGAGGCGTTATGCAGGGAAAAAAGCGAAGGCAATGTATGGTTCATTATTGATGAGTTTCGCTTAATTCCACACCTGCAACACATAGACGATGGCGTTAACTTTGGAAGAAGTCTAGGGGCAAAATTTATTATTGGCGTTCAGAATGTAGAACAGGTCTTTCACGCCTATGAAACCTCTCTCGCAAAAAGTATTTTATCAGGCTTTATGACAACCGTTGCTTTCCATGTTAATGATTTGGCGACCAGAGAATTTATTCAAGGAATATTTGGAAAAAATCGAAAGCGTGAAGCATATATGGCTACCGTTCAATCAAGAGGTATTGTCGAACAAGTTCGTGATGCAAATGTTGTTGAAGATTGGGACATATCGAAACTCCCAATAGGTTGCGCGATCATTGGAATGCCTGAGCAAGAACCATTTGTATTTCAATTTCAACGATATAAAAATCCTTGATATTCCTAACTACTGAACCCCGATAGGATTAACAATTGGCGTTGATGGAAAAAGGATAAAGCGATGAATGCAAGGCAATTCATCGAACGGCTGAAAGCGCTTAGTTCAAAACAAGCGGAAAAGTTCAATGCGCCTCTCGCCGCGGATAAAAGCGACGCCATCATGGGCGTGCGCATGGGACAAATCTTTGCGCTGGCAAAAGAATCAATGAACATGGAACTTGATGAAGTGGAAAAATTGCTAGACCACCCTGCCCACGAAGCGCGAGTCGGCGCGGTCAGCATTATGGATTTTCAG
>CAUJEF010000043.1 GCA_963169515.1 Bdellovibrionota bacterium
CAATACAATTGGCGCTTTAATCGCAGGGCAGAGGTTGCGGGATTCGCTGCAAATTGGAATTTCAATGGCTCAAATTGGCGAGTTTTCTTTTATCATTGCAACCTTGGGTTTGACATTAAAGGTAACGGATGAATTTCTCTACCCTGTTACCGTTGCTGTTGCCGCAATAACGTCCTTGCTCACCCCATATATAATCAAAAATTCAGATAAGGTGATTAAATTTACAGAACAGCGGTTGCCCTTGAATCTGCGTAAAAATCTTGAAAGATATAGCGCCGTTGCATACGGGGTCTCATCACAGAATACTTGGCGTGATTTGCTTAAACATTTAAGCCTTACTGTGATTGCTAACTCGGTCATTGTAATTGCCATTTTTCTTGTCGCAAGTAGCACTTTGCCTGAATTTTTAAATCGTTATGTCTCTGATCGTCTTCTGCTACGTCTTTTAAGTTTGACGGCAGCCATTGTGGCGTCGGCTCCGTTTTTGTGGGCGCTGGGTATACATCGACCACGAGCTGAAAAATTTCAACAGTTCTATAATGATCCTCGTGCACAAGGTCCAATGCGCGTATTAGGTCTTCTGCGTATAGGCTTTGCACTTTTGCTGATCACAATTCTTCTGACTCGCTTTATCAGTGTCGGCGCCACACTTATTTTTAGTTCTGTCACGGTTGTCGTGATTGTATTAATGTTCTCAAAGTATCTGCGCTGGCTATATGGGTGGTTTGAAGGACACTTTATTGAAAATCTAGCAGACAACACAAAACAGACGGCCACAAACTATTCAGTGCCTATGCTTGCGCCCTGGGACGCTCACATCGAGCAATTCCTGATCTCACCAGAGTCTGAAATGATTGGGCGATCCCTGCAAGATATTAAAGTGCGTGAAAAATTCGGGGTTACCATTGTCATGATCGAGCGTGGAAAAAACAAAATCACTGCCCCAGACCAGTACCAGTGCATATTCCCCCACGATCGGGTTTTTGTAATTGGAACGGACGAGCAAATCGAAGCATTCAAATGCGCGGCAGAAGCAATGCACATGGATAAAGAGTCCTGGCCGGCAAATTACGCCTTGGAACGCTATCTCATTTCAGAAAAATCCCCATTTCTTGGCCAAACCATTCGACATTCAGGTATTCGCGAAAACACTCACGGTCTGGTAGTTGGAATTGAACGCCTGGGAACCCGGATCTTGAATCCTGATAGCATGCTTGCCTTAGAGGTCGGCGACATCCTATGGATTGTGGGGGATCCAAATCGGATAAGGAAATTAACCTAAATGCTTGAAATGGCATTGTTTTTTGCGTATCAAGTTAAGACTTACTTAGCCCGATAAGGTAAATATGCATAACTTCAAGATATTCCTCTTAGCCTTTTTGTTATTGTCACCAACTCTTGTTCGCGCACAAGATTCTTACGACGCTTACGATCCATTTGCAGATTACAGTGAGTTTGAAGAAGCCAGTGAAGAAGAGGCTGATATCAATTTTTTTAAAAATGGGCGTTTTCTGGCCCTGGGATTAATCGTTGGCTACCGCAGCTTTTCAAGCACTCTTGGTGAAATTTACGACGGTGGCGCAAATTTTGGTGTCGCACTTAATTACTTTTTTGATCTTAAATTTTCGATGGTGTTTAGCTACACATCAAGCGACCATCCATACGACATTCCGTACGGTGCAATCCGCCAATCCGGGACCGTTGG
This sequence comes from Bdellovibrionota bacterium, assembly GCA_963169515.1. Lineage (GTDB taxonomy): Bacteria > Bdellovibrionota > Bdellovibrionia > Bdellovibrionales > JAEYZS01 > CAUJEF01. Next base: position 1,706 of record CAUJEF010000043.1, read on the forward strand.
AATGTCCGGCGTCGGTTTCGATGTCCGGTACTATTTGAATACACAAAACGTAACAAAAGGCCTTGCAAAGTTTAATCCTTATTTGAGTGCTGGATATACCACTACGACCCTGACACAAACTATATCCGGACAAGCTGATATAAGAAAAAATAGTGCTGGAGCTTTCGATCTTGGGTTCGGAACTGAATTTCCTCTTATGCGTGGAAAAATGTATGTCGGTCTGGAATTCCAATACCAACTTATCAACTGGCCTGGTGAAAACACAAAGTTGATCATTGACGACGGAACTGGTACTCCGGTTGAAACTAATTACGTACCTGCCGGTGATGCATATCGGATTTTATCTAGCATTGGAATTAATTTTTAAAAACGCCCCAAACATTCACGATCACTGCAAACAGAATAAATAAAGGAACTACCCAACGGATAAGAAACTGCCAATCTCCAAACAAGGCGATTGTTTCCGGCTGATTTGGATCAATAAATAAATTTTTCTTTTGCTCAGTCTTCATTCCGTACCCAACCGCAAGCGCAATACCCAGCGCCACCAGAGGCAGAATCCAATTTACTACAAAGGTATCGAAAAAGGTAAGAATTGGCATTTTCAAAATTTTTATATCCTTCAAAACTGAACTTGAAAGTGCGGGCAAAATTGCAATGCCAAAGGCGATAAATCCCATGCGGCGAGCCGCTCTGGGACGCGTGAACTTATGCCGGTCCACAAGATTTGAAACGCTGGCTTCTAGCAGTCCGATACTGGATGCAAGTGCTGCAATATAGAGACACAGCAAAAAAGCCACGCCAATTAATTTCCCACAGCCAAAAGACTCGCACTGTACTTGATCGAAAAGCCTTGGGAGAGCGTCAAACATCAAACTTGGTCCAGTCGCATGGGTTTTTAATGTGAACACGAGCGGAAAAATTAAAAGCCCCACACACAGCGACATGGCCGTGTCCAACACCACCATCCAAAAGCTCACCGGGGTCACACGACTATCTTCACGAAGGGAGCTTCCAAAAACTGCTATCGTTCCCATACCAATACTGAGCGTAAAGCATACATGGCCGATCACTTGGGTCAATGTGCCCGATGAAATATCAGAAAAGTTTGGATAAAAAAGATACCGAATAGCATCGCTTGCACTGGGTAACATTAGTGATCTTATAACTAAAAAAATAATCAAAGCAAAAAACAATGGCATTAACCATCCTAGCGATTTCTCAATACCCTCCCGCAATCCTTTTGATACTGCAACTGCTGTAATCAAAATATGGACGAACGTAAGCCCTACTTGAGTATATCCTTGTGTGGCTAAATTGTTTAAAAGCTCGGGGCCCTCGGTTTCCGTAACACCAAACACACTAGCCGCATACATCCCCAAAAAGTACAATACCCAACCGCATATCACAGCGTAGTAAGCCAATAACAAAACGCTCGCATAATTTGCAAATCGACCAATCCATACCCACAGATGAGTGCGCTTTAAAAGCCGAGGGGCCAACATCGACTCACGCGTCAGTTGATCAAGGGCCCCAATCACCGATTGCTTGTAAGCTTTGCCTAAAATGATTTCAGTGATAACCAGCGGAAGGCCTAGAATTAAAGCTGAAAATATGTAGGGTATAACAAAGGACGCGCCATCGTTTGCTTCGACTACAAACGGGAACCTCCATAAGTTACCCAAGCTAAAAGCAGAGGCAACAATAACCAGGTAGTAACCATAGCGAGTGCTCCACGCAGTTTTTCTCACGGCCCGTGCTCGACCTTATCGCTCTTGCGCGAAGTTTTCATAGCGTGAATCCGGATTGGAATTCCCTGCAAACCCCACTCTTCTTTGATTTGTTTTGCTAGAAACCTTCTATACGATGTTGTAACCCCCTGAGGAAGGTTGGCAAAAGCAATGAAGCTAGGTGGATATTGTTTTGTTTGAGTGAGATAGAAAAATTTAACATTTTTTGTACCACAAACTGGGGCAGGCGCTTTTCGGATCACTTTTGTAAAGAATCTATTTAATTCCGCCGTAGGAATTTTCAATTGAACCTTATCCCAAATGTCATCAATACGGCTGAATAATGAATCTATACCGGCACCAGTTTTTGCACTTGAAAACTCGATGGGTACATCGTCAAAAAAATGGAATGTTCGCTCCACCTGTTTCCGAAATTTCTTTTTATACTCAGGATTCGTTTTTTTTGCGACATCCGTTTTATTTGCAACGACAATCACTGGTTTATGGTGTTCAGCAACCAATTGCATGATTTTTGCTTCTTGTTCGGAAAGTGGCTCTGTCGCATCCACAACGAGCAATATAAAATTCGCTCGCTGAATAGAATCAACCGATTTAAAAGAAGCAATAATTTCTACGTCATCGCTTCGCTTTGCCTTTTTACGCAGTCCTGCGGTGTCGATGATTACATATTTTCGATTGCGGCGCTCAATGGGAATATCAATGGCATCCACTGTAGTTCCCGCAATCTCGCTAACAAGGACTCGTGATTCACCAATCAACTGATTGCACAAGGAACTTTTTCCCACGTTTGGCTTGCCTACGATGGCGATTGTCAAATCTGGATTTGGTTCTTCACTTAAATCTTTATTTGCAAACAAAACAACCCATTCTAACATTTCCGTAATTCCCATTCGGGTCTCAAACGCTGCGGGATGCAAATCAATTCCAAGCGCATAAAATTCAGCCATTTGTTCCTCAAGACGACTGAGACTATCCATTTTATTCACCAAGGTATAAAATGGTTTACCTGATTTCTTGATCACAGAGAGCAATGTTTTATCATCAGGATGCAATCCTTCCCGACCGTCTAGCACAAAAACAATTGCATCTACTTTTTTGATTGTTTCTAAAACTTTTTGCTTAATAAGCGCGGGGATTAGATCTTTTGAATCCGTTACTCCGCCCGTATCCAATATGTCGACCTTTACGCCAGCCCATTCGCAAGCCCCGTACTGAACATCCCGGGTCACTCCCGGTTGATTTTTTACAACCGCACGCCGAGAATTTGTTAAAATATTAAACAACGTCGACTTCCCAACATTGGGGCGCCCAACAATTGCAATTTTAGTTTTGTTGGACAACATAACCGAGTTCTTCCATTAATTGTGGATTTTTAATCCAATTTTTTTTAACGCTTACATGGAGCTCCAAATACACTTTTTTGTTGAGCATCTTTTCCATGTCTTTACGTGCCTGCATTCCAATTTGCTTTAGCATTTGACCCTTTTGACCGATAACAATTTTTTTATGTGATTCCTTTTCCACAACCAGGTCGGCATGAATTCTGACCAGTCCAGGGAGTTCTTCAAACTGGCGAACAAGAACCGCAAGGTCATATGGTATTTCCTCGAATAACATTTCAAAGCACTTTTCCCGTACCATCTCGCCCGCAATATATCTTACTTTTTCTGTTGTATAGACATCGTCGTCATACAAAGGGGCGGGCGATTCTGGCAGAAGCGTCTTAATCACTTGCTTTATTTTTTGGCGAGCTTGTTCTGGATCTTTCAAAGCAGAAATCTCTATCACTGGGACTTCCAAAATTTCCAATTTTGTTCGTATTACAGATGCACGATGGCCCAAGCCCAAATCTTTCTTGGTCACGACCGCTGCCCACGGTTTTTTCGCATTTTTTACCAATTCTAAAATATTTTCTATGGGTTCTGGAGACTCGGCGTCGACATTCAGTATAGCAAGAAGCGCGTCAGAATCTTTAATTACACCCCTGTATTCTTCAATTAAAAAAGAATTTAGTCCCTTGTCATTTCGAATAACCCCTGGTGCATCGACGAAAATCGCTTGAAAATCATCTTCAGTTAGAATTCCTGTAATCCGTTTGCGCGTGGTTTGTGGTTTTTTTGAGACAATCGAAATCTTTTCCCCAATTAAGGAATTTACAAGCGTGCTTTTGCCCGCATTAGGGATTCCAATTAAACCAATAAAGCCGGCCCTGTAGTTCATTACAATGTCTCCAATGCCTTTTGGGCCGCATTTTGTTCTGCTTGCTTTTTACTTTTACCCGAAGATCTCGCCAAGGGCTGGCCCTTGATTTTAACTTCGACTTCGAAAGTTTTTTGATGCTCAGGCCCTGTAGCACCCACAAGAGCATATTCTGGAACAGCCTGATGACTCTTTTGAATAATTTCTTGCAATCGAGTTTTGTAATCCGTATCAAATTGTGCATTTTGCAAAAGCTGCATCCGCTCAGAAAACAATTTGGCTACTGTAATGTACGCGACTTGAAAACCCTGATCCAGATAGAGAGCGCCAATAACAGCCTCCAGTGCCGATGCTAAAATGCGTGGATTTTGCAAAATATCTCGCTCTGATTTTCCAACCCGTAAAATCTGATCTATCCCAAGATTACACGCTAGATCCGAAAGCGAAGATTCATTAACAAGACTTGCACGCTTTTTTGTAAGATCCCCTTCCGTGTTATTGGGAAACTCGAACATCAAAAGATCACTCAGCGCCAAATCAAAAACGCTATCCCCTAAAAACTCGAGGCGTTCGTTATGAATTTCACCACGGTTTTGTGCATGGGGGTTTACGCTTTTATGGGTAAGGGCTTGCTCAAGCAGACGAATATTTGAAAATTGTGCTCCAAGGCGATCTTGTAGCATTTTTAAGGTAATCAAGGATCTCTCCATATTGAGAATGGTCCAATAAATTTGCCCTATAGATATCGAATTTAGCCTAAAGCGTCAAGAGCTATACCCTTAAGATAGCCATCCATGCGAGACTTGATGGAATAGTCGTATCCTGTTATTTTTACTTGGATTTCTGCACAAGATCCATTTGCTATTGGTAGATTACCGCTAAGGTCCACCGGCCAATAATCGCGGGAAAGCCCCATTTGGTTTTTTAACACTAGCACAGATTTAACCTTTCCAACCTGATCTAAGGCAGCTTGAGCATATCGTTCACTTGATAGGTTCCTGAGCTTTTCTGATCGGAGCTTACGTTCACGCGGGGGCACCGGATTTTCAATTCGAATTGCTTTTGTACCCGGCCGCTCACTGTATGGGAAAACATGGATGCGGGTCCACGGCAAACTGGATAATCGGTCATAAGTGTCTTTAAATTCAGCGTTGGTCTCGCCTGGGAAGCCTGTGATCACATCCATACCCACAAAGACGTCAGGAATTTTTGCAATTCTGGTTAGAGATCTTGCGACATCTTCGGCTGTATATTTTCGGCGCATATCTGCTAGCACCTTTGTGTTGGCGCTTTGAATGCTCATGTGGAAATGGGGACACATTCTTGAATCAGCATATATATCCAGTAAACGATCAGAAATTTCAATTGGCTCTAAGCTGCTCAGGCGTACCCGTGGGATTTTTGTTTTGGTTAATATTGTTTCGATCAAATCTTCAAGTTTTTTGTCTTTGTCCTCATAATCTCCGATATGAACGCCCGTCAGGACGACTTCGCTTGCCCCATTCCAAGAAAGTTCTTGAACACGATCGACGAGATCTTGAACAGGGATACTCCGACTTTTTCCACGAGCAAAAGGAATAATACAATATGTGCAGAAACTATTGCACCCATCCTGGATCTTTAGAAACGTGCGCGTGTGCCGCTCTTCAATCCCGCCACCGGCCTCTAAATCTTCTTTTCGGAAAATATTTGATTGGAAAACCTTCTGTGTAAGCTCACCATTCAAGTGTTGGCGAATTAGATTCTCGATGTCTCCCTTGTGGGAATTGGCCACGACCAAATCTGCACCCGACAAGTTGGCAAATTGATCCGTATCTACCTGTGCTGCACACCCTGTAACAACAACAGTGATGTTTGGATTTTTTAGCTTTATTTTTCTAACAGCACGGATCGCTTCCCGGGTTGCCTCTTGCGTTACTGCGCAGGTATTCAGAATGTGGACCTGCGGCGTTTCGGATGAGGCAAATCCGTCTTTTTTTAAGCGCTCCTGGAGAAGTCCAGTATCGTAAGTATTTACCTTACAGCCGAAAGTTTTAATTTTATATTCTAGACGATCCATCCACCACCCAAAAGATCACGATTGCGGTATACGACTGCCGCTTGCCCGGGCGTTACCGCACGCACGGGTTCATTAAATACTATTTTTGCACCTTTTTCAGTTTTGTGAACACGGCCTTGTGCCCCACGATGAGCATAGCGAATTTTAACGTCCAAAAGCTCGTCTTCTTCGAACTCATTAAGCCAGTTTGGATTTTCAATCACAATCTCTGTCTGATACAGATATTGCTCTTCGCCAATCCATACCGTGTTGGTTTCAAAATCAGTTTTAATAACAAACAAAGGCTGACTATGATTGTATTCCAATTCTAAACCCTTACGCTGGCCGTAAGTAAAATTATGAATGCCCTTATGGGTCCCGATTACAACACCTGAAGGATACAATCGAAACTGCCCGCCATGGATCAGGTCAGGGCTCACTTGAGATTCTACAAACTTTGCATAGTCGTTCTTTCCCACAAAGCAAATTCCTGTGGAGTCCTTTTTTCGCGCAACCAATAGATTTTTTTCTTCGGCAATTTTACGAACGGAATCTTTTTTCAGGTGCCCCACTGGAAATAACAAGCGGGGAATCACTTTTTTATTCATAGTAAACAAAAAATAGGTCTGATCCTTCCAATCATCTTCGCTGGTGCGAATACAGGGCTTACCCATTGGATCTATTTCAATCGATGCATAGTGACCTGTTGCCAAATGATCGCATCCCAATTCATACATTTTTTGTATCAGGTGATCAAATTTCAAATATGTATTACAGTTCACACATGGGAGAGGCGTTTTTCCTGAAAGATAATTTTCGACAAACGGATCGATAACGTGGGCCTTAAATTTTGCTTCACAATTCATAACATAGAATGGAATATCCAATTTTTCAGCGACGGCACGAGCATCGTCCACGTCCACGCTCGAACAGCAGGTACCGTTCCCTTCTTCAATACTACATTCGGTGTAATCCCAAACCTGCATCGTAATGCCAACAACATCATAACCCTGTTCCACAAGCAGCGCCGCTGCAACAGAACTATCCACACCGCCACTCATGGCGACAAGGACCTTTCCTTTTTTTCGATTTTCACGGACGTCAGGGGGGACGTCTTTCAGACAAAACGTAGGCATGCTCATAAAATCCTCACATCAGATTAATGGTCTGCAGAGTTTATTGTTCGTCGGCCTTACTTAATAGCCGCACTCTTTGTGTGACTTTATTTAATGTTTCGAGGAAAAAATCAACTTCTTCTTTTGTATTTTCCCACCCCAAGCTAATTCTAAGGCTATTTTGAGCCTCAAGGCGGGACCATCCCATTGCTCGCAAGACGGGACTTGGCTCGTTACTGCCTGAACTGCAGGCGGCACCAGTACTCACAGAAAAGCCCTCTAAATCAAGATTCATAAGCATGGTTTCACCATCACATCCCTCAATACGCAGATTGGTCGTGTTCGGCAGACGCTTCTGGCCTGTCCCATGCACTTCAATTCCTGGAATTTTAACAACCTCGGACTCTAAATAGTTCCGCAACTGCTCGACGTTTTTATAATGGACCGAGACTTCATCCTTTTTGCCGCACATATATCCCAATTATGCAATCGAAAGGGTGTTTTCGGTTCCCGCGCGACGATTTCGCTCTTGCCCCCCACCATGGATAAGATTCTCTAATCTTACACCCGTCCGCACATACAAAACTCCAACCCCCTTCAAAGCATAAAATTTGTGTCCTGAAAAGCTTGCCAGGTCAACTTCGAGCTCTGAAATATTAAGCGACATTTTGCCCAACGCCTGCACGGCATCGGTGTGAAAGAGCGCCCCCTTTTCATGTGCGATCTTTGCCATTTTCCTTATTGGGAAGACGTGGCCTGTTTCATTATTGGCAAGCATACACGAAACAAGAGCCGTATCGGATCGAACTTGTCTTTCAAATTTTTCTAAATCAATTTCGCCAAATTTATTCACATCAATATATTCAACGTCAGCACCCTGTCTTTTTAGAAATTCAAATGTTTCTAAGACGCTTGGATGTTCCACCGTGCTGACAAGATAATGATTTTTAGCAATGGCCGTCGATTTATTGTTTTGAAAAAAAATACCCTTGATTGCAAAATTATTACTTTCGCTCCCACCCGCAGTAAAAATGACTTCCAATTGATTTACGTGGATTAGGTCTGAAAAATTCTTACGAGCTTCGCGGATAATTGTCTTAGGTTCGCGTCCAGATTGATGAATGCTCGATGCATTACCCCAACTTTTGAGCCACTGGCCACTCCGCTCCAAAATCTCTGGGTGAATAGGTGTTGTTGCATTGTGGTCGAAATAAATTCGTTTCATTGGGGCGTACAATATCGCTTTTGAGGTAGTTTTGCAAAGAAACGATTTTTGCACATTTTATGAAGCCTGGTTTACCTCGCGGCGGTCGAACCCCGGAACTTGGTATAAATAAATCCAGGTTTCGCAACCTCTAGCCCAAACAAGAGTCGTTCTCGTAATATTTCCATTATCAAGAGTGATAAACAATTGGTCTGGCGTCACAGGTCCCAAAATCGTGCCCCGTGGGCCATAGACATACCATTCACCATCTTTTAAATCCTGCTGATATTCTGGCCCAGGAATGGGAATGCTTACAGTTGGCAGTGGATTTCTTTGCATTCCAGGAAGGCGCCATACAGGGGTTGTTTCTGCATCACCTTCCTTAAAAGCGTGTACCTTGCCAGCATCAATTTGTAAGCTTTTTGCTTTTAAAATTATTTCCTTCAAACTAAACGGTCCTTCGGGCTCTGAACTCTTTGAATGATCTACAAGATACCATTGTGGGTCGTCTTGGTTTACCACTACAAAGCTACTGACTGTTTCAGTTCGCGCTTCCTGGTCAGGTAACGTCAATTTATGTGTTTGTGACGCAATTTCAGTTTTCGTCAGAGCCTGTGCTGCCACCACATCAACTTTTGATTCTTCCGCCTCAATAGCTTCACCCGTTGGGCTGTTGATGGCCGCAATCTGTTCGCTTGTGAATACCGAATGTAATTGCTTACTTTCATCTTCATACCCGATTACTTTATATACCTTTAAGTTTTCTGTTTTCCCCTTGGCCTTGAGGAACAATGTTGGACCGCAAACAATTCCGCGTTCCTTCACCAGCATATAAGTGCTTTCGCTGATCAGAAAGTCCGAAGACATAACCTTTGTCGCTGCTTCAATGCGTGCCGCCTGGTTAACGGTATCGCCAATTACTGTATACTCTAACCTCTCCTCAGACCCAATGTTACCAGCTAAAACATCACCACTGTGAATGCCAATTCCTATCTTTAATTCCTTCTGACCCGCTTCACGTTTTTTATTGTTAAATTCAACCATAAATGAACGCATCTCAAGCCCCGCACGGACGGCATTATATGCGTCATCTGGGGTTGTGTTTGGAATACCCCACTCTGCCATAATCGCATCGCCAACATATTTGTCGACCACACCATTCCAGCGATAAATAATTTTTACCATCTCGGTCATATATTCATTCAACATCGCAACCACCTGGTCTGGCGTCATCTCTTCAGACATTTTGGTAAATCCGCGGATATCGCTAAAAAATACCGTACAATGTTTCCGCTCTCCCCCCAGTTTGATTTCACCTGATAATAATTTTTTTGCTATTTCCTTAGAATGAAACTTTGCAAACGCACCTTTAAGTTTCTCACGCTCTTTTAAACCTTCTGTCATATTTATAAACGCAGTCGAGAGCGCGCCAATTTCATCTGTGCTCGAAGCCCGAAGATCCACATTATAGTTACCCTCTACAATCTGCTCCGTAGCCTCAAATAGGCGCTTGATAGGAGATGTCAAAGACTGAGAAAACAAAAAATTCATTATAAACGCCAAGCATACGACAATCACCATGACCAAAAATGAACGATATTGAACCCGATTAATTGTCGCTAGTGCCTGGCGCTTTTGAACCTCCGAAATCACACCGATACCTGAAATATTTAATTTTTTAAACGCTCCCAAATAGATCTCGCCATCATCACCCAGATATTCCATTTGATGATTATCCATTTTGCTTTCTGTCAACTTCCAAACAATGGGATTTGCTGAAAGATCGGTTCCATCTATGGCCCCTTGACTCATATTAACTTTTGAATGGGCAAGCAAACGCCCCTGCCGATCTACTAAATACGACACATGAAAGCTTTTGTTTGAAAATAACTTTAGAATCGGATCATGGCGAACATCCGCTCGAAAAAACCATTTCCCTTTTAAAAGCTTTAATTTTTCTGCAGGACCAAGTTTTGGAGAAATAGCAACTGCGCTTTTCGAGTCTTTGCTGAAAAAAGACATGCTAAAAAGCGGCACACCCAAAAACGGAGACGAGTTCACAATACTGACCTTGTCAGGATCGTTCAGTTGTTCTAGCAAAACATGCTCGCGGGGCTTATCACGCAGTTGATCTGCCGTCATACCAAACTCTGCAAGAATGTTATCCGGCACAACGGTATATATGTGAGTGAGCGAGCCGTTTTCGCTTACTTGGTAAGCATAAAAGCTTACAATATCTTCAGATCCAGCCAAAGTATTTAAGATAGCGCGAGCGGCCTCTTCTTTGTTCGCACTTCGGGTTGAAAATTGTGCCATCAGCGTGAGACGGTTGAAAGAGTCTTCAAAAATGGCTTGTACACGTTCCCCCAGGTGTTCCGCAGTCTCTTTGTTTGTTTCTTGAACACGCGTGATTGAATCCTCTTGAAATAGGTCCGACGCAATGTAGACCACGACACCAATTGACACCATGACAAGCACGGTAACCATAAAGATTATTTTGGTTGCAATACCAATCGAATATCTTAGTTTCACAATACTAAATATCGGTTTTTACAATATCTATCTAAAGGTTACCATTGTGAATTCCGACTTCAAAAAGTGGAGATCCAGCTTTCCTTGTTCCCCACTAGCCTTTTGGAGAGTCGCAACGTGAATGATCATCTTAAGAACTTTCTAATTGTAGTTCCAGTACTGCTCATTGGGCTCTATGCGGGGCTGCATTTGTGGGAAGACTACAGTATTGAAAATTCATCCGATGATGAGGTTGAAGATGAAGTTAATATTGGAATTGTTTCCACCGTATCGGAAAACATAAAAAGAAAATCGTCCAGCTCCCTATATTGGGTTCGCGTCGAACCTGGTGACAAAGTTTTCTCTAAAGACTCCATCCGAAGCGGTGGGAATTCATTTGCAACAATACAATTGTTTAACTCGAGCGAAATCGACCTTAACGAAAATAGCCTGATCACGCTGGAAGAGGTCGGCCAAGAAATGAGTGTAAATTTCAAGGCCGGGGACATACAAACCAAGTCTGGAAACAGCAAACTGTCGATTCAGGTAAACAACTCAACCCTTCAGTCACAAAACTCAGAGTTGAAACTGAAAACAGGAGCCGATAAAAAAGCGGAAATCATTGTCCAGAAAGGTATGGCAACCTTAAAAGGACAAGATAATAAAATTACTCAAATTGCAAAAGAAAATATTTTAAAAATCGATGAGAAAGGTTTGACCGAATCGTTTCAGCTTGCTGTGGCTTTAAATACGCCGCAAGATCGAGCAATAGTTTTAGATGAACGAGACGAAATAAAGTATCCATTCACCTGGGCTATTTTAAATGAAAATGTAAAAAATCAAATTTTTGAACTTTCTCCGTCAGCGCAATTCCCAAAAGATAAAACATATGCAAAATTTGCGCAGAGGGCGATCAGTGCACCTATCAAAAAAGGAATAACCTATTGGCGCGTCGGCTGGAAATCCAATGATAAAATTTATTATTCAGAGACTCGGCGTCTTACGCTGAAAGAAGATAAGCGGATCCAATTGATTGAACCGGCTCATCAAACTGTTGTACAGCTTTCACCAAATCAGAACTCGGTAGAGTTCACATGGAAATCCGATGAAAAAGCGAAGTTATTTGTGATTGAAATCTCAAAAAATAAGGAATTTACTCAGCTTTTAAATACAGAAACAGTTACAAAAAATACATTTAATATTAAACCACAGTCTGAAGGCACCTATTGGTGGCGAGTTCAAGCGTTCAGCGACGCCAACGAAGTGATCGGAAAATCCGCCGGATCCCAGTTCACAGTCAAAAAAATTCTGCCTCAACTTCCAATCTTAAAATCTCCTGCAAATGGGACCTTGTGGACATTAAGTGACCCCCTTTTGTTCGAGTGGCAACCAATGCCAGAGGCCAAATCATATCGTATTAAAATTACATTGGATTCCAGTCAGAAAAATATACTGCAAACAAACATGCAGGCGGCGACCAGTTATTTGTGGAGGTGGAGCCAGCCCGGAATATTTTATTGGAACGTCGAAGCCCTGAATGAAAAAAATGAGCCAATCGGGCAAAGCTTAATATATAAAAATCAAATTTCGCCTACTGTCTTAGGGCCTGCGATCACTCTCCTCACCCCAGATAACCAATCCACTGTCACTCGTGAACGACGAGATCCGATCGACCCAGTCGTATTCACTTGGAAACTGGAAAAACCTCTTAAAGGAAATTTTACACTTGCAATTTCAGAAACCGCAGATTTTAAACAAGCCCTAAAGAAAGACAATATTGAGGGAACACGTTATGCCCTGCGTATGTCTACATCTGCAAATTACTATTGGAAAATTTTATGGGCCGATCCGAACGACCCAACAAAAAAAGAGGAGAGCGCCACATTTGTAATCAAATTTCGTCTGAGTTCGAAATTGCCATCGCCACAGTTGGTCGAACCCATTCATGAAACCACAAAATACGTGGCTGACAAACAGGAACAGGACTTTAGGTGGTACAAATCGAAAGATGCTGAAAGCTACCACATCGTCCTGGAGCGATATAATCCGAACACAAAAGAAACCATTCCGGTAATGGACAGAATCACCAAAGGGACACACATTAAGAGCCCGCCCCTGGAGCCAGGCACGTATCAATGGTCTGTTTCCAGCTTAGATAAAGAAAACATTGAAGGTCCGACAGGAGAAGTGCGAAAATTTACTGTAGAGATTAAGAAAGAGCTTTCAGCTCCAAAGTTGAACGCTCCAATGGTGAAATAATGCTGTTGAATCTATTATTATTTCTTATGGCCTTTAGTGGAGCCCGCGAAGTGAGCTTCAGTTGGGAGCCATTCGAAAATGTTTTGGGCTACCAGATTGAAGTTTCAGAAAATGCAAAATTTGATACAGAGCTTAAAGTAAAAAAGGTTATGAAAATACCAACCCTTACGGTGGATCTTCCCATGGGCACCTACTACTATCGTGTTCGCGCCATTGATCAGCAAAAGCGACCCGGTCACTGGTCAGA
>CAUJEF010000044.1 GCA_963169515.1 Bdellovibrionota bacterium
TCAGCCCACATCTCGCGGGCCGCCCGAAACTTTGCTATTTCTTCAAAAAAATTATTATGAACATTAAAAAAGAAGCTTAGGCGGGGGGCAAAATGATCAACAGGAAGACCTTTGTCAAGGGCCGCTTGCACATAAGCAACCCCGTTTGCCAAGGTAAAGGCGATTTCCTGTGCGGCGGTCGATCCGGCTTCTCGAATATGATAGCCTGAAATACTGATGGTGTTCCAGTGAGGTACATTTTGGCCACAGTACTCAAAAATATCGGTAATGATTTTAAGCGAAGCCTCTGGGGGATAAATGTAAGTTCCTCGCGCAATATATTCTTTCAAGATGTCATTTTGAATTGTCCCATTAAGCCGTTCAATAGGGACATCCTGTTTTTTTGCAACGGCGATATAAAAGGCCAACAGAATGCTTGCGGTCGCGTTTATCGTCATCGAAGTTGAAACTCTATCAAGGGGAATTCCATTAAACAGCAACTCCATATCCTCTAGCGAGCTTATTGCAACTCCAACTTTTCCAACCTCGCCGAGCGCCATGGCATGATCAGAATCATAGCCCATTTGTGTAGGCAGATCAAAAGCGACGCTAAGGCCTGTTTGACCGTTTTTTAACAAAGAGTGATAGCGCCTGTTGCTCTCTTTTGCAGAACCAAATCCGGCATATTGGCGCATAGTCCACATTCGTCCGCGATACATAGACTCATAAACACCCCGAGTAAAGGGGAACTGTCCGGGAGGCGGATGCCCGTAGAAAGGTTTTATTTCTATGCCACTTGAAGTGGTGAAGTTTTTTTTACTCATACGGTTGCCGAAGTGAAGGTGACAAGGGTTGCCCCTGACTCGACACTGTCACCCTTTTTTACAAGAATATCTTTTACAACGGCAGAATTTGATGCACGCATCTCATTTTCCATTTTCATGGCTTCCATTATAAGAACGGGGTCTCCTTCTTCTACGCGGTCGCCAATGTTAACAAGAATATCGACAATTTTCCCGGGCATTCCAGAAACAATTTTATCCCCGCCAGAAAGTGATTTCCCGCCCTTTAGGCTTTCGTGTAGCAGGCTTTCGTCGTTATAAATAGGAATATCACGAAAAGATCCACGCGTATAAACGGTGTAGTTTGTTCCGGAACCAACGACGTCGATCATGTAAGACGAATTTTCAAAAATAAAACTAATGGCACCGTCGAGAGACTTATAATGTTCTTTTGGTATATAATAAACGTCTTCCTTTTTATCTTTTTCTTGCAAGGTGACAACCCATTGATGTCTTTCGTCGAGGACATTAATAAAGTAAGTTAATCCTTTAAGCTTTGCTTCAAAATACATGATTTATTCCCTTAAAGACATTTTTCTGCCTAAATTTTTCCAACGGCTTTCTTTGTCCAAATGCCAAACGCCTTTTGTTTTGCGTTGACTGTAGGCTTCTATCGCGGCGGAAATAAGAAAAACTCGGTCATCCAAGTATTTAAAAATATCGCCAAGGTTTTTCATGTCCTTTTCGATAAACTGGGTTGTATAGCTTCCGTCCAAAAATTTGGGGTGGTTTAAAATCGATTTATGAAGAGGAATGTTTGTTTTAATTCCGGTTAAAGTGAACTCGTCAATTGCACGTTTCATCCGAATAATCGCTTCATTTCGGTCATGACCCCAAACAATAAGTTTTCCCACCATTGGGTCATAGTGAATTGGGACCTCATAAAAAGAATATGCGCAAGAATCCACGCGGATAAAGGGGCCCTGCGGATGGCGGCAGCGGCGAATTAATCCGGGACTCGGAATAAAGGTCACGGGGTCTTCCGCACAGATGCGTGCTTCGATAGCGTGTCCTTCTTGGTGGATCTGATTTTGTTTAAAGCTTAGCGCTCTTCCAAGGGAGACAAAAATTTGCTCTTGTACAAGATCTACGTTTGTTACCAACTCGGTTACCGGATGCTCGACTTGTAGACGAGTGTTCATTTCCATAAAGTAAAAATCTTTAGTCTCATTATCTAAAATGAATTCAAATGTTCCTGCGCTGTAATACCCGATCGCTTTTGCCGCTTTTACAGCAATTGCTCCCATTTTTTCCCGAATGGTGGGAGGAACCGAGGGGCTAGGAGATTCTTCTATAACCTTTTGATGACGTCTCTGAACCGAACATTCTCTGTCATACAGGTGTACAATGTTTCCGTGCTTGTCCCCAAAAACTTGTATTTCAATGTGTTTTGGACTTTGAATATACTTTTCAATATAAATAGTATCGTCAGAAAAAAAGTTTTTAGCCTCATTTTTTGCAGACCGAAGAGCTCCCTGAATTTCACTTTCTTTGAAAACAAGGCGCATACCTTTTCCGCCGCCGCCAGCGGCGGCCTTTATCATTATAGGGTATCCGATTTTATTTGCGATTGCTTGAGCCTGCTCGGCGCTTTCAACCGGACCAGCGCCGGGAACGATGGGAACGCCGGCGCTTTCCATGGTTTGGCGAGCACGAAGTTTGTCACCCATCAGAGCAATAGCATCTGGGGCCGGGCCAATAAAATCGATACCCTCGTCTTTCAATCTGGCGGCAAAATCTTCATTTTCACTCAAAAAACCGTATCCAGGATGGACGGCTTCGGCGCCGGATTTTTTGCAGGCAGCAATAATTTTATCTATGTTAAGGTAAGAGTCTTTGCTTGCGGCAGGGCCGATCTCGTAAGCTTCATCAGCCAGAAGAACGTGTAGCCCTTCGCGATCGGCCTCACTAAATACCGCAACCGAGTTTATCCCTAAGTCGCGGCAGGCGCGAATTATGCGCAAGGCAATTTCGCCTCTGTTTGCAATCAAAACTTTTTTGTACATTTGTCGTTCCATAATTAAAACCAGTGTGCTCCGAGCAAGGTTGTTACATCACAGCGGTATGTTCCCGTGCTTTTTGGGTGGCATCCAATCGCGTTTATTTTTTAACATTTCAAGCGATTCTATGATGCGCTTTCGCGTTAAAGACGGCTCGATTACTTCGTCGATGTAACCAAGCTCAGCCGCCCGGTAAGGATTCGCGAAGGTTTTTTGGTAGTCTTCAGTCAAAGCGGCGCGCTCCTTGTTTGGATCTTTTGAGTTCTTAATTTTATCGCGGAAAATAATATTTACGGCCCCGTCTGCGCCCATAACGGCAATTTCTGCCGAAGGATATGCAAGATTAATATCGGCACGTAAATGTTTTGATGCCATGACGTCGTATGCCCCGCCATACGCTTTACGAGTAATGATTGTAATTTTGGGAACGGTCGCCTCGGCGTATGCATATAATAGCTTGGCGCCGTGAGTGATAATTCCATTCCACTCTTGATCTGTTCCTGGCAAAAATCCCGGAACGTCAACAAAGGTGATTAGAGGAATGTTGAAGGCATCACAAAAACGAACAAACCGCGCAGCTTTTTTGCTTGCATCGATATTTAAGCAACCGGCAAGCACACTGGGCTGGTTGGCAACTATTCCAACGGGGCGGCCGTTGAATCTTGAAAATCCAACAATTACATTTTGTGCATAAAATTCGTGAATTTCTAAAAAATAACCCTCGTCAACCGTATACTTGATAATGTCTTTCATGTTGTAAGGTTTTTTGGGGCTGTCTGGAATAACGCTGTTTAATTTTTCTTCTATTCGATCTGGAGAATCGTTTGTTTCTATCGTGGGCGGATCATCGTTGTTATTTCCTGGCAAAAAATTTAACAGCTCCCGAATGAGCAGAAGACACTGTTTGTCTGTGTCGGCCGCGAAGTGCGCAACTCCTGATTTTGTTGCGTGTGTTAGCGCTCCCCCCAGGGTCTCTTTGGTTACGTCCTCGTGAGTTACGGCCTTAATGACGTCTGGGCCTGTTACAAACATATAGCTCGTGTCCTTTACCATGAAGATAAAGTCTGTAATGGATGGGCTGTAAACGGCCCCCCCTGCGCACGGGCCCATAATCGCGCTGATTTGCGGGACCACGCCAGACGCCAAGGTGTTTCTTAGAAAAATGTCTGCATATCCGCCAAGGGCCTCAACACCCTCTTGAATGCGGGCACCGCCGGAGTCGTTTAATCCGATAACGGGACATCCATTTTTAACAGCAAGATCTAATAATTTGCAAATTTTCTTTGCTTGTGTTCCAGAAAGGGATCCGCCAAACACGGTAAAATCTTGGCTGTAAACATAAACGACTTTTCCGTTAACGCGGCCGAAGCCAGTGATTACGCCATCACCAGGGACCTTATTCTTTTCCATTTCGAAATTTGTACAACGATGTGTTGCAAATCTATCAAGCTCAACAAAGGTGCCAGGATCTAATAGTACATCGATGCGTTCGCGTGCCGTAAGGCGGCCGCCTTGTTTGTGCTTGGTGATCCTGTCTGCGCCACCGCCGCGATAAGCCGCCTCGTTTTTTTGCTGAAGCTCCAGGAGCTTTAGTTGGATATTTGGATTTGTCGTCTCGCCATTCATACTCATAAGGGGTCGCACTCCTTCGTATTAGGGATACAGTCGGCCATACAGGCGGGGGAACGGGATTGTTTCTCGTACGTGTTCTAGGCCACAGATCCACGCAACGGTTCTTTCAATTCCCAGGCCGAATCCCGCGTGTTGAAAGCTGCCGTATCGGCGCAAGTCCAAGTACCATTCAAACGCGGATTGCGGAAGATTGTGTTCCTGTAGTTTTTTTAGCAATATATCCAAATTGTCTTCTCGTTGGCCGCCACCAATAATTTCTCCATACCCCTCTGTTGCAAGCAAGTCGCAGCTCATGCTGTATTCCGGCTCGGTCGCATCTTCTTTCATGTAAAAAGCTTTGATCGCCGTTGGGAAGTGGTGAACAAAAACAGGTTTATCAAACTGGGAACTAATCAGCGTTTCATCAGGGGCGCCAAAATCTCCGCCAACCTCAAACTGCGGATTTCCTTTTAAAATTATTTCGACAGCTTCTTTGTAATGAAGGCGGGGAAATGGAGCGCGGACTTTCTTAAGAACTTCTGTGTTCCTCTCTATGACTTTGAACTCTTCTTCGCGCTCACGCAAAGTGTTTTGGACGACATACTCTACAAATTGTTCAGCCAACTCCATATTGTCATACAAATCGTTGAAAGCCACCTCGGGTTCAACCATCCAAAACTCGATAAGATGTCTGCGCGTTTTCGATTTTTCTGCTCGAAAGGTTGGACCAAAGCAATAAACTTTCCCTAGGGCGGCGGCTCCGGCCTCGCTATAAAGCTGGCCAGATTGAGACAGGAACGCCTTGTCGTCGAAATATTGCGTTTGAAACAAGGTTGTCGTTCCTTCACACGCATTGGGCGTAAAGATTGGAGCGTCCATCAACGTAAATCCGCGACCATCAAAAAAGTCTCGAATGGATTTTATAATTGTGTGGCGGATGCGCATGATCGCATGCTGACGTTTGGACCGTAACCATAGATGACGGTTGTTCATCAAAAAATCTACGCCATGTTCTTTGGGGCTGATGGGGTAGTCTTGTGCAATTGAAATAATTTCGAAAGCTTCGGCGCTCAACTCAAAGCCGCCGGGACTTCTTTTTTCTTCCCGAACCTTGCCGCGAACAAGAACGGAGGTTTCTTGTGTGAGCTTTTCGAAGTTATCAAAAGAAGCTTCGCTGCATTCGCCCTTAAAAAAAACGCATTGGCACATTCCCGTTCCATCTCTAAGTAAAAGAAATTTGATTTTTCCGCTAGATCTTGAGTTGTAAACCCAGCCCTGTAATTCAACGGTCTGCCCAACGTGATTTTTAAGATCAGAAATATAGGTTCTCATAAAAATTCCCTAGGGATTATTAAATGACCTAAGTTGTTTAAAGTTAAACCAAATTTCTTAACACGCAGGGGTAATGCAAGACACCTATAACACCCAGCAACACGGGCCAAAAGGTCAAAACGATTAGTTTAACAAAGACAGTGAGTTCGGGACATTCAATTGCCCCCGAGTTTGCACATCATAAAAACCTTGAATGACCCCGGACAAAATTGAGTTTTTGATCTCCATTGCGCTTGCGGTGGGTTTTGCACTCCACAATAAGGCAGCGACGCCAGAAACAAACGGAGTGGCCATGCTTGTCCCACTCATAGTTTGAAAGCCGTTTCCGTTATACGTACTATACACGTCGCTCCCTGGAGCAACGAGATCTACTAGGGGGCCGTAATTCGAAAAAGCGGCGAGGTAATTGCTTGCCGTTGAGGCGCCGACGGTTAATTGTTTTGGGAGATCAAAGGCCGCTGGAAATTCAGGATAATACGAAATATTGTGGGCAGAGTTTCCGGCCGCGGATATAAAAAGAATGTCCGAAGTTTCTAAGTCTTTTATTGCAGACAATAAGGAAGCAGAGCAAGTTTCTCCGCCCCAGCTTGCATTTATAATTTTTGCGCCCATCTGGGCGGCATACTGTAACGATTCAATTGCATCGCTCGCAGAACCACCATCAGTTCCCATAAAATCAAGGGGCAATATTCTTGCGGCGGGGGCTACGCCGAGAGACCGTGAGCTTGTGTGTTGAGAGGCAATAATCCCAGACACATGTGTGCCATGTCCAACTTCGTCGTTGTTGATGGGTGAATTATCAGCAAAGTTCCATCCGTTAATATCGTCTATATACCCGTTGTGGTCGTCGTCTACGCCTGGTTGCCCCGCCCGTTCGGGCTGATTTATGAAAATATTTTTGTTTAAAAGATAATGGTTTGTCTCAACCCCAGAATCAACGACAGCAACAATGATGTTTTGTCCTAAGATATTTCTGTCCCACGCGTACTTGGCATTTATTTTGTCTTGACCCCAATCTGTTGCGGAACCAGACGAGGCGATGCTTTGAGGCTCTATGGGGAGAGAAATGATTAGTTTTTGATCTTGTTCAACAAACTCGAGGTCATCAACATTGGGTCGGACAAAGTTTTCTATTAGCTCTTCGCGATCACGGGCAAAGACGGTTGAGAATTTTCCGGTCTTCCAGCGGACGAGG
This sequence comes from Bdellovibrionota bacterium, assembly GCA_963169515.1. Taxonomy (GTDB): domain Bacteria; phylum Bdellovibrionota; class Bdellovibrionia; order Bdellovibrionales; family JAEYZS01; genus CAUJEF01. The sequence goes on from CAUJEF010000044.1 coordinate 6,960, forward strand.
TACTGCCTTGGGATTGCTGTGCCCTCGCATTCAGGTTTTGTAATAAAAGTCTTCTGGTTCGCGCTGTCAATCTTCTGGTTACATGCCGTAAGCAGAAGCAAGGCCACGGGTAAAAATCCTTTTGTCATTGCAAGCCCCCCAATCCATGGACACCCACACATACTGTTTCGGCAAAAATTGCCTATTTCTGAGACGAACAAGACTGTGCGAAGGTCTAGATTTTGTTTGCGCGGCAGGAGGGTAAAAAATTCATGGGACGGCGAAAGAGGTCGATATCTCACAGTCATTGTCCTATTGTCGGCAAAAAAAAAGAGGGTTTGGATATGAAAACAATTAGCATTACGTTGCTGTTCTTATTTGTTGGCTCAGTTTCGCCTGCAAATGAACCGTTCAGCCTTGGAATGGCAATTCAGCATGGTTGCAATGTAAATGGCCCAGCAAAGGAATTTGCAGAATGCCAATTTAACGAAGCAAAGATGAGCGCTCCCGGGGTAGTCGTATTTGGACTTTATAAGGGGATCGTTTGGATTGGTGACAATTCGATTGTGCTTGTGAAAAGGATTGCGGGCTCAGACAAAATTGAAGCGAGAGAGATCGCCGAGGCAGAGGCCGAACAAGCGGCAAAACAGTATCCTGTGGGGACCGCCCCCAGCGGCGTGTTTAGTCACATACTTCTGCAGTACTCCCCTTAGTTTTTGTAGGCTTTTGCAAACCCCTGAAGAGCGGCAATAAACTGCTTTTCAACAGCCCGTGCGTTCCCAGTTACTTCTTTGTGACTGAGTGGTGCTTTCTGAAGGCCCGCAGCGGCATTTGTAATGCAAGACATACCCACGCATTTTACGCTCATGTGACGAAGGGCAATGACTTCATTTACGGTGCTCATCCCGGCGGCCCCGGCCCCAATTCGTTTCAAATATCTTACTTCAGCTGGAGTTTCGTAAGTTGGCCCAGAGAGGCCTGCGTACACGCCTTTTTTGTGGCTGATTTTGTTTTTGTCTAAAACTTGAGTGAGGAGTTTTGTGAGTTTTCTGTCATAGGCTTCAGACATATCTGGGAATCGCGGGCCAAGTTCGTCTGCGTTTGGCCCCGAGAGGGCATTTGTTCCAGATAAATTAATTTGATCAGTAATAACCATAAATCCAGGGACCTTCATTTTCAATATACCGCCAGCCGCATTGGTTAAAAAAACGGTCTCTACTCCGAGGCTTGCAAGCGCTCTAACGGGGTAAACGACCTGCTCAACAGAGTGTCCTTCGTAAGCGTGAAGGCGACCTTTTAAAACAGCGACAGGGAGCCTTCCAATATTTCCTAAAACCAAAGCGCCGTGGTGGCCTGAGATCGAAGGAGAGTGAAAATAAGGAATATGCGAATAAGGAATGGCCACAGAATTTTCAATTGTATCTGCGAAATGTCCCAGGCCAGAGCCCAAAACAAATCCCAGGCGGGGTTTTATATCAGACACAGAGCGAATATATTTTTTTGTTTCACTTAATTTTTGTACTAATGAATTCGTTTCCATAACAGAGTCTCCGGGGGCGGTGGGGTTGTCGTAATTTTAATAGAATTTAAAAGACGCTCTTTTGCCTCTGAGAAATTTTTTGTCTCATGGCTGTAAAGTGTCCAAAGAGGCTCGCCCTTTTCAATCGGGTCGCCAACTTTCTTGTGAACTTTAAATCCCGCAACGGGATTTACGACGTCAGTCGAGCGCCGCCTGCCAGCGCCAAGAACTACGTTTGCATTGCCCGCTTCTTTTGTATTTATTGCGGAAACATAGCCAGACGCAGGGCTGAGTACGTCTTGTGACTGTGGGGGAATAGGAAGATTTTTTATTTGGCCACCTTGGGCAAAAACCATTTCTTGGAACTTTTCATGGGCGGCGCCACTTTCGAGCATATTCGCCGCAAGCATTTTCCCCTCGGCAAATGTCTTTGTTCGATTGACATTAACGTACATTTCAGAGGCGAGTTCAAAGGTTAAATCAATTGTGTCCGAGTAGTCCTGGTGATTTTCATTTCTTAGAATTTCAAGACACTCTTGAATTTCAACAGAGTTGCCAGCATAACGACCTAAGGGTTGGTTCATGTTCGTTATTAAGGCCGTAACCTTTTTGTCAAACCGCCGCCCTACCAAAATTAATAACGAGGCAAGATCTTCTGCAAGATCAGTCGTTCCCATAAAGGCGCCACTACCGTATTTAATGTCCAAAACCAATGCTCCCATGCCCTCAGCAATTTTTTTTGACATAATACTGGCACAGATAAGCGGGATGGAATCGATGGTGCCTGTCACATCGCGAAGGGCGTACATTTTTTTGTCCGCCGGACACAAATCACCTGTTTGGCCAATAATACAGAGCTTATTTTTTTTCACGACAGATTTAAATTCTTCCAAAGGAAGCTCGGCATTGAAGCCAGGGATACTTTCGAGTTTATCAACGGTGCCGCCAGTGTGGCCCAAACTTCGGCCAGCCATCATGGGGACACCGATGCCCGCGGCGGCAACAATCGGCCCTACGAGCAAGCTGGTTTTATCCCCAACGCCACCCGTAGAATGTTTATCCACGGTTGGGAACGGGAGATCAGAAAAATCAATCGTCTTTCCGGAGCGCACAATTTCTTTTGTCAAAAGATAGGCCTCTTCAGAGTCAAGGCCATTTAAAAGCGAGGCCATTAACCAGGAGGCCATTTGATAGTCAGGAATATTCCCGGCGGTATATTCACTAATTAGAAATTGTATTTCTTCAGGAGTGTGAGTTTTTTTTTGTTTTTTGTTCGAAATAATATCTGTAGCAAGAAAATGCATATGCTTTCGCTCCGGTAATCGTTTAACATGGCTTAATATGAAGGCAAAGCATATTTTGGTAACGGGAAGGGTTCAAGGAGTTGGATATCGGCAGTTTGTTCGCTCTGAAGCCATCGAATATGGCCTAGTCGGGTGGGTGCGCAATCTGTCTGACGGCCGGGTTGAGGTTGAGGTGGCGGGAGATGAGAATGATCTTGCGGAGTTTATAAAGGGTTTAAAGAAGGGCCCGACGCGTTCCCGTGTGGAAAAATTAGAAATCACAGAAAAAATTGAATCTGTTGATTCTAATGAATTTATTATTCTATGATTAATATAGTCCGAAAGAGCAGAGAGGATTTATGAGGAAAATGTTTTTAATTTTGTGCTTAGTAAGCTCGCTTGCCACGCAATCATTTGCGCAAACAAATGTTGCTGAAGAAAGGCCAAAGATTGGTCCGCGGAAACAACTTGCGACAATTGTTTTTGCCGGCCTCGGCGGTGCGGTTTTGGGCTTGAGCACACTCAGTTTTTACGGACGCCCTCAGGATAGACTGGGAAATATTGCGGTTGGATTTGCGGTCGGAATTATTATTGGAACAATCTATACGACATACAGCACGGCGAAGCGTCCCCCGACTTATTCTTCAATTTTTCCGGAGTACCTAACAAATCAAAGGAAAAACGAACAGGGCGCCCCTCGCATTACGGCGGATCTTTTTTCATATCAATTTTAAGCACACAAAACATTTTAAATACCTGAAATTATTACCACAAGGCGCGCCCGGCTATACAATGACGCAACTTATACTATAAGTGTTCTGTTTTCTCTGTGATCATGCGAAAGGAACAGACATGAAGAGGGCGGTAATTTCTTTTCTTTTATTGTTTTTTACTGCGATAAATCTGACGGCAGCGGTTCAAGGAGACTTCAAAACAGACGACCGTCGTGGAGAGCCATCGGAATATGACCCAGGGCCAGATAAAGATTCTCAATGGGTGAAATTATTTGGAAGTATCCCAAACTACCGAGCTCTTGGGCAAGCAATCCTTGGCGGAACAGGCGAAAAATTTAGATGGCAAATGGGGCCGATGTGGTATCGAGGACGCCTTGGCGTAAATCAAGTTAAAGCGTTCATTGTTGGACAAGAAGGGGCACAAGACGAAAACATATCAAATCGTGCATTTACTGGGTCGACAGGGACAAAGACACAAAAATTTCTTAATCATTTAGGTCTTTATCGCAGTTATCTTTTTTTAAACACGTTCGTTTATACAATCAACGGCCAACGGGATACGACAAATCCACGATATTTTTGGATGGAACAAAACATAAACAGTCCAATTGTAAAATACCGGCACTCTTTGTTTGATCAAATGTTAACAACAAATTTTAAATCCATCTCGTTGATGATGGGCGTGGGGGCAGGGGGAAAAGAATCTTTAGCAACGTGGATAAATGCTCGCGGCGGTAAATGTATGTCCGGCAATGATCTTGAAAAATGTGATGTAAGCGGAATTTACACGTGGTTCAAAAAAAACAAAAACGTAAAAATTGAAAATAAAATTCTTGTTGTTGGCGTTCCGCACCCTGGAGGGGCAAATCCAAACCTCGGCGGTGATGCAGCCATGCAAAACATCATTCGCGGCTTTACAAATGCTGCAAAAAGGGTTGCGACATTCAAATCTCAAAATCCAGAATGGTTGCCTCTTGATCCAGACGAAAAGGCATCAGACAACGAATACATTGCGCGATTAAATTCAGACTACAAATATGGAAATGCTCCCGTACCTTTCCGTGACTTTGCATACGGAACGAATTGGCGAATGGGGTCGTCGGGCACTTCTTCAAACCGTTGGGGCGCAGATTCAATTCAGGTATTTTCCAAAGACGGTGAATATGCCTTTAAGGACCATAGCGCCTACGGGCCGCGCCCATCGGACAAAGAAGAGCTTCTTGATATCATAAAAACAAAAAGTAAAAACAAATTGATTGTTGGAATGGAGCCGGCAGACGTTCCTTACGAACCCCCAAAGTGGTATGACAAAAGCCCGGACCATGCAAAACAGTACGACTATGGGCCATGTGAAGAAAGGGAAACTGCGTGTGATCTCGCAAAATTATTACAGTCTTGGCCGAACTTTTATTCAGACGTGGCCCCTGTAAGCGCGCCCGATTTTGGCCATGGACCGGTTTACAGAGGAAGACTGCAAAATGCGATTGTTCTCGTGATTGCAGATCAAACGTCACATGACGATTTCTTTTCAGCGCGAGCGCTGACCGGAGAGGTTGGGCAAAAGCTACAAACATGGTTGGGCACAATCAGGGTGGGGTCCGCATATGCAATTCTAAGGACTCTCCCCGTGGATACCCTGGGCATGAACCCCCAAGAGGTTAGGAAAATTGCATTGCGTAGCGATGTTTTAGCGGCGCGACAAAAAATCCTCGATTTCATACTGGGCAAGGGAAACACAAAGGTGATCGTGACGTTAGGGGCTGTGGCTCAAGAAACTGTTCAAAGCCAAAGCGTCGGCAATGTTAAGGTTGTAAGCCTTGATCTTTCTCAAAACACAAGCCAAATAAACCAAGTGGCCAAAGAAGTGGCCGCGATTCTTGGGGAAAAAATAAAAGACTCATATAACGGACGATTGACGGCAATCCCTCGAGAAGACCTTCCGGTCCACACGCGCTGGTGGATGGGGACGTCGGGCAATCGAGCGCAGCGCGGAGAAAACGCAGACACTTTGGGCATTTACTATCGATTATATGCTCCTGGTTGGGTGCGCAGCTTTCGTGCGAATCCGCTTTCAAGCGCAGAAAGATACGAGCTTAAAAAGCTTTTAAAGGGTGTGGCGTTTGGGGTGTCTTCTTCTGACGCCCCAGAAGAGGAAGAAAACTAGGCTGGCTTTTTCGAGGATGGTGGCACAAGGGGCTTGCCCGGGGTGGCCGTCGGGGGCACCGGATTTTGAATTTTCTTTGCTAAATATACAGAGGCTTCTTCATAGGAGACAATTTTTTTCTGGATCAGCTCTTGGATTGAATTTTCAAATGTCATCATGCCTTGTGCGCGCCCTGTTTGCATAATTGATGGAATTTGAAACGTCTTGCCCTCTCGAATTAAATTTGAAATGGCATTGTTGGTTACTAGTATTTCAAGCGCGGCGACACGGCCCGGAGAGATTGTTTTTAATAATGTTTGCGAAACAACGCCACGTAAACTTTCTGAAAGCATAACGCGAATTTGTTCTTGTTGGTCAGTCGGGAAAACGTCAATAATACGATCTACGGTCTTTGCTGCGCTGTTGGTGTGCAGGGTTCCGAACACCAAATGCCCCGTTTCTGCTGCGGAAATGGCAAGCTGTATCGTTTCAAGGTCTCGCATTTCACCGACAAGAATAATGTCCGGGTCCTCGCGGAGAGCGGCCTTGAGTGCGTTTGCAAAATTTTTTGTGTGACTGCTGACCTCGCGTTGATTTACGAGCGATTGTTTGTTTTCATGTACAAACTCAATAGGGTCTTCAACCGTTAGGATATGACAGTGTTGATTTGCGTTTATATAATCGATCATTGCCGCGAGCGTGGTTGATTTTCCTGAGCCCGTTGGACCCGTTACAAGAATTAGGCCCTTTGGCACGTCGACCAAATCCAGAACTTGCGGGGGAAGGTTTAGTTCTTGGACAGACTTGATCGTGGTTGGGATAAAGCGAAATACGGCGCCGACGCCTTTGCGTTGCATGAACACGTTTACGCGCACACGGCCCTGGTCGGGAACAGAGTAGGTGCAGTCCAACTCCCAATTTTCAACAAAAACTTTTTTTTGCCGCTCTGTTAGAATTTCAAAAATAAGGGCCTGAGCTTCTTCTGCGCTTAGCGCACGATAGTTTAACGCGGTCATGTCGCCATTGATGCGCAAGTATGGCGGGGCACAACTCGTAATGTGCAAATCCGAAGCGCCCTGTTCCTTCATGATCTTGAATAGGTCATCAAGTTTTGCCATGCATATTTACTCGGTATTTCAGGTGAAATTCTAAATCTGGTCTTGAGTCTGAGACGACTTAGGTCTAGCCTGTAGAGCAATATGGCCTCTGAAATTCTCATACAGGTTCGCCCCAACGAAACGCGTGTCGCATTCATTCAGAATGGTGTTTTAAACGATTTAATGATTGAACGAAATCGACAGAGAGGGCTCGTAGGATCGATATTTCGAGGGAAAGTGATTCGCGTCCTGCCGGGAATGCAGGCCGCATTTGTCGACGTGGGCCTGGACCGCGCTGCTTTTTTGTATGTTGGTGATGTAAAACAGGACGATAAAACGGAATTGCTGTGGGACGAACCTGAAGAAAAATCCAGCGATATTGAATTTGATGAAAAGAAGCAGGGGGAATTGCAACCAAGCGGCCCCCAGATTCAAGACCTTCTCAAAGAAGGGCAGGATATTTTGGTTCAAATTGCAAAAGACCCAATCGGTACAAAAGGTGCTCGCATAACAACACACATTTCAATTCCAGGCCGGTTTGTGGTTTATATGCCGACATTGAGCCATCTGGGCGTTTCTAGAAAAATTGAGAATGAAGAAGAGAGAAATCGCTTAAAAGAAATTATGGACCGACTTCGCGTCAACATTCCGGGTGGGTTTATAGTGCGAACAGCGGCTGAGGGGGCGACGGAAGAAAACTTACAAGCAGACATCAATTACTTGGCCTCAATTTATGATGAGGTTTCAAAATTTTACGAAACTCGGAAGAAGTTCGGTTTGATTCACAGCGACCTGGATGTGGAGTTGCGCGCAGTACGTGATTTATTAAACGAAGACGTCTCTCGAGTTGTTGTCGACGACGAAGATGTCCAAAAACGCGTCGTAAAATTCATTTCTCAGTTCATGCCAAAGCTAAAAAACAGGGTTGAGTTTTTGCCCTCAGTTCAGCCGCTGTTTGATAAATATGAAATTGATATTGAAGTGTCGCGCTCGCTGGGGCGTAAGGTGTGGTTAAAATCTGGGGGTTACATTATTATAGACGAGGCGGAGGCCCTTGTCGTGATTGACGTCAATACGGGCAAGTTTGTGGGCAAAAAGGACCTAGAGGATACAATTTTAAAAACAAATTTGGAGTCGGTAAAAGAAATTGCGCATCAACTTCGCATTCGCAACTGCGGCGGTATCATTATTATCGACTTTATTGATATGGCGCGAGAAGGGAATCGTGAAAAGGTCATGGCTGCCCTTAAGGAAGAGCTTAAAAAAGACCGAGCGCGCACAAGTGTCATGGGAATGTCGTCCCTTGGGCTGGTTGAGATGACCAGAAAGCGTGTTCGCCCAAGCCTTCTTAAAACGCTCTGTGAGCCTTGCAACTACTGTGACGGTAAGGGCTACATTAAGAATAAATACACAATGACGAGCGAGCTCTTCCGTGAAATAGAGCGCGAAGCAGCCACCCATCCAGGATCACAGTCTGTAGAGGTCCATTGCCATAGTGCGCTTGCAGATTGGATTTATGAGGAAGAGGGCGTTCCTCTAGAGAAACTAGAAAAGAAAATTCAAAAGCGTATTACGTTTAAAATTGAGCCAGATTTTCACAATGAGCAGTACGAACTTTTTGTAGAATAAAGCCCAAAAAAACAGTCCAGAGAAATGTTTGTAAAATTTTTTCAAGGAATTCTGGAGTCCAAGGAAAAACATTACATTGATGGGACTTTTATGCCAAACCATAAAGCCATAAAAGGAGGCTCGGGTTATGAGGCACAAAAGGCTCGTTTTTGGCGTACTTTTCATCGGCAGCGTGGGGCTTGCTCTGCCATACGAGGGCCCTCAAATTGTGGGGAAGTCCGATGTTTCATGGACTCAATACTGCAAAGAAGTGGATGGTCTTCCTTTTCCAAACTACAATGAAATGATCGTTGCTAAAGCGGCGGCAAAGCTTTCGAAGGTGGCGCCACTGAGTTTTTATTACTATGCGGGGCCGATGAGAGCTTATGGTCTGAACAAAGCATCGCTTCCAACAAGCAACGAGATTCCTGCCGAAACAACCGTGACAGCTCACAACTTTCTGGTCATCTTGTGCGGTGAATTTAGGGATCGTCCAACGCTAATTGAAGCAAAGTTAAACTGGGTTTTAAATCTTCATAAGCTGTATACAGACGAACAACAACCGATAGATTACAGTCGGCCCTTGTGGGGGCAGATATCTGCACATAGCTACGGCCCGTATTTGCAGTATTCACAAGCGCTTTATTACAGTCGCCGAGAGGAAATTAAGAAATTTAAGTACGGGAAATATTCTTTGGAAGAGCCCGTTTCAGCACAAACCATTTGTGAAACAAAATATATAATGGGCGAAGTGATCGCAAAGATAGACGAAAAGGATAAAAGAAAAATAAAGAAAGGTGCGAAAAATATTTTTCCTGGCTTAAGACGCCATAACAAAGCGCTTGCTAAATTTTCAAGGCAGAGCGAAAAAAACTGTTCATTGGACGATCTGAATTACTTTTATGATTTTCGTGGAGACTCTAACTTTAAACCCAATTCCCCAGAGTCAAACGGCATGATTTGGTATTCAAGCTCAATCACAGGTCAATGCCAGTCGCCGACGACAGCGAAAACAGGAGCCAAGGGAATAAGCGATGAAATGTGTGCGACTTACTTTAAGTCGCCATTCCTATCCCGATGGAATGCTGCGCGCGCAGGGCTGGCAACATGGATATTCAGGAATCAAGCCTATGACGATACGTTTGCCGCCGAAGGGGAGAGAGTGACCATTCTTCCTCAGGTCGGAAATTTGAGCGCACCATTTCCATTCAAAATAGGCGAAGAGATAATTGCAAAATATATGGACGGTTGGAACTATGTAGACCATTGGTATAAAGGTGATTTGGGGTTCAATGAGATAATGAACCCTGGGTCTGGAAACATCGACCAAATGAATCTTGCATATGAACGTATTCGCGACGCCGTAAATCGACACACAGATTGGTACGCCTCTGGTTACGATGATGGAATGGGCACAGTACGGGATCAGGCTTACTCACCATTTGTGGCAAGTAGTTATGAGATGAGCGCGTCAGATGAATTTACCGCCCCCGGAACAACAGTTCAATCTCCGAGCGACGGACGGAAACACTGGATGTTTGTGTTCCGCATTCCAATTAACAATTGGTACAACAGCAAAACATTGAAGCAAGGGGTGCCAGTTAATTTTGATACGATGTGGTTTGATGAGACAACATTTGGAACAAACAGCCTCGCGCGCTCTGAGCGAGCCTGGGACCGCCTGGGAACGGCCCTTGAAAATGAGCTGGATTCGATCATCTATCTCCACAACATCACAGTTGATGGAGAGGTGTCTTCGGATGGAAGTTCATTTTAGAGGGTCAGCATCACCGAACAAAGTAAGAAACTCCCAACAGAGTGATCCCGATGACCCAATTCCAAGTGAGATCGTAAACAAAATAGGGATAAATCATCAGGGCAAGGCCAGAAAAAACGAGGCCATAATTTATTTTCTTGCGGCCAGTTTGAAAAATGGCCCACCCGGCAACGCCAAAGACAAATCCGGGAATAAGGGTTAAAGGATTGAAATTCATAAGAAAAAACTACCGCGTTGCCCCTCAAAAGGACACTAAAAAGTGGACGTAACACATTGACAGAGCTAATGCTACGTGGCAGATTGCGATGTTTCGGAGGACATTATGTACGCAATCATTCGTTCTGGTGGAAATCAGTTTAAAGCAGAGCCAGGAAAAACTCTTCGTGTTAACAGCTTAGATACAGAACTGGGAAAAGAATTCGATATAGATCAAGTATTGTTTGTTGGCGGTGAAAACGCAGTTGTTGGAACTCCTTTTGTTCCAAAAGCAAAAGTCCGCGTGATTGTAACTCAACACGGACGCGAAACAAAAGTTATCGTTTTCAAAAAGAAACGGCGCCAAGGCTATCGCCGGACCCGCGGCTTCCGTGCGGATTTTACAGATTTGTTTGTTCTTTCTGTGACAGGAGCAGACGGGAAAACCGCAAAGGCAGACAATAAGCCGAACATTTTAGACCCTGTGGCAATTGCAGAAAGAAAAGCAAAAGCGGCTGTGGCAAAACCAAAAGACATAGAGAAAAAAATGACAACAAAAGAGCCGGTTCGTAAGGCGGCATCAAAAAAGAAATCTGCTAAAAAGCGGGCTGGAGCAAAAAAATCTACAAAAAAAACAGCGGCGCCTAATAAAAAAACGACGGCAACCAAAAAGAAAGCGTAAGGAGTTAGTCATGGCATCAAAGAAAGCCGGTGGTAGCACAAGAAACGGCAGAGATAGTCAAAGCAAGCGGCTTGGGGTTAAAAGTTTTGGCGGTGAAATAATCAATGCAGGGACCATTATCGTTCGCCAACGAGGAACAAAATTTAAACCGGGATTAAATGTAGGCGTAGGACGTGACTTCACTTTGTATGCTTTGGTGACGGGAAGAGTCCAGTTCACTCGAGTGAGCAAAGAAAAAATGAAAGTCAGCGTTCTTGGAGCAACGAAGGCGTCGTAATTTAAATTTTGCGGCATTAAATTGCGGTTCTAAAATGGCAATCGAAAGATTGCCATTTTCGTTTCAGCAGAGTTTTTATTTTGAATTGACGCGAAACAAGCGAAGTTTGGTATGAAATTTATAGATGAAATTAAAATTACAGTCCAATCTGGCAAAGGCGGCCCTGGTTGTGTGAGCTACCGTAGAGAGAAATGGGTTCCGCGAGGCGGCCCAGACGGCGGAGATGGCGGGCGTGGAGGCAATGTTATTTTTCGAGTGGATATGCATGTAAACACTCTTCTAAAGCTTCGTTTTAGAAGCAAATACAAGGCCCAAGATGGTCAGCCAGGAATGGCCGAGCAACGTACAGGCGCTGACGGGGAGGACCTTATTATTGATGTTCCCGCGGGGACGGTATTGACAAACATTGCCACTAACGAGCGCATTGATTTAAACGAAGAAAACCAAGAAATGTTGTTGCTTGAGGGGGGCCGTGGAGGGAAAGGGAATTTATTTTTTAAAACAAGCGTAAACCAAGCGCCCGACCGCGCACAGCCGGGCGAGCCGGGACAAGCGGCCGACGTCCACCTAGAGCTTAAGTTGATGGCTGACGTCGGCATTATTGGCTTTCCAAATGCGGGAAAATCGACGTTTATTTCTAAAATTTCAAAAGCAAAGCCAAAAATTGCAGACTATCCATTTACAACACTAACGCCAAATCTAGGGGTGGTCCAGGTCGGAGACGAATCTGATTTTGTCATTGCGGACATTCCGGGTCTAATTCCTGGCGCGCACAAAGGGGCGGGGCTTGGAATACAATTTCTAAGGCACATTGAGCGAACGAAATGCTTTGTCCACATTGTGGACGTGAGCCCAATGACAGAGGGTGATCCATTTGAGAATTACTTAGCAATCAATGCAGAGCTTTCCGCGTACGACAGGGAACACAATTTGGAAGACCCATTGGCAAGGCGACGTCAAATAGTTGTCTTGAATAAGATTGATCTTATAGACAAAGAAGAAGTGGAGCGAATAGAGCGAAAATTTTTAGCCCACAAAGTTGCGGTTGAAGTTATGTCTGGGTTGTCGGGGTATGGAATTAAAGACTTAATTTATAAAATATATTCGATGGTAAAAAAAAATGAATAAGAAAATAGGAATTTTTGGCGGCACATTTAATCCTTTCCATGTGGGGCACTTGAATAGCATTCGAACAGTTATGAAACGGGCAGAATTAGATAAAGTTTATGTTGTCCCTGCCGCGCAAAATCCACTGAAGCGAGGCGATGACGTTCCGAGCGCAGAGGATCGTTTGAAAATGGTCGAAATCGCGCTCAAGGGCGAAGGAGATAACATTGTTATCGACGACCAGGAAATCCGTCGTGGAGAAATCAGCTATACAATTGAAACAATACGACATTATGGTTCCAAATTTGGAGCAGAAAACTTGTTTTTGATCATGGGAGCAGATGCGTTTGCAGACTTTGACCTTTGGAAAAGCTATGAAGATATTTTAAAGGAAGCGAATTTAATCGTAACGACTCGACCAAATACGACGCTACCTTTAAGTGTCTCCGAGTTTCCAAATGGAATTCAAAAATACGTAAAAGATTTTAATTATTCTGGGGTTGCAACCTTAAAAACAGGGCGAACGATTCGATTCCTTCAATTAAAAGATTTAGATATTTCTTCCAGTGCGGTTCGAAAAAAATTGAAGCTTGGAAAGAGCGTGGACAAAGCTCTTTCTATAGAGGTAGAGCGATATATCAGAGAGAATGAAGTTTATCCTTTAATATCGGGAAAGATTCCGAGCTATGAAAAGTTCACTAATTTTTGTGCTCAGGTCATGTTTTCTAAAAAAGCCGTAAATGTAAGGGGTTATGATTTAACAAAAATTCAAGCCCCATCTGAATACGCGTTGATTTGTTCGGGCACAAGCACTCGAACCACAAGCGCATTGGCTGAAAACATTCGTCGCGCAGTTAAAGAAGAGTACGGAGTAAACCCAATTAGTCTCGAGGGACTGGATGAAGGGCGCTGGGTGTTGATGGACTATGGGGGGCTTATTATTCATATTTTTTATGAACTTGTTCGTAACGAATACCGCTTGGAAGATTTGTGGAAAACGGCAAAGCCAATGGGGCTTGAAGACAAATCATTAAAATGAAATTTGTATTGCTCACAGTGGAAACAAAAAAGGAGCTGTGGGCCACGGAGTCCCAAGATCTATACGCAAATAAAATAAAAAAATTTATTGATTTCGAAATGAAAAAAATTAAGAGCCCATCTTTAGAACGGCCAAATCAGAACGAAAAGAAACAAAAAGAATCAAAAGAGATGTTAGATTTTTTAAACCAGAACGATTACGTTGTGCTGCTTGATGTTGAGGGCGAGGAGCTAGACTCAAAGACCGTATCAAGGTCCCTGGTTAAGATTATTGAAAGCGCAAAAAAACGTTGCGTTTTTATTGTCGGAGGGGCGTTTGGAGTTTCCGAAGACGTTAGGGCTAGATCAAACTTACGTTGGAGCTTATCAAAAATGACGATGAATCATCTTGTCGCACAATTGGTTTTGCTTGAACAAATTTATCGAGGCCTTACAATTTGGAAAGGGATCCCATATCACAATGAATAAAAAGGTTTGCTTGGTCATTTTAGATGGATTTGGGTACACGAAGGAAACTCGGCACAACGCCATTTACCTGTCGAAACACCCGACCTACGAACGTCTTTTAAAAGAGTATCCTCATTCCCTCATAAGAACGCATGGCGAAGCCGTGGGGCTTCCTGATGGCGTGATGGGAAATTCAGAGGTGGGGCACTTAAGCATCGGTTCCGGTCGAATTGTTTACATGGATTTGACGAAAATTACAAAATTTGCGGAAGAAGGAGGATTCAGCACACACGCGGAAGTAAAAAGACTCGCAAAGGATCCGGTGGGCGCAGTACACTTGCTGGGTTTGGTTTCGGATGGCGGCGTCCATTCGCACATTGATCACGTAAAAGCGCTCATAAGTTCAATTTATAAAATTTCAAAAGAAAAGCCTGTTTTTATTCATGTCATTACAGACGGCCGAGACACCCCGCCGAACAGTGGTTTACGATTTGTAAGAGATCTGCAAAAAACGGTAGATCAATATCCAAATACAACAATAGCAAGTATTTGTGGGCGTTATTATGCTATGGATCGTGACAAAAGATGGGATCGTACAGAGCGAGCATACAAAGCATATATCGGAACGTCAGACACACCAGAATTTGCAAGTGCCGAAGCCGCCATCCAGGACGCATATACTAAAAACGAAACGGACGAATTCATTACTCCGCGCTGGATTCAGGGGGGCGTACATTTTCAGTCAAATGATCAGGCAATATTTTTTAACTATCGCGCAGATCGCGCGCGACAAATTTCACAAGCCTTTGCAGATGAAGCATTTAGCGAATTTGTAGCGCCTGTAAAATTAAATCCGAAAAATTGGGTTACTTTCACGGTATATCAAAAAAACTTTCCATTTCCGGCGCTGTTTCCACCCCAAGCGCACAAGAAAATCTTGGCCGAAATTATTTCTGACCTTGGAAAGAAGCAATTACGGGTGGCGGAAACAGAAAAGTATGCGCACGTGACATATTTTTTTAACGGTGGCGTAGAGCAACCCTACCCGGGGGAAGAACGCGTGCTGGTTCCTTCGCCAAAAGATGTTAAAACCTATGATTTGAAGCCAGAGATGTCTGCCCGCGAAGTGACAAAAGAAGTCCTAAAGGGCCTTGACAAGGACTATGCACTTATTGTCGTAAACTATGCGAATGGCGACATGATTGGACACACAGGAGTCGAGTCCGCGGCCATAAAAGCGGTTGAAACATTAGACCTTTGTTTGAAGGAGGTCGTGGAAAAGGCGCTTGATAAAAGCTTCGACATTCTAATCACCGCCGATCACGGTAATTGCGAAGAAATGTATGACTTCAAGAATAA
>CAUJEF010000045.1 GCA_963169515.1 Bdellovibrionota bacterium
GAGGAGTAGACGCAGATGTAATTTTGCCAAGCCCTTATTCCAACGATGAAATTGGTGAAAAGACCTTGGATTACTCACTCGCTCCAAAAACAATCGAACCTTTTACGTCTATAGACGCCTATGTGGACAAGGGCGAACAAAGATGGGATATAGTCGAGGGTACAGTCGTAAGCTCACTTCGTGAACATTCAAAAAAGCGAATTGACGCCGATCCTGAGTTTAAAAAAATTGTAGACGAGATCCAAAAGACAAAAGCCAAAGGCAAAACGGTTGTGCTAACAGAAATTCTCGACAGCAAAGACAAAAAGAAAGAGGACAAAAAGAAAAAGGCAAATGCAAAGAAGAAACTTGAGGAATACCTGAAGCGTCCGGACGTAAAAGAAGCCGTGAATGTTTTGGGCGACTTTGTGAACAGCAGACCAATTTCTCCGGTTGCAGGAACATGATGCCCTTTTCCAGTAGGTATGACAAAAAAATCTACAAAGAAACCGATTATGCGTAAACTGCCTCTCAGCAAAGAACTGTTGCTGAAGATGCATGATTTGATGGTTAAATCACGGGTTCTTGAAGAACGTCTGATTAAAATTTATAAAATAGGCGAAGCGTATTTTTGGATCGGAGCTCCTGGCGAAGAAGCCTGGGGTGTCCCGCTCGGGCTTTTGGTGAATAAAGGCCAAGGCATCAACCACGACTGGCTCCACCTTCATTATCGGGGGACCCCAACATTGATCGCCATGGGTCTTACCATGGAAGATGGAATTCGTTTGATCATGAACAGGGCGACAGACCCTTCAACGGGTGGTCGAAATTTTTCAAACCATTACTGTTTTCCAAAATGGAACGTGGCGCCGATAACGTCACCTATCGAGGTTCAATATTCGCAATGCTTGGGAACCGCGTGGGTCCAAAAGCGTGAAAAAGCCAAGGGTATTACAATTGTTACGGGCGGTGATGCTGGTACGGCCGAGGGAGACTTTGCGTCCTGCCTGGTTTGGTCTTCGCGTCCTGGGCGTGAATTACCCATCTTGATTACAGTGCAGAATAACCGCTGGGGCATTTCAACCAGCTACGATGGCCAACATGGGGAAGAAAAATTGGCAGATCGTGGAAAGGCATTTGGGATTCGAACGCTCACAATCAATGGCAATGATCCAGTTGAATCGTATTTGAGCCTCAAGGAAGAATTGGAATATGTTCGGAAAAATAAAAAACCGGTATTGCTTGAAGCCAATGTGTCTCGACTTTACGGTCATTCTTCTGCGTCAGGAGCGAGTTTTGTAGCCAATGAAGCAGACTGCATAAAGCTATTTGAAGAGAAACTTTTGAAATGGGATTTGATAACGCGAGAAGAGATTAAAGATATCTATTTTCGATACGATGAAGAATCCAAAGCGACGACGGAACGTGTTCGTGGTGAACCAGCCCCGGCGGGGGAAACAATTTGGGATCACGTTTATGCAGATAATGAAAACGGCGACTGGAGGAAATTCTAATGGCAACGATGGCCCAAGCCATTCGATTAGCGCTCCACTATGGCGAAAAACATCTCGATGTGAAAGATATTTTCGGTCAAGATGTTGGAGCTCCGCTGGGTGGTGTGTTTACTGTCACTCAAGGGTTGGAAACAACATGGAATACCCCGTTAGATGAACGCGGAATTATCGGAATGGCGACTGGGATTGCCATGACGGGTCAGCGGTGTGTGGCGGAAATTCAATTTTCAGATTATATTTTCAACACAATCGATTTATTAAAACTTGTTGGGAATATGTGTTGGGCATCAAACGGGCAAGTGAATATGCCGCTGGTGTTGATGACCCCGAATGGTGCGGGAATCCGAGGCTCGATTTACCACAGTCACAGTTTTGATTCATGGGCGTCGCGTATGCCCGGATGGAAAATTGTTATACCTTCGAATCCGTTGGACGCTTATGGATTGATGTTGTCTGCGATCCAGGACCCCAACCCGGTATTGTACTTGAAGCCAAAGGCTTTGCTTCGTGTTCGTGGTGATGAGCCAATCCCCGGTGAGCCGGAAAACGAAAATGAATTAAAATCCATGATTGATGCGCCACTGGGTGATCGTACCAAATGGAAAGCAAAGTGGCCCGCAGTGAAAGAGTATTTGGTTCCAATTGGGAAGGCCAGGGTCGTGCACCCAGGAGATCAGGTGACGGTTGTGGGTTTCGGCCGCCCGTTGCCAATTTGCAAAAAAATAGCTGAAGAATTGGCGGGCGAGATTTCAGTTGAAGTGATTGATCTTCGGTCTATCTATCCCTATGACTGGCAGGCCATAAAAGAATCTGTTCAAAAAACAAAGCGGATTTTGTTTGTTAATGAAGATACAGAGGTTACGAACTTTGCGGAACATTTGGCAAATCGGGTGACAAGCGAGTTGTTCTTTGAAATCTTGGCACCGCCGCGGGTTGTGGCTGCTAAAAATGTTCCGGGCATTGGTTTACATCCTAATTTAGAAGAAAATACCGTCCCCAATAAAGAAGAAATCGTCCACCACATAAAAGAGCTAATTCAAATTCAACCGTAGATATTGCATATATCTATAACTTGATTTTTTCTCCCACTATGATTTGCTTAAGGTAGCATAAAGGGGGAGTTAATGAAAAAACTTGTCTTGTTTATTGTCGTGGTAATGGGACCGCTATCTGCGGTAGCATACCAGGGGCGTGTGACGGTCACACAAACATTAAATCTAAAAGTGTCAGAAGGAATGGGTACTATTCCTCAGGGCATATATGATTTTACAATGTCTCAACGCTCAAAAAAACTTTTGTTTGAAGTAAGGCTTGCTGGGGACGACAATAATCCGGTGTTCAAAATCGTCTCACCAAAGCCGTTTCCAGCCAGCGGAACATTTCAAATTCCATCCACTTTGAGTGGCCAACCGTATGATGTTCAAGGGGACATTAAGACCTCTCAAAGTGTTTCAAACCCTATGTGGGAACGTATTCAGTGTCAGGCGGAAATAAAAAAGTATGTCTGTCACACGACGCCTAACGGACAGCAAGTTTGTAAATGGGAATGGTATTTGGTAAATGGCTATCAAGATCAACAGTTCCAATACCGCAATGAAAACCGCGATATTATGGTTATTCTTTTGGCCGCGAACACTGGAACCATCGAGGCACGATTTGATGGTAACGAGCAATATTCAACGAAGGATATTTTGTATATGGGGCCTTGCGACTATTAGACTGAAACGTGGGGATTGCTCTTAATAAAAAAACGTAATCCCCATTCAGCGGCTTCTTCAGCGTAGTCGATATTAATTCGCGGACCTGTTTCGACAGCGGCATCATTTTTCCCATTTTCAATAAATAGTTCTCCATTTTCAAAAAGCTTCAGCGCGTTTTGCGACTTATCGATATTCAGAGCACAGCAAAGTTTCCCTGGTCCGCTAGTCAATTTTTTTAGATCATCTGTCTTTCTGAATTTTTTCATAAGGTGAATGCCTTCCAGAGGCTCGAGGGCGCGGATAAGTACGGCCTCGGGGTGTTTTGTTGAGCGAGTGACTACATTCATGCAATGATACATACCGTAAATTAAATAAACATAACTGTGGCCGCCACCTAAATACATGGTTTGTGTTCGCGTTGTGAATTTTCCACCATAAGAATGGGCCGCTTTGTCTGAAATACCAAGGTATGCTTCGGTTTCAACAATAATCCCAGAAATGCGTTGCCCCCTATAAATCCGAATAAGTTTTTTTCCAAGAAGGCGTTTTGCAACTTGCTCAGTATTTTTACAATAAAAAGATTGGGCAAGAACCTTTCCCATATTAAGTATTTTCCTTAATCCATTTCAGATATTCAGGTGCGCCACCTTGGATGGGTAAGCTCACAATGCATGGGTTTTTGTAAGAGTGAACGGAGGTAATTACATCCGTCAGTATTTTCATGTGCTTTTTTTGAGTTTTGGCGATGATAACGGCTTCATGGGCTGTTTCCACTTTTCCATCCCATCGATAGATAGAGTCGATAGAAGGAAAAATATTCGCACATGCGACAAGACGCTTCTGCACGAGAAGTTTTGAAATTTTAAGAGCTTCACTTCGACCTGACGTTGTTATGAAAACAGAAACTAAAGACATAAATCCCCTCACCTTCGGGGCTATTTTTACGCCCCTGGCTTTTTTGTTGTCGGGTACGAACGCTGTTGCATGATTTCACGTTTGCGCTTTTCCCAGCGTTCAAGCGCTAGCTTTCTCATATCTTCGACATTATCGAATTCGTCAACAATCTCGACGCCAAGTAACGTTTCTACAGCGTCTTCGAGTGTGACAAGGCCTGTTGTGCTGCCATAATCATCTACGCAGAGGAATAAATGCTCTCTTTGCTTAACAAAGTCATCTAGCGCGACTGATACAGGTTGGTTGTAATTAATATTTTGAATGGGGTGAATAAGCTCTTTCAATTGCTTATTCCCTTCGTCTTTGCTGTATGATTCCATGACCTCATAGAGCAAAACCATTCCCGTAATGCGGTCCAAATCGCCTGAATAAACCGGAACGCGCGAAAAAGGAACGTCTTTGTTTTCATCAATGAACTTATTCACAGTGGTTTCTTCGGGGTATGCCATCATCACTGATCGGGGAGTCATGATATCTTTGATAAATATATTATTCAGACGAAGAACATTTTTAATAATCGCGGTTTCTTTTTTTAACAGTGTGCCCTCGGTTTCGCCAATATCTGCATGAACGATCATTTCCTCACGGGTCATGCGTGTGGACGGTCCCTTACCTAATCGTCTTCCAATGTATTGGGCAAAAAGGACCATCGGATAAACGCTAAAAATCATCCAACGGATAATATAGGCAACCAGAGGAGCCAATCTTTTCCAGTAACGTGCACCGAGAGTCTTTGGGATAATTTCTGCAATGACAAGAATCCCAACTGTTAAAATTCCAGATCCGAGTGCTAAATAAGCATCGCCATAGATTTTGAGAATTTGTGCGCCAAAGGCTGCACCCCCGATTGTGTTGGCAATGGTGTTGAAAGTGAGAATTGCTGCCAGCGGTTTATCGATATTGTTTTTAAGGCTATAGAGCAGGTACCCTACTTTGCTGTGGTTTCGCTTTAAAAGCTCAATATGACTGTGTGTGACCGACAAAATCGTAGATTCGGCAATGGAGCTCATAAATGAAACAGCGATGGTTATTACAACGATGGCAATTAATAAATCCATGAGTTTCCAATAGTATCAAGGATGGGTTTTAAAAAAAAGAAACCCTGCTTCATAAATCCGCAGGGCTTCGTTTGAACGCAAAACAAGACCAAGGTCTGGTTATTTTTTATGCTCTTCCTCACGTTTTTTCTGATATTCCTTCTGCATTTCTTCCTGAACATTTCTCGGAACTTGCGCGTAACGTGAGAATTCCATCGTGAATTCGCCCTTACCCTGGGTTGCCGATCGCAAATCTGTCGAGTACCCAAACATTTCTGTTAAAGGCACTTCAGATTCGATCACGGTAAAACCTTCGTTTGTTGAAGTGCCGTTAATCATCCCACGGCGTTGGTTGATTTGCCCCAGCACCGCGCCTTGGTATTCTTCTGGAATCTGAACTTCAACTTTCATAATCGGTTCTAAAATTGTTGGGGCCGCACGCATAAACGCTTCACGAACAGCGGTCATCGCGCAAATACGAAACGCCATCTCGCTTGAGTCCACGTCATGGTAGCCGCCGTCATTGATTGTCATACGCACGCCAAGAACGGGCATACCGATCAACAAACCTTTTTTCAGTTGCTCTTGGAAACCTTTATCGCAGGCAGGAATAAATTCTCGAGGAATTGATCCGCCAACGATTTTGTTAACAAATTCGTAACCTGGTCCGCCCGTAGGAAGGGGTTCCATGATACCGCCGATTTTTGCGTATTGACCCGAGCCACCCGTTTGTTTTTTGTGAACAGTCATAAAATCGACGGCTTTTGTAACTGTTTCGCGGAACGCCACTTGAGGTTTGCCAGTCACAACTTCGCAATTGAATTCGCGTTTCATGCGTTCAACGTAAATTTCAAGATGAAGTTCGCCCATACCGTTAATAATTGTTTGGGCGGATTCTTCATCGCGGTGAACCCGAAATGTTGGATCTTCTTTTGTAAATTTATTCAACGCTTTTGAAAAATTATTGGCATCCGTTTTGTTTTTTGGTGCGATGGCAAGACTGATCACGGCGTCTGGGACAAACATCGACGTCATTACGAGACTGACTGTTCCGTCAGTGAATGTATCACCAGATGCGCAGTCCACACCGAACAATGCAACGATGTCGCCGGCTGATGCTGTTTCGATCTCTTCCATTTCGTCAGAATGCATACGCACCAGACGTGGAACTTTTAGTTTTTTACCGTTTACAATGTTCGTGATGAAGTCGCCTTTTTTTACGGTGCCTTGGTAAATCCTCATGTAGGTCAACTGGCCATAACGGCCGTCATCAAGCTTAAACGCCAGCATAACAAGCGGTTTTTTAGAGTCTGATTCAAGCTTTACACGCTCTTCGTTTTTATCGACATCCAATGCGATATTTTCAACTTCAGTTGGGTTTGGAAGATAATACCCCACGGCGTCCAACAACGGCTGAATCGCTTTATTTTTATATGCAGATCCGCACATGACTGGAACAAATTTCAACGACACTGTGGCTTTACGAACCCCTGCTCTCAACTCTTCATTTGATACAGGTTCTTCGGCCAAGAATTTTTCGGCAATATGTTCATCAAAATCTGCCACGTTCCCAATTAATTCCTGGCGAGCGGCTTTTGCCTCTTCAGCCATGTCGGCTGGAATTTCTTTTACGATAACTTTTTCGCCCTTGTCGCCTTCGTTGTAGTAGGCCTTCATTTCAATAAGGTCGACCACACCAACGTGGGCGTCTTCAAGGCCGACAGGCAATTGGATCATTGCTGCATTTAGTTTCAATTTGTCGCGAATTTGTTGGCAAACGCGCTTTGGATTTGCGCCTGCGCGGTCACACTTATTTACAAATGCAATACGAGGCACGTTGTATCGGCGCATTTGTCGATCTACCGTCATGGTTTGCGATTGAACCCCAGATACCGAGCAAAGAACAAGAATTGCGCCGTCAAGAACGCGCAACGAACGCTCCACTTCGACTGTGAAGTCCACGTGGCCCGGAGTATCGATGATATTAATCTGGATATCTTTCCAACGGGCATAGGTTGCTGCGGATTGAATCGTGATGCCCTTTTCTCTTTCAAGGTCCATCGAATCCATTTTTGCGCCCACGCCATCTTTGCCGCGAACCTCATGAATTTGGTGAATGCGGCCAGTGTAAAATAAAATACGCTCAGTTAAAGTTGTTTTACCTGAATCAATATGCGCAGAAATACCAATGTTTCGAACTTTTTCTAAAGGCACCTTTTCTTGTGACATAAATCTTTCCTTACAGATTTGAAGTTGAACTAAAAAAAGCCAATCTGCAGTCGACTACAGCCTAGGGCAAATAGACTTTTGATGTTGAATTAAAGGGGTTAACATAAGAAGCTAGGGGAATCAAAGAAAGCGGATATTGCCAACATGCGTTACAAAGATAAAAAACAAGTTCTTTCAGAGGTGTTTAAGCACTCAGAGTTTCGAGGAGATCAGGGGTCTGTCATTGACCATGTATTGGGCAAAAACCATGCGCTCGTGTTAATGCCAACGGGAATGGGAAAAAGCCTTTGCTATCAAATTCCCGCCCTGATGCAAGAAGGTCTGACGCTTGTGATCTCTCCGTTGATTGCGCTTATGAAAGATCAGGCGGACCAGGCTCGAAAGCGTGGGATTAAGTGTGCCGAAATCAATTCTAGCCTGGATCGCGATGAGCGCGAAAAACGATATGCGAAGTTAAAAAATAAAGAATACGAGCTTCTGTACGTTGCCCCAGAAAGATTCCGTAACGAAAGTTTTTTAAAATCCATTAAAGAAAATAAGATTTCGCTTCTTGCCATTGACGAAGCCCACTGTATTTCAGAATGGGGACATGATTTTAGGCCAGATTATACCCGGATAAAAGAGTTTAGAGAATTCCTGGGAAATCCAACAACGATGGCATTAACGGCGACGGCGACAGAGGATGTACAAGCCGATATTTTAAAACAAATTGGATTAATGCCCACAGAAGTAAAAACTTTTAACACAGGGATTAAGCGTCCAAATTTACATCTTTCGATTCATGACATTTATGGATTAGATCAAAAAGTTCAAAAATTTGTGATGCTCCATAATTACTGGAAAGGGGCGGCTATTGTTTACTTTTCATTGGTGCAAACATTGGAAGCCTTTTCCAAATCCATTGATAAAGTAAGCATTGAGCACGTGATTTACCATGGGCAGCTTCCACGAAATAAACGTGAATTGAATCAAAACCAGTTTTTGAAGGGGGAAACGCCATTAATTTTGGCGACCCCTGCATTTGGTTTGGGCATTGATAAGAAAGACATTCGAATGGTGGTGCACGCAGAAATTCCGTCGTCGATCGAGGCCTATTATCAAGAGATCGGGCGCGCGGGGCGAGATGGTGAAATATCCCATTGTCATTTACTGTACGACGAAGATGATGTTAGCATTCAAACGGATTTTTTAAAATGGGCCCATCCCGATCCTGGATTTATTAATACAGTCTATAATTTGATAGAATCGAATCCAAAGGCAGTAAACCAAGAAGGTTACGATTATCTTCGGCAGAAGTTGAATTTTTATAACTCTCGAGATTTTCGGGTTGAAACGACATTGAATTTGCTTGAACGGTGGGGATTTATCGAAGGTGACATAGAAAGTAAAAATGTAAAAGCAATTCAAAGGCCAACTGGGCACTTGGTTGACAAAGATTTGTTCCAGAAAAAGCTAAAATATAGCCAAGAAAAGTTATTAAGGATGGTTCAGTATACGATCCAAGAGACCTGTTTGATGAAATATATTTATAATTATTTTGGTTTAATGGATCAGGCGGCCTGCGGTCACTGCGGAAACTGTCTTGATATACAAGGAACAGACCGTGACATTTTCTAGGGTTCGCTCGT
>CAUJEF010000046.1 GCA_963169515.1 Bdellovibrionota bacterium
GTCGTCGGAAATGAAAACAATAAATACTGACTTTCAGAAGCCTCTTCCTCCAAGGTGGTAACGATGTACACCGCACCGTCTTCGTCCATGATTTGCTTAATGAATCTAACGATGACGTGGCCCTGGCTATCTGTAAATTTCCAAACCTCGTCAGGCTCTTCAATTGTCTTCTCTCGATGAACCAAATAACGTGAAAATTCTTCCTCTGGAATATCCTTATTTGATCGAAGCTTTAACATGGCTTGATATAAACCGACTGCAAATTCGTCCCCTTCACTCAACGCATCTACTGTTTCTTCGTATTGAGTGGCCCCCCCCGTTGCGCGATCAAATATTTTTATTCCGCGCTTATACTTCTCAACAACAGCTGGGTCGAAAACCGGGAAATGCAAAAATACAAATTTAGGAACATCGCGAACAAAATACGTGAGAGCTATGTAGTGAAACTCAATGCTTTTTGCGGTTCCGTCGCCGGAAGTGCTTTCGTCATCATCCAATTTGTATTTCCCCATGAACATTCCGATGGGAACGTCCGGAAATACTTCCGTGCTCACCCACACTTCTTCTGGGTCCTGGAGTACTTGTGTTAAGTAAAACTCGTGCTTTGTAAAGGTAACGCCTTCTGGTTCTGAATCGAGAGCGATTTTTTCATATTCTTTTTCAAGCGCCTCAATTTGCGGCAAAAAGTGGTTGTAGATTTCTTTTTCGTCAGAAAATATTAGTCCCTTGGCTTCATCTATGACGATTTTTTCATCTGGTTTTGAGTTTTTTTTCTTCGTTTTCTTCGCCATGATGATCTTTGAAAAGGGTTTTCTCGCACAGACGAGGGTTAGCATAAATTAAAGTATAAAACTTTACTTAAGTCATGAATAAGACGCAGGATTGAGCCCCAATGACAAGTTAAGTCATTTTGAGAGTTTTTTCTTGCGTTCCACTTAGAATGTCTTTCAAATCAAATCAAGGGGAAATCACGGATTTACAAACCATCAGCTTTTAAAAAGACTTTTAGTGACGTTGCAAGGAGGCATAGTCATATGAATATAAGTCCAGAAAAGCTTGAGCAAATTGAGTATCTATTATCTCAATCTACTCAAGGCATACATCTTTTGTTCGACAACGTATCCATAGCCAAAATTCTTAAGAATCCAACCGAAAACTTGGATTTTTTCACAGTCGAAAACATTAAAAAAGTTCAAAGCATTCTCGCCGAATTCATCGAGCGTAAAACGCTCAGTGAAAAGCAAGACTACTTGAAACGAATCGACAAGACAACCTACGAACTCTTGGTTCGTACCTATTTTAACATTGTCGACAATGCGGTCTTGGAATCTACCCCACACAAACACTAACTGCTTAAACTTCAATCAACCTGCGTTTCATTTTGATACAGCCCAAAACGCAGGCCCTTTTAGTAGTTCTAATACATTTATTTAAGGTCATGGGCCTAGACTTCCGAATAGTTTTGAAGAACATTTTGAGGTCAAAACGGTGAAAGTAGATCGAAAATTTTTTAACAAAGCAGCTCCCTTGGCAATCACCCTTGTGCTCGTCATCGGCTACAACAATTGTGGCAAGGTGAACTTTCAAAAGGCCGCAAGCGATTCTATAGTTGACCCGCAAGGCAGTCCCAACCCATCCCCCACTCCCGACATAATCAACAACGCCTGTGACAATCCCAATATCCCCCATCAAACGCAAATCGTTGAAATTGAGTTTCCTGAGCAAACATCAAACTGCAATTGGGAAAACGACGGAAACATGAGCCGGCTTAATAATTATTTCCGAGCGCGATATGAACAGACCGCAAACTTTAACCTGCCGCCACAGTCGAAAATATGTGACATGGATTTCAGTTTTGCTGGTCAATCTTTTAGATACGACGATGAATTCATTATGACATTTAATAATATGATCATGGCTTCTTCTTACGTGTTCACAAGCTATCTCATTCATGAAAATGGAGCTCCCATATACGATTGGACCCGAATTGTCGGTGAACAGTGGATGGATGGGGTGGACAATGGTGAAATTGACTTGCAAGAGCCTTACTGCCTGGGTGAGGACCGAGGGCTATCGCAATGTAGTTGGCCGGAAACGGATACTCAGGGCACAATCTCCATGAGTTTTGCACCGTCCATCATTCGTGATTTAATGTCGATTAGCCCAAGCCGAACAAGTCACGATTTTAAATTGATCATCATTGGCGACAATGACTCTACGGATTGCAAACATGCTGATTCCATACAATTCACTGTCACAGTAGATTACGTTTTATGAGAACTCATTTTAGGAGAACCCAAAACCACTATTTAACTTTTAGATATATGTCGAACTCATGGTGTATAAAATTCGAACAAGTATCCACAGCTCGCACATATGTCAAATGGCAGTATCAGTGTAAGACACCCAGTGGAATGACAATTGCTTCTTCATAGGTAGTCGGGGGACGAAATGAAATACTTCAAGAATGTCTTAAAACGATACACTTCAAAAGTTAACAACCAGTTCTGCGAACTTCTGGAAGCGATCAGAAAAAACAGAAAAAGTTTGCTGCCAATACTGATAGCGTCTTCTCTATTTATTTTGTTTCAAAACTGCGCAAAGGTTTCGTTTAACAAATCACTCACTGAAAGCGTAACTAGCCAACAAGTTGATCCGACACCCGTGCCTACGGCCACACCTGTTCCAACGCCAGAGCCGACCCCAGAACCCACAGCCACACCTACACCAACACCAGAGCCGACTCCAGAACCTACACCAACACCAGAGCCGACTCCAGTGCCTACACCAACACCAACACCCGTTTGCCAAACAATCCAGTACACTCAGCCCGCAGCTTCAAAAAAACTTGATATCCTTCTCGTAATGGATACCTCTGGATCATTGGATGTCGAGCGCCAAAGTATCGTTGATAATATTGAAAATATGCTCACTCAACTCACAGGAATTGACTACCGTATCGGGGTTCTCTTGGCTCATGGTAGCAGCTCAAATGTTGGGAAACTTTTCCTAGGCCGAAACGTCACTCCAAACGAAAAACATTACCTAGACCCGGGGCTGACACAGTCACAGCTACATTCTGAACTTGCAGACCGCCTAATCAACCCCCCAGGCGATGGAAGTGGCGGTAGCAGTGGTGAGGCTGGCTTATACGCAATCAAAAAACTCTATGATAATTATGCTACTGTTCAAGGCCAAGGGTTTTTCCGATCCGATGCAGGCTTAACAATCGTGTTTATGTCCGATGAAAACGACGTTTGCTATGCAAATAGCACGGACCAAGCGTCTGAACGCACTTTCCGTGACGGCGCATGTACAACTGAAAACACGTTTGCTCCAAACGTACTGTCAATTGTCCAAGCACATGGTAACGGAAATCCGCTGTTAATGTCGGGTATTATCTATACCGGTCAAGGCACGATACCAAGCGGTGGCTACGACAGCATCGGCCGCGGTTACACAGATATTATTGCTTCTTCTCAGGGTCTTGCGATTGACTTGGCTTCTAATAATATCGCTTTAGCGTTGACCCAAATTGGTCAAGCTTCAAGTGAGATTCTAAACCTCCGCACCGTATTTGACTTAACGCCACCGTTTAACGCAAGTTCAATTGTGGCTACAGTTGATGGGCAACCGGTCAACTTCACGCTCATCGGAAACCAAATACACCTCAGCTCAGGTGGCGGCGAACTCTCTGAAGTAGTAATCAACTACTGCCAATAAAATTTTAAGTCGAAATCCATTAACACCGAAAAAGTAGATATGTTTATATACCTACTTTTTCTTGTTATAAATGCAAACGCTGAATACCGTGCTTTTGAACATGAAATTGTGAATATAGAAACCAATTCCAAACGATCTATTGCAAGCACCCTGGACCCAGACCAGTACCCAGGTTATTACCCTGTTGAAAAAAATGAAGTTGTCGTCATGAAAAATACATGGATATGTTATGGCGACACCAGCAAGGCGGAAAAAATTTGCCCGAACCCTCGTCTAGAAAAAACGGAAGATCTGCCCCTGAACGCAAATCCATAGCTATTTCATAGTATTATAAATAAGTCGCCGGAGGCGATTCTATGGAAGTGAAAGATCGCGATCGGGAACAGGCATATATCACCGAACAAAATAATCGTCTGAAAGAGCAACAAAAAAAATTAATTGAAAAAGAAGAAAAGCGTCTTGTTCAATTGAAAAAACAATACGCTGAAAAGGCCAATGCTGTAATGTCCGATGGCGAAGCCGTCGTTAATCATATTCGCACACGCCAAAACAAAGAGGTCGCTACAACCAAAGAAAAAAATCAAGAACAAATCGAAACCTTGCAAGGCGAATATGATCGAAAGCTTGATTCTATTCGAAAAAATCAACGCCAACAAAGCGAGTACTTAAAGTTAACGCAAAAGCAGCATCAGGAAGAGCTCCATCGAGAGGCCGAACAAGCCAAAGCAGCCGTAAACGAAAACCGCTCAGAAAATCAGCGTGCCCTGAAACAAGAATCAGAGCTTTACAACGAGCGAATCCAAAAGGTTCATAGGGCTTACCGCGATGAAGTTTCAAGCGCCGCACGTGATGCAAACAAGGAACTCGAAGCACTTCGCGGATACAATCGTGCTGAAACACAAAAACTTGCAGAAAACTATCGAAAAAACGTGGATCTTTTAAAAGAGGAAAATAGAAAAATAGCAGAGAAGGAAACAAAGGCAAACCAAGATCAAATCGAAACCAGTCGAAAAACTACCCAAGCACAACTTTCTGCGGACCAAAAAGAGAAAAACGAGGCCATGCGCCATGTCCAAGCAAAATTTGACGAAACAGTGACCAAAGAAAAAATAGAAAATAGAGAGCAACTTTCAGAGCTGGAAAAAAATCAAGCGTCAGCGCTAAATCGGCGCCGGATTGATTATGCAACCGCAACCGATCAGCAACGGCAAGAGTACAACAAACAAATCGCTCTCGTTCACAAAGAAGGTGATAAACGAATCGCAGAAGAACAGAACCGTGCCGTTGGCGTCCAAAACAAGCAGAAAGAGTCTAACAAAAAAGAGCTCGAAGAAATGTCTCAGCGTCATTTGCAAAAGAAAGCTGCCGTCCACCAAGCTCAAGAAAAAGAGGTCGCTCGTAATGACGCACTTTACGAACAGAACCTTAAGCGACAACATAAGGAATACCAGGAGAAGTTCGATAACAATCAAAAAGTTTTCAGCCAATCTTATGATGACCAGCAAAAGAATTTTGATCGTGCGCTTGCCAGCCAGCGCACAGAAAATCTAGAGCATATGAAAAAATATACGGCAACCCAGCACGATCCATTCTATAGAATGAAGCATACGGGATCGACTTTTTCTGAAAATGAAAACTACTATGTAATCGAGACTGCCGTTCCAAAGCACGAATATAAAAATGTAGATGTGCGGGTGCAAAAAGATCGCGTCGTGGTCTCAGGCGCGAGATCTTTCGAAGACAAATATAACGAAGGTCACCGAACAATCAGCACCAACAAACAGGAAACTTTCAGAGAAGAATTCCCGATTACAAAAGCTATTCATGAAAAAGAGGTCGAAAAGTTTTATACCGACGGTATGTTGAAGGTTATTATCCCAAAAGTGACTTGATTCTAGCGGCGACGAACGAGAGAAGAAACCTCATCCATCATAAACTCAAGACGCGAACACGCATCTTCTAACTTTCGAACATTGATTTCTAATGAATCTGAAAGCGTCTTTGATTCTGTAGATAGCGGCTCGAAATGGGTTTCCTCTGAAACTGCATTTTTGTAGCCAAAAGCATACGCCTGGATACGGCGAAGTAAGCTTGAATTTTCTGAAGATACGCTTGGTGAAACTTTAACAGCCATAAAGACCTCTAAGACTTGAACCTTGTTTTTTATCAATTTCGAGGATGCTTGACTTAAGTTGTGGTGGCAGGGATGGAACAGAAAACCTCGACTTCTGTATTAAGCTAACTACATTCTTTTTCGTAAAACAATAGACAATTTCATTTTTTTTGACAGGTTCCAAATTGGTACCGCCAAATCTTAATATTCGCATTTTAAAGACTCCAGATCCACGTTGCCGGGAACTCGTCGCTCAGTTCCGTGGGCCAATTGGGCTTCCATTACACTACCCTTTCCAACTTCAACATGCTGTAGGCCAAGAACATGGCCAAGTTCATGAACAAGAAGGCTTTCAAAATCCACACGGCTTGGTTCCGCCACGTCGGTAACAGAGTATGCGAAGTCACGAGCGTTAATACGAATATCGGCTTCAGAAATAAATGTTCCTTTCCAAAAAATCGTCGTACGCGCTTGCTCTAATTCCTTTCCAGATTCCCAGTTATTTATCCAATATATAACAGACTGACCATCTTTTGCAGGAGATCCCCCAACATCACCACCAGTACGGACATCAAACATGAAACGGCCCAACCGGTAGTTCCATTCGGAAGCTGCTAATCGAATTGATTCATGGAATTCCTCAGGCACAGAAGAACTTATAGTTAACGTGACTGGAACGCGGCCTTTCCAAGAAACACGCTGCAATTGCCCGTTTTGCACAAAATTACAGGACTGTTCCGGTTCTAACTTTTGTGCGCAGGCGGCTATCAAAAAGAAAAGTAAAAGCAGTACTCTATTTATTTTATTTTTGTAGAACTGTGTCGTCATGACCCCATCCATCGCAAACAGCGGACCCCCGCTGAAATTGGCCTAAATTCGTAAGCTATTTATTTTACTAATGTTTTTTGAACTGAATTGGGATCAAAACAGGGAACAATTCGCTGCCCATTTTTGTAAATCACGACCGGGCCATTCGCTTCTTTGGTAAGGCCTTGAAACTACGTTAATTTTTTAATGGCCATCGCTTTGACACTAAAGTGCCGAAAACGGGTATAATTTAAATATGAAAGTTATCGTGTTCGACGGCATCTGCAACCTCTGCAATGGTTTTGTGGACTTTGTAATAAAACGAGACAGGGGAACTTTTAAGTTCGCCGCCCTTCAAACCCAGGTTGGGCGCGCCCTTGTTCCGCAAGGGGACTCTGAAACCGTTTATTTGGTCGTTGGTACGCAGATCTATAACAGATCGACCGCCGCCCTCAAGGTCATGCAACGCCTACGTTTCCCGTGGCCGCTGTTGGCGGTATTGTTAATTATTCCCAAAATGATACGCGATCCGATTTACGACTGGGTCGCCCACAACCGCTATAAGTGGTTCGGCAAGCGCGAGACCTGCCGACTACCAACTCCCGATGAGAAAGCACGGTTTCTTTAGCCTCTATTTGACTGGTTTATTAACCTTTACATAAAAGCGTTTTTTCGCAAACGGTTTTTCTGCGCCGGCGTTGAACACTTGCAAATGGATATAGTCTTTGCAACCGTCATCCTGCGTATTGATTCCGTCACACACCCCAGTCACAGTGAGCGGAATTTCTACCGAACCGCCGCTTTCCGATATTGTCCTTACAATCGACCCATTTTCTTCACCCTGATAGTGAACATTTCCCTGCAACGGGCTTCCTTTAAACGTCGCTTTAATTGTTACAGGGTATTTCATTTGGGTCTTTTCGCCATCTTTTACCTCTAGTTTCAGTTTATATGACTGGGTTTGTTCTGCCGTTAGCCTTAACAAGATCGGATTATAGCGACTTCCTAAGCTCGAATAAGTTAATTCACCCAACTCACTTGAAACGATGTATTGAACAATATCCTTTGGATCCATTCCAAAATTACGTTTCATGAAGTTTTCTGTGATTATAGGTGCAAGCTCGCCTGGGTTACGCACACCAGGCGTTCCCATTTCATCAACAAACAGCAGGTGATTATAAAGTTCCATAACCGTTGGGTTAGGGTGTTGACGCATATATCGCATCATTTCGATTGTTAAATCCGTCACTTTCAATAAGCCTTTTGAATCTGTTTTTGTAGCTTGCAAAAGGATGTCACGCAAAACTCCGCCGTAAGCCTCACCGTCGTCATGCTCTTCGTTTGTCACATTAAAAGCAATGCTATTATTGGATCGTCGGAATTCCATGCCTGGATATGGCTTGCCCTCTGTCACATCATTAATCACAAGTTCTGCCGCGAAATCAGCAAACCCTTCAGAGAATCCACCATTGTCAAATCCCCCGGCACCCATCAGACGATCCATCAAGCCATGGCCCAATTCGTGCCAAATCGTTGTATTGTCACGCGCAAAGTTTGCGCTGCCCGCAGAATACGTTGTGAAATTAATTGTGTCGTTCCAATAAAATGCATTGTCACGATATTCAATGTTGGGATCGAACAAAACCGCCTGAAATGGACGCTCTGAAAGTTCTGGATCTATGAAACCTTTATCGTGGTAACTCTCAAAGAATTTTGTAACTGCATAGTAAACCTGAACTTCATCAAATCCCGCATTAAGGTATGTTGCCGCATTGTGATTTGGATCGTAAATCAACGGACGATTGTAAATATCCATCTCTGACGAAAAGGTCTTTCCATAAAAACCTGTCATATAATAAACAAGGTAATCGATAACATTCCCAGCACCATCTGTGATTAGCTTGGCCATCTCGGTTGGAAATATCGAATATTTTTTGGGAATATCTACACCCGGAAATGTATCGAAGGCGTTTGGATGTATTTGGATCGTTGCATATTTACCTGCAAGAACTGCATCTGAACCTAAATTATTTTCCGAATATCCAACTGCCGCTTTTAGATCGTTTATCTTTTGGAATACCTGCTTGTAAGACCAAAATCCTTGCGCTTGCCCATACGGAGTTTCCGCCAAAAGCTCATTATACTTGCTCATTAACCATTTCGGATCATTCAAATTTGTATAGGGATCATCGCTCGGCTTTTGAATGTTTTTAAAAATGTATTTTAGTTCTACAGGAAGTCGCGTTTGCATTTCATGGGTTTCTTCGACTTCTTCATAAATTGGGAAAACTTGGGCTGGAACCGAATACGTTCCGTCTTCCGTGGGATATGGTTTGAAGGTTGTGCGAATCACCTTGCCTTTAGAATACGAATATTCAATCAAGTAGCGACCGTTTTGTGTGTTTACACTGTAGCTACGAATCAAATCATCCTTTGTCCATTCGTCAGATTTTGCAAAACTTGTTAGCGGCAGCTCGGCAGCCTTTAGGAATGCAGTCGCCGCCAGCGCATCGATATCCTTTTGACTTTTCAGCAAAGGCAGAATCTTATTCGCCAATTTCTTAACTTGGGCAGGGTCTTCAATCAATGCTTCGATTTGAATTAAACGATCGTCTTTTTTCCAAATACGGATCGACATTTTTTTAATCGGCAAACCGCTTTGGACTTGTAAATGGCGGCTGTAGTGTGACGTTGCAAGATCACGGTCTTCATCCAAAACAAAATCATGGATGTTCAGTGTATATCCTGTTTGAGCCTCAATTTTTTGAACAATTTGTGTAAAATCAACATTCGTGTCCTCTTTATATGTCCAACGCACAAATTTTTCTGCCTGCGCATTCATACCAAAAAGCACGATAACTAAGCTTAGAAATTTCATATTGTTCGCCCCCCTAGCGATCGATCCGCCGGATAAAATCCGATGCCCGGATCAATTTTTATAAGAGCTAAAAGCTAGTACTGAACCATGACAATTACAACCACGGCAAACGCGTCAAAAACGGTTGATGTCCACAATGGCTTTGGTTAGGATCTGCTGTGGATAAAAAGAAAAAAGTTCTTTTGCTTCATACACTTGCCGCGACAGTTACGGTCTATTTTTGTTTTATGACATTTGATACCGCCAAGCTCTTGGTGTTTGGAAAGCCCACGAAAGCAAGGATTGTTGGTTTTGAACTCCTCGAAAGCGCATCAACCGAGGATCTGTACAGCGTCACATTGCGGGCTGAGGACGTTAACGCAAGTTTTGTGCTTCGTAAGTGGACCCCGAAGGGGCAGCTTCCAATTTCTAAAGAGAATACTGCCTTGCTCTACCTTCCAGATAATCCCAAGGCCGTAGCGTTTCGAACTGGGTATGAAATGCTGAGCCTTTTTCCCTTTCTCATCTTCATCCTTCTTTTACTTAAAATAAGTATTTCTTATATATATTCAAAAAATCCTCAATAGTTTGGGCGCATTTTGGGAGCTCAAATTGCCTATTTTTAGAATGAAAATATAAAAAACAAGTGTCAGAACGACACTGATGGAAAGTTATATTGATATTAGAATCATTTATACTCCGGCTTTTGTCGAGGCAGACCATGGCACAGTGGTTGCTATATAAAATCAGTATATCGCTTGTCCTTCCCCGATCGGGGAGACCATAGGACGACGGGGCAATCAAAAAACAATCAAATAGTAAGGGGGGGAATGCAGACCCCCCGATCTTTTTCCGATACAGAATTGATGAAGTTTAACAACAAGTTCCGACTTTTTAAATGGCTTCTTGCGATCTTGCTCAGCTTTTTTGCGATCATCGTTGTTCCGCTATTTATATACCATCGGTTTGTTTTAAAGCCTCAAAATCAAAAATGGAATTTGCACCATTGTGAAAACGAATTGGTCAAAGCCTCTGGTCAGATTCGAACCTATCTCATGGATCAAGTCGATGCCGCAAAAAAAATCGTAGACGCTGGAGTCTCTTCTAATTTCCAAAATGGTCTCTCGCTTATGACCTATGAATACAATAACAATAAATGGAATGTTAAAAACATCATTATTCATCCTGATTTTTCAAAGCTCTACAAAATCAAAGTCGATGACATCCTAGATGCATACCGAAACCATGATCTACTTCATCCAGTTTCCCAGGAAATAAAACTCGAACATCGGACAATTAAAGATTTTGATATGCTGAGCATTTACTTTGTCCATCGGAATCCACAACCCAAATTAGTTTTTATTCAAATGTTTCCGGAATTCCTTGAAAAAAGCTTAAAAACAGACCCCACTTGCAACTTGGCCCTCGTGGACAATGGCGGAAACACCATCGCAGGTTATATAGCTGACTCTACAGTAAAGGATTTTCTGCTTGAATACCAATCCTACCGTCAAAATGCGACTAAAGCTGTTCAGAGTCTTCATGCCTCTGTCAATGAAACAGAAATTTTTCTCTACAATTCGGTGTTGAAAAATCTTCTGTTGGTTTCTACAGTATCACCAGAAGTCCATCCCCTCTTCGCTCAATACCTGGATCTATTTAACCTTAATTCGATTTTAATATTAATTTTAATTGCTGGAACCTGCTTTCTCGCATTGCAGTTTGTGTCTGAAAAGATGTTTATATTCAAAGAAGCCATGCAAGAAATGTCGAATGGTGTTTTTAAACCCCATCCAACGCAATCCGAAGATCCGCTTTTCAGCGAACTCTTTGAAGATCTTGCCAAATTTGCAAATCATTTCCTTTACAGGATACGTACAATTTCTAAATATCAAAAACTTCTAAAACTGAAAGACGCACAATTAAAACGCCAGTTCGAGACAGAGGAGGCTGTTACAAAAAAAGTCGTATCCTTACACCTGGAGCTAAAAAATCAAGAGGCGGTCACCTACGACTTTAAAATATTTCAAGACATAGCCGAGCTCAGCAGTCTTTGGGCAAATATAGGTGAACTTATCGAAGACAGCGGGGGCATAATTGATACTCTAACTGGCGGCACAATTCGCGCCCTGTGGTTTTTAAAAACAGTGGAACCTCGGCAAATTGATATAATTGTAAAGCTTGCGCTTGAAATCCAAGACCTTGTTAATTCAATTAACAAACATCGATTTATCAATAACTCAAGCCCATACAAAATTCATATTGGACTACACCGGGGGGAAATGATTATGACGTCACTCGGGCCGCTCGAGCGCAAGGAATTCACTCCCATCGGGGCAGATCTCGAAACTACAATCAAAATCTGCGGCGTTGCTAAAGCGACCTTGGCCCCCATCGTTCTCAGCCACAGTGTTTTTGAATATGTAAACAAAAACTACCTTTTCACAGTCCTAGATCAAACCATCGGCGACGAAAAGCTCTACAGCCTAAGGTAGGCCGTACCTTTTTGATGTGCGGTGAGCCATTATTGCTTTATGACAAGTCTTCGCGTGGGCCCGAGTATTAATTTCGAAGTTCGATACGGGAACCCGTTGATACGCCAATAAAATTGACCCGTATGCTCAAAATTAACAAAAAGAAAATTTGCCCCCTGAATTGTTTCGTGAAATGCGAGGTCTTTAAAACTAGAGGTTTTAGAAACCTCCAGAAATAGCTTTTCAAATTGAGAAGGATTGTCCCATTGAAACTTGACTTCAACACCTGCTTTCCCTAGCTCTAACTCCGCATTATCATGAGGAAGCAGAGGTTGAATCGTCGCCTGCGCTTGAACAAAAATCTTGTACAAATCTGAATATACATACCGTCGCTTGTCGCTCTTATCGAAAGCATATATTCGAAAATAATGAAACCCAGGATCTAATGAAATTAAAGTTTCATTCTTTTTAGGGTTATTTATTGATTGAGTCTCTCTTAATGTTTGAATCGATGGGCCAAAATAAAATCTATACAAATCATAGGACGTTGGATTCTTCCACGCAAATCGAACACCAATCGGATCATCCGATAAAGTCGAAAATCGATCAAAATTCAAGGGCGTGAGCATTTTAATACCAGGCTCAAACACTGAGAATTCAGAGTTGTTTGAAAATTGAATGACTTGACCACTTGAAAACTCCAAGTCATTTTCGCCTTTTCTAATTTTTATAGAGCCATAAGGAATGCTCAAATTAATCTTGTTTTCTTCGTTTTGATAAATAAAAATATCCGAATCATGCATCTCAATGATGATATTTTTGAAGTTCACCTTTAGTCTTTCACGATCCTTGATTGAGTGATAACTCACATACATTTCGCCACGGTGAAAGTGAATCTGAGGGTTGCCTTCTTTAACTGCAATATAAATTTGACTGTTTGGCCCCAATTCGACTCGGCCATCTGTATTAACAGACAATAAGCTCGTCTGACTATTTTCAAGCGTTTGAATCTCCGTTCCCGGGCGAAGACCGTCTTCCAGAATAATATCATCCCAACCACTTCGCAAATTTTCTCGGATAAATACCTTACCAAATATTTCCTGAACCTTCATTAAGGCTGGCTCAACAGGCCG
The DNA here is from genome assembly GCA_963169515.1 of Bdellovibrionota bacterium. GTDB lineage: Bacteria > Bdellovibrionota > Bdellovibrionia > Bdellovibrionales > JAEYZS01 > CAUJEF01. The sequence goes on from CAUJEF010000046.1 coordinate 13,108, forward strand.
CCGATTGGAAATTCGATTCGTGGCTCCCCACCAGAATCCAAAAACCAAAAGCAAACAAAAGGTAATTAAAATATGTTTAATTTTTATCATCAATTTAAAGTGTTTTTATAAGCCATGGACCTTAGTTTTTCTAACTCTCCTAGGCTTATATAATACTTTTTCCCGCAGAAATCGCAACTGAGCATGAGACTTTCGTTGGTCTCTTGAATCATGCTATCGATTTCTTGATGTCCCAGCAAGATAAGCGCACGTTTTGCCCGATCCGTAGAACATCGGCACTGATACTGAATAAAAGAATTATGTTCCAGTTCAACCATTTTGAAATCAGATAAAAATTCATTCAAAATTTCGGTCGCAGAAAGCCCCAAAGCAAGCAATTCTGAAAGATGTTTAGCCGCAGCAACTTTCTTCTCTATTTTTTGAATTGTATCTTCTTGAGCTCCGGGCATTAGTTCGATCAAAACTCCACCGGCAGAGGCAACATAGCCCTTCGGATTCAAATCAACAGTCAATGCAACGACAGACGGGATTTGATGACTCTGGTACAGATAAAACGCTATATCATCCCCGACCTCACCCGTCTGAATATCGACAAGACCACGATGAACACTATCTGAGTTATGCGAGGTTCGTACAATTTCCAAAACACCGTTTCCAACCGCGCCACGAATGTCCAGTTTGCTGTTTTTAAGGGGAAGATCAACCTTCGGGTTATGAGTAAATGCGCGAACCGCGCCCTCATAGTTTCCTTCTGCATAAAAGTTCCCTAGAGCGCCATTCCCCTTCACATACATTCCCACGCTATCGCCAAGTTTCAAATGGCTCGCCATGAGGGCACACCCCAGCATAGACCGACCAAGAACAACCGTTGCCAATGGCCCCGCATCCAGGACCTTACGCATTTCTTCAATGACCTCGGTGCCATAAACAACAGACGCACGCAATTCGCCGTTGTTATCTAGAAAGCGATGAATCTTTTTTTTATCCGCCATCGGGGTATCCTAAGCGACTTTTTTGTCCTTTGAAATTACAATTTTTTGTAAGGCGACAAATATTTCCTTGCTAAATGGCTTACCCATAATATTGTGCATATGGTATACGGCATGGTCTGCAAATTTGGGATCCGGATTAGATGGCGATGCCATAATTAAATTACAAAACGTATCTGCTACACCAACCACTCGCGCAAGTGGATGGATTTTGGTGTCCCAAAGCTTACGCGGGAATCCCTGCCCAATTGCATTTTCGTGGTGCTCATAAGCGATCTTAATAATGTCTTCAGGCATATCATGAATTGCCTGCAAAATCATCATTCCCCGGTATGGGTGGGACTCATATTCTCTGATCTCATTTGCAGTCATTTCAATCCGTGGTTTTTTTAATATCTCGGGAGCGATTTCCTTTTTTCCAATATCATGAAGGATTCCACCCAAGGCTAATTTTTCAAGAGTGTCTTTTCGAACCCACTGCAATTCTTTTGCAATTAATATCGACGTATAGCCGACGGCAATCGAGTGTCGAACAAATTCATCGGTGATATCATTTAGCCCGACCAAAAGTTTCAAAAGATCCGGATGCGTTTCAATAAGATTAATCACATTCAAAGATATCTCTTTTGCAGAGTTCAGATTTTGTGGATTAAGCCCTACGCGATCCAAGTCATCAAATACTGAGTTCATCACGCTCGAAAGTATGGCGGATTTTCGATAAACTTCGATCTTTTCATTTTTCATAATAATTCCAGCGACGCTCACCTGCTGCTTTAAAAATGTTGGATAGTCGCTTTGCCTGACGTAAAGGCTTTTTAGATTGTGCCCCTGGTACCGCTTCAATTGATCAAGCTCGAAAGACTCTCCACCCTTTGTCAGTAAAACAAAGTTCCCTTCGGATAATTTGATAAATACGTCCACTTCGGTTTTAAGCCCCGAAATAAAGCGCTCCAATGGTATTGCAACTAGGTCGCGAGGGTCGAAATACATACTATTTTATCGGTTCAAATTCTCTAAAACTGTTTCGCTGACAAAGTTTTAGAGGATTGTATATCTTTTTGATACGCTAGATCGCATTTTAATCGCCAGCTAAACCAGGACCGCTCTCCCTGTCTCATAATGGTATCACCCATGGAACACGTATTGCTTATTTAAGAGTGTAAATCCTCGGGGGGACTTGTGAAAAAGCATAACATCGCTATAGCTATCGTGGCATCCCTAGTTCTATTTCAGAACTGTTCCAAGGTCTCATTTAAAAAAACGAGTGGGGATGGCATTGAAAATCCACAGTGTGTGGGTTCAGACTGCGGACCAAACCCGACTCCCTCGCCAGTCGGCTTGCAGTGTTTTGGACCACAAATCATCACTCAACCCGGCGATCAAAAAAAACTCGATCTTTTATTTGTTATCGATACTTCGGACTCTTTAGATAACGAGCGCGCAGGTATCGCAGACAATATAAGCTCGTTTATTGATAGGTTGCCAGCAGATGTCGATTATAATATCGCGGTTTTGCTTGCGCATGCTTATGATTCCAATTCCGGCAAACTTTACAGAGAATCAAGCTCGAATCCACTTATTTTAAAGAAAACCGATTATTCAAACAATCTTGCTCAGCTTAGATCAATTCTTAGGACTCGAATTGTCGATGCACCCACTGAAGGCAGGTACAATGGTGGTTCAAGCTTATCCAGTGGTGGCGAAGCCGGTATTTATGGTCTTAATCTACTTCTGAATGGAACAAATTTGACCACTGCAAAAAATCAAGGGTTTTTCCGTGATGATTCAGGGCTTGCAATTGTGTTCTTATCTGACGAGGACGACCTCTGCTTCCCTCACCCGCAAAAAATGCCGGCAGATCCAAGCATCGATTCAAACCGTAACAATATTCCTGACTATGAGGAGTCTTTTAAAACACAGTTCTGTTCAAACATATCAATCGCAGGCACACTCAGCGCAATCGGCGCCGCAGTTAACAATAAACCTTATTTCGTATCTGGAATTGTTCATGCAAGAGAAGACAATATTTCAACAAATGTCAGTAGCACAAACCAAGATGGATTGGGCACAGGTTACATCGAACTTGTCAACGCCGCTCAAAACAGGCTTCTTGTGGACATGGGCGAAACCAATATGGCAGACGCGCTTTCACAAATCGGTCAAGCTGCAAATTCTGTTCTTGCCGCACTTACAGAAGAATATAAAATCCGGGAACCAATTACAGTGGACCCAAGCACGGTTAAAGTTCGCGTTGACGGCACGGTTCTTCAGAACTCTCAATATACTCTTATTAATAACATCATTAACTTTAATAACAATGCGGGGCACGCCAACTCGCGCATTGAGATTAGTTACTGCGGTCGATATTGATAGATTTATTTTTTAAATTCAACGAATGCCATACGCGAGTGATTAGGCTCTCTCGTTGAGAGGTCTTTCTCGCACTTTTCATGGGCTTCGTCCGTCTCATTGAAAATGATGGTGGTGGATTGAAGGTTTGCATTTCTATCACCTAATTCGCTTTAAGCGGGTCATAAAAAATCCATCATACCCAGTGTCCTCTGGAAAGCAACACCGTTCTTCAATTTGCTCCCAATTCGAATTTCCATTTAAAAATTTTTCAACAATTTGCTGATTTTCAATCGGCAAAATACTGCATGTTGAGTACACCAGCTCCCCCCCCACCTTGGTCATATTGGAATATCTCTTCAAAATATCGGATTGAATAGCTTCCAGTTCTTGAATTTTCTCTGGCGTTAGCTTCCACTTCGTATCTGGATTTCGTCTCAATACTCCAAGACCAGTGCAAGGCACATCGAGCAGCACACGATCTGCCGATGCTTCCAATCTTTTGATTACTTTTGTCGAATCAATGACCCGTGTCTCAATAATATCGATGTGGTTTCGGCGAGCACGCTTTTGCAAGTCATCTAGCTTGTGGCCGTGAATATCAAGGGCGACGACCTTGCCTTTATTGCCCATCAGGGTTGCCAAATGAAGAGCCTTTCCCCCGGCCCCAGCACAGGCATCAATCACCCGCATTCCTGCTTTTGGGTTCAAAAACGGCGCTACTAATTGCGAGTTGGCGTCTTGAACCTCAAACAATCCAGATTTGAATGCCTCGGTTACAAAAACATTTTTACGTTCCTTTAAAAGCAATCCTTCCGGATATTCTTCAAGCTCAGACGCCTCAATTCCTTCTTTTAGCAGACTTTCTCTAAGAACTTTTCGACTGACCTTAAGAGTATTTACTCTTAAAACCACTTCTGCCGGCTCATTGAGCTTTGTCAAGACCGCTGCCCATCGCCTACCGAGTTGATTTTGACCTAGTTCATCCAGCCAATCCGGAATTGAGTGTTCAACCGCCTGCGAAAAATCTGTGGGCAATTTTAAACTTTTTAAAAACTCGAACTCTTTTTCAGCAGGAATCTCTTTTTGTCGAAGTTTCCACAAAACGCCTAAAATTTTCCAATGGTCGTTGATATCTGTATTCGGGTTCTTGCCAACTATAAACCAAAGCTTGCGCCACCACCGAACCATGTCATAGACATTTTCAGCAAAAAATTTTCGATCCCGCGCACCCCATTTGCGATTCACTTTAAGATAGTGTTCAATGGTTTTATCGGCGTAGCCACCTTCAAAAAAGATGTCGTTTGCAGCCTTAAAAATCTCTAAAATTAAATGCCGATGTATTTTCACAGGAAAGATTTAGATCGCGATCGTTCATGAAGCAACGGTTAAAACGTAAATACTGATCCAACAGAAACAAATACACCGTTAAATTGGCCGTCACTCAATAGGTTGATGTGATTTTTCATGCCCGTCTCAAAAAAGAAACCCGTATTTTCAAAAACATCAAAAAACCGAACGCCGCCCAGAATTTGATAATCAAAGGACAGTGCGGACTCATCTTCAGCTTGCTTAAAAAACACTCCCAAGCCTACTGCCGCACCAAAATAGAGCGGGAATCCACTCGCAGCATCTGGAAAAATAATTGTCGGGAACAATAAAGACAATTTGACAAGACGCCCCTTGCTTCCGACAGCATAAGAATTGAAATCGCCGCGAAACAAAAGGTCCATCGAGTTTGTCCACTCACCGATTCGATAAGTGACACCAGCTGACAGTGACCCTACGTCATTTGCCTCTCCGCTTTGTGCCCAGTTGTATGCAGAATCATCAACAAAAGTACCTAGGTGAACAGCTAAATAATGGGTATCCGCGCCAATGCTATTTGAAGAAGGCGATCGCCCATTGGGTTTTACGCCCATATATTTTTCGGCAGCGTTCCGGCCAACAGGCGCGGGTTGTTTATACGGCATTGTACTGCCGTCAGAGTTCACTTCGACTTGAGCAAACACTGCACTTGCCGTCAGTGTTGTTGCTGTGGTGAGCGCCACAAGCCAAACAGTAACCATTTGATTGAACTTCCCCGCCATAAGTGGGCCTATTAGACACAATAAATTATCTTTTGGCAATATGCAAAATATTCAACAGTCTTGACCCTTTAGCATGATCTACCCTAAAACTAGAACACCCAATCGAGGGGGGGATAAAAATATGAGATGTCCGTACTGCAAGCACTCTGATGATCGCGTCTTAGATACTCGCGTTCATAAAGATGGAGAAATTATCAAACGTCGCCGCGAATGTCTTAAATGCAAAGGCCGCTTTACCACTCAAGAAGTTTTGATTTTATCTTATCCTTCTGTTGTAAAAAAAGATGGCAGACGAGAGGCATTTGCAAAAGAAAAAGTTCTTCACGGAATACAAATGGCCTGCCAAAAAAGACCCGTTCCGTTGGCACAACTGGACCAACTGGTTGAACGTATGTCTGCATGGGCGTTGGAACAAAACGAGAAAGAAATTTCATCAAACAGCATCGGCCAGCGCGTTACCGTTGAGTTGAAAAAGCTCGATGATGTGGCCTATGTCCGTTTTGCGAGCGTTTATAAGACCTTCCGTGATGTAAACGAGTTTGTACAATCGCTGGATAAAACAAAATCGAAAGACTTGGATATCTAAAAATATGTTGGCCCGCAGAAAAGCCCGTGAATTTGCGCTTCAGTTCTTATTTTCTGAAGAATTCAGAAATACGAAAGATTTAAATAAAGATCTCAATATTTTCAAAAAAAATTTTGAGATTGATAATGACGTGTTTTCATATACAGAAGAAATCGTCCACGGCGTATTCGAAAATCAATCAACAATTGACAAACTAATCGAAGACAATTTGAAAAGCTGGAAGCTTGATCGAATTTCCCATGTCGAAAGAAATATTTTGCGTCTTTCCATTTATGAAATCATCTTCAAAAAAATCGATCCCGTTCCCTTTAAAGCATCAATTAACGAAGCCCTCGAAATCGCCAAAAAGTTTGGAAACACCGAATCCAGCCGATTTATAAATGGAATCCTTGACCAGATAGCAAAAACCGCTCACCCTTAGGGGATGGAACTGACTCACCTAACTCCTTTCACTGCACTTTCAACCGCCGCCGATCTTTGGGTCGTGTCCGATATTCAAAAATCGAGGTGGACCCAAGAAATCGATTATTATATAAATTTTCAAATCACGCGAGCTCAAAACAGAACAAGACAAGCGATGGATCCCCAGCTGCAGAAAATTATGACAAAAGAATCCGTCGAAGGATCTATAGACGCAGTAGCGGGGCCTCTTATGATTGTTCCACATAGTAATAACCTACCAGCAAAATGCATCCTCTATTTAAACGCAACTGATGATTGGTTTGAAAAAGCAAACGACGTTTGGAATAATCTAAAGCGTCCATCTGTAAAATTATTTTTGCCCGCTTCTTTTGCCCACAAAAGTATTCGGGGCGACTGAGCAAGCGAGTGTCCAGTCTATTTT
>CAUJEF010000047.1 GCA_963169515.1 Bdellovibrionota bacterium
CCCTTGCGATACCAAAACATCGAATTCTCGAAGTTTCATGATCGCTTGTTCTGTCGTATATTTAACTCTGGACATATTTCGCCTCCCTTTTCCTTGTATCACAGCCTTATTGGGCTGGACTAGTTTTTGGGGGGCAGGTCAGTTGGCCTTCGCAATCACCCCTGATTACCTCCGTGACTACTCTCCCCCGACATACGGTGGAAAGTAGTCACGGAGACGGGGTGAAAGCTACGGCCAAAAAGATAAAAGATCGGAGGAATATCAAATGAAGTAGTTAGTTGAAGGATAGGAAAAGTCGGAGGGGAAAAGAATAAAAATTTTAAACGGAGCAATAGAAATGGATATTGAAATCAATCCTATTGCGATCCAGCTAAAACACTATAATCAAAATATCGCAAATTTAATTGAACACCTGCTGACGCTTGACCAAGAAATGTTCGGAGCCGATAAGGACCATGATCCGAAGGGGGCCGCATGAAGAAAATTGCCTTATACATTCGCGTATCGACTGAAGAGCAAGCCAGAGTTCAAGATGGTTCGCTTGTTTCACAGCGAAAGCGCTTAGAAGAATATGTCGACGGACAAAACCGCCGGGACCACGGGTGGGGCCAGATCGTCGATGTTTATGTTGACGAGGGGCGGTCTGCCAAAGACATGAATCGCCCTGAGTTCCAAAGACTCCTAAGCGACGTTCGCACAGGCAAGATCAATTTGATTCTTTCAACTGAGCTTTCTCGTATGTCGCGTTCGATCCGTGATTTTTGTGACATCTGGGATTTATTTAAAAAACATAACGCTAACTTCATCACGCTCCGTGAGCAGTTTGATACGACCAGTGCCGCTGGAGAGATGATGGTCTTTAACCTTATCAACTTTGCGCAGTTTGAGCGCAAGCAAACGGGTGAAAGAATTGCTGCCAATTTCAAGTCGCGTGCCGAGCGAGGGCTTTGGAATGGTGGGCAAATCCCGCTTGGGTACAAGCGGGATTCTAGTCATGCAGGGCGCTTGGCCGTTCACCAGAGAGAATCAAAAATAGTAAAACTCATTTTTAAGCAGTTCTTGAAGACAAGGAATTTGCGAGACACCTGCATCAAGCTTAGTGAACAGGGTTTTAGGACAAAGAAATACACCAACTCCAAAGGTAAGGAAGTTGGTGGCAACTATTTCACTGTTCAAAGCCTTCATCATCTTTTAACCAATGCCACTTTTGTCGGGCAACGTGAGATCAATAAAAAGCGGGGCGACTTGAGACTTGTAAAAGCCTCTTGGCCTGGGATCATCACAAAGTCTGAGTTCGACAGTGTTCAAAAGCAGCTTCTTAAAAACAAGCGCCGCTTTAAACCTGATGACTGGAAAACATATTCTTACCCACTAACGGGCCTCGCCGTATGTGGCGAGTGCGGCAAAACCCTTAACGGCAAGTCTGCTCACGGTAAAACGCAAAAGCATCACTACTACGATCATCCACGCACATTGCGCGGTGATGGCCTTGGGCACACTCATAAGTGTCGCATTCAGCGATTGCGCGCGCCTAGAGTTGAAGAAATGGTGCTCACCCAACTTAAAACACTTCTATCTGATCCTGCTAAAATCAACGAAGCTGTGGCGATCTACCACAGGGCTAGAAGTAAAAATAAACCCATTGAGCTTCATGGCTTAAGAGTCGTAACTGATGAATTGAAATCTCTTGAAACAAAGCAGTCAAACCTCATCGCTCGAATTTCTGAGCTGCCTGCGAAAGTTTCAGCTGAACCTTTTTATAAACAGCTCTCGCTCGTTCAAGAGCAAATCAATGAGCGCGCACGCCTTAAAGAAAATCTACTGACCCAATCAAGAGAAGCTGAAAATGCTAAAGTGTTACCTGCTAACATCACCCTTAGAATTCAGCGCACAGTTGAGGCGCTAGAAAAAGTTCCAGTCGCCAAACAACGTAGTATTTTCGAAAACCTGATCCAATTTGCTGAATTTCATCCGAATAAACTAAGACTTGGCGTCTATACAACTGCGGGGGCTGCGAAAAGCAGCTCTCGATTTCAAACAATCGTGGGTTCGCATACTATCAAAGTTGGCGGAGAGGGTGGGATTCGAACCCACGTTACGCTTTCACGTAAACACGCGTTCCAGGCGTGCGCCATCAACCACTCGGCCACCTCTCCCCGGACATAGAGCGCAAATAATTTTCAATAGTTATAGTGCAATTGATTGACTATTGGAATTAAAAAATGGACAGGCGGAGAACAAAATATCAGAGCCCATGCTTTCGATTACTGTTTTTTTAAGAGCCGTCTAAGAAGAAAATAGTAATTATGAGGCATGAGCTCTCCGTACGAGGAATTACACATTAACGAATGCATTAGGCAGTCCATTTTTCCTGAAATGGTTTGATATTCATCCCCCAAACCGAGCATATGCCCAAGCTCGTGTGCAAAAGCGATAGAAGACCAATCCCTTCCCCAATTTGTATCATAAGGGCCGCGAGTTGAATCCAGTACGTTTACAGAATAGTGCGCTTCCGCCTTGTTTCTGACAAACTCAAACTTAAAGCTGTAAGAAAAGTCTGTAGGGATACGGCGTAAGTTCCATAGATCTTCGGCCTGTTTGATTCGGTTGTTGAAATTCCACCAGTCCACCTCGGTTGCATTTTTGAGATGGATTTTAATCGAAAACACGCGGCGGCCGTCCTTCAACATTAAAATATCATGAATATACTTCCTGGGGAAAAAACCAGCATAAGTAATCTTGCCTTCGATTCTAGTGATTGTAGAAAGATTTTGGTTCTTAATCATATCCGGGTGTGGAAAAGTTTTGTAAGAGTCTTTGGTATGCACTGAAAAACTTTTTTCGGCTCGAGAGGGATTTTCTTGCTGGTCCGCCACCGGCATAATTATTTCATATAACCAACGCAGATCTTCGGGGAATCGTTCTACAGACTCGAATTCAGTTGATGAAGGTTGAGCATAATCTTCTACCAATGGTTCCGCTTGTACAAAAACAGTTAAAAATGCCAGAAGTAACAGCACCAATTGCCCTCCCCCAAGTGTAAACTGTATGGCGAGCTTTAATTAAAGGGCAAGGAGTAAGTGTTAATTAAAATTATCGAATACTTTTACAGTTGTTTAAAAAGAATTAACCGCGTCTCAATGTGATGCGGTTTAAATGCTTTAAATCTATGAAATAACAAGTGAAATCTGGATCCCGGTTTGCATATTTTAAAGCTATGCATAAACCGATTTATTTGAATATCATGGCCCTGCTCAGAAGATATGTTCCCAGGGGAGCTCTCGCGCTTTTATGCATTTCCGTCCTTGTAATCCCATTCCAAAATTGTTCGAATAAAGGACAATTGGACCTATCAGGCATCGGGAAGCAAGCGGTACCATCGGTTCCTGCCCCTGCGTACATCGATCCCGAATCTCCAGACGGTGCGACCCAACTCGGATACGATAATATCGTGCAAGATTCAGAACGAGGCTCTGTCTTTCAGGTTACGGGTGCTAGCACCATCATTTCGGATATGCGGATCAAAGTTGATATGCAAACACACTATCGCTTGAGCGGTCGATTTAAGTCCATCGGCACAACTCCTTCGAAAATATATTTTGGTGTTACAACTTTCAGGTCGGACGGAGCCCACATCGAATCATGGGAGGGTACTCGAACCGGCTTTCCTGCTATGATCGACTCGGTTACGCCAACGACAATCAATACCAGAACAGACCTTATAGGTTGGTACACGGGATCGGTTTCGTCATATTACAAAGCCATTGGATTTTACTTTAACGGCGATACGAATCGTCTCCCAGACTATGTTCTCACAAATTGGGGAACGGGTGCGATCGCGAATGAAGCCGGAGTATATAGTACGGCAACCGGTCGAGCGGTCATTTTGAATATTCCGGTCCCCGCTTCTGTTCAAGCGCAAATCACTCCAAACACACGAATATATAACCACTATGCCGGGGGTACTTACGTTTATACGGCGGCAGGAAATGACACGGTGAGCACGACATGGCAGGAATTTTCTGGATCTATATCAGGATTTGATATGCAAAATTCGATTAATCGATTCCGGGTAGGTACGGACAACATTGGCTTTTTAATTCTGGCAAATTATTCACAAGATAATACCGCAATACTGCTGGTTGATGACCTGAGGTTTGAAGTTGTCCCATAAGGAGCTTATGGTTTTATTTTCAATTATATTTGCGTCTATAAATTCAATGGCCAATCCGGCAATGGACATTGTCATGGCACATCCGACCAGGAATTCGATCACGTTTGATCAGACACTGATAGAGCTATTAGGGAAGCCTTATAACGAAGAGAAAGTAATGTTATTAAAAAAATATGAGCTTCAGGGGGCACAGGAAAAAACAGGCGAACAGTACAGCAATATTCGAAATAAATATAATTCCATTGTTGTGGAAAGGGACCCACAAGGCAATTTGCGAAACATTATTCATAACTTTCCAACCAAGGATGGATTACAAAGCGAAAATTTAAGTATTCCGAACAAAGCAGTGACTTACTGCGGTTTTAATCTTCAGGGGAGAGCCACGGGTTGTCTAACGCAGTCACAGTATGTGTGCGATATTATGAATTTAAGGAATCGAGACCAGTATATGTTGGATCAGGTTTCGACAGCCCATCGGCAAGGAGTTTTAGCCATACAGAAATCACTTCCGGGCTTTTATCGAAGAAAACTCGGCAAACACCGTTATGCATTTTCTAAAATAAAAAATTCGCTTGATCCAAAAAACAAAGGCGCCTTGATGCAGGTGTGTGACACCAACATCGCATATATAAATCAAATTTTTACGGCGCAACCGATGTCTACGCCTGCGGCAGCAGTAAATCCTGTTGTGGACGGAACAAAATAGTAAAATCCAGGACGAAAGCACAGTTTTGTGCACGTAAGAAATGCGTTACCATGAAGTAACTGGAGTACAGAATGAAATCTTTAATAGTTGCCGTTGTGGTATTGGTCCCCTTGTCCTCGTATGCAATTTTTGGTTTTGGAGAAGACACGCTGTCAGAAAAGCGAGCAAAAGTTTGCACTCGGGCATTGAGTGAGCGGGGCAGAAGCATTGGGCGTGAAAAAATTAGCGAACTTAAAGCCGAGCATAAATACACATCTAATGGGAAAGAAATTGAAAGCGAAGGGTTTGCCACTATTGCTGTAAATGTAGCAAAAAATCTTCAACCAGGGAGATGCAAAACCTTTGAAATTAGAGGTTGGGACGTTGATTTGAACAGCGTTATGCAAAGCATCCCAGGAGAATTTACTAAAGATTCCGTCACAATGGATGATAACTGTGAAGCTCAGGCGATCATAGCGTGCCTAAACATCCTTACACAAAATCGACTGAGCGCGGTTAAAAAAGAAAATAAAAATGCTACCATCGCGAGCGGCTTTGTGAAGGCCGAATCTCCAATTCAATATATGTATCCCAATATAAAGTTTAACCCCAATGCGGCCACACCGCCCATAGTAAAGGCTGATGGATCTAATTACACAAAGCTAAGCGAACAATGCATATATGAATCCGATCCTGTAACAAGGCAGGCGGCCTGTGATGCAAGGGACAGGTTAAGATCAAGCTCAAAGCAGGCTGCGCCAAATACGGGCGGTCGTCGTTAGCCGTTGCTCGCCCCCCCGGACTATTGCTAATCTAGTGATTCCATGATTCATGCCTCAGCTTTGTCCAAAACATTTCAAGTTCACAAAAAATCGGCCGGATTTGCGGCATCATTCAAGTCCCTTTTCAGACGGGAATGGCTGAATAAACAGGCTTTGCAGAATGTGTCCATTGATGTTGAGCCTGGTGAGATCGTTGGCCTTGTTGGCGCAAATGGCGCCGGCAAAACAACGCTCGTAAAAATTCTTGCTGGAATTATTCATCCCACGTCTGGCGAAGCAAGGGTTTTGGGTTATAAACCATTTGATCGACACAATGATTTTCGCAGACAAATTTCTTTGATTATGGGACAGAAGGCCCAGTTGTGGTGGGATTTGCCGGCTGAAGATTGTTTTTTACTTTTGCGGGAAATTTACCAAATTCCACACCCAGAATATAGACGAAGTCTGGATTATTTAATTGAAGCTATGGGGGTAAAAGATCAGCTGAACATTCAAATTCGAAGGCTTTCCCTGGGCGAACGCATGAAAATGGAGCTGATTGCAGCGCTTTTGCACAAACCCCGCGTGGTTTTCTTGGACGAGCCCACAATAGGTTTGGATTTAAGCGCGCAAATGGCGATTAGAAAATTTATTTCCGATTATAGAAAAGAAAATAAACCGGCAATGATTTTGACGTCCCACTATATGGAGGACATTGAGAAGCTCTGCAAGAGAATTGCAATCATCAAAGAGGGCCAGATTGTTTATGATGGGGGGCTATCAAAGGTAATCGATAAATATGCAACACAAAAAATTTTATCGGTCGCAATAGATGTCGAAGGCCAACCCATGCCATCTGAAAAAGACCTAAAGCTGGCTCATGTTCAGGGTGTTGCCATCGACGGTAATATCGTAAAGCTAAACGTAGAGCGGAAAAATACAACGACAGTGGCAAGCAGTATTTTAAAAAATTTTAAGATCAAAGATCTCAGCATCGAAGAGGAAGAAATCGGAAATATAATCGAAGCTTTAATTCGCAAGGATAAAAAGTAATGTCTTGGTTCCGGGCCATATATTCCATGGAGTTTCGGCGTATTTTTTCGTATCGCGTGGATTTTTGGATTTCATTCCTAGGATCTGTCGCAGGGGAAATCGCCGTTGCCTATTTTTTATGGGATGCTATTTACAAAAAAAACCAAGCCACTGAAATTGCCGGATATTCTTTTACAATGATGATCCTCTATTACGTTTTCGCAGCTTTTGGCGGCCGAATTATTCGCGGCAACGAGCGCATGATTGTTGCGACAGATATATATGATGGTGGGCTTACAAAATACTTAATGTACCCCATTAGCTACGTTCTCGTAAATTTTGCACAAGCTTTGGCATACAACACGTTGACGCTTGTGCAGTTTGCATTGGGTATTGCGGCTATGTTTTTGTTATTTGGAAAGCCCGCCGAGCTTGACCTTGAAGTTTCTAATTTTATTATGGGAATTTCGACGTGCTTGGTGGCGTCTTGTTTTTATTTTGTTCTTTATGTGACCATAGATTACATCGCGTTTTGGGCGGATACCGTCTGGAGCTTAAGTGTGATGTATCGTTTTGTCGCACAGTTTTTAAGTGGAATTTACGTTCCTATTGAAATGTTTCCGGCATCATTTGTGAAGCTCGTTTATTTTACGCCGTTCCCATACATAGGCGCGGAACCAATAAAAATGTTTTTAGGCAGATCGTCCTGGCAACAATGGGTGCATGTGAACATCATGATTGTCCTTTGGATTGTTCCAGCGATGTTTGCCCTTCATATTGTTTGGAAGCGCGGACTTAAAACTTATACCGGTGTTGGAATATGATTCGTTATATACGTCTTTATGCGAATTTTCTAAGATTTTCATTTAGTAAGGCATTCGAGTTTCGAATAGATTTTTATTTTCGTATTTTAATGGATATAATTTATTACGCCGTTAATATTTTGTTTTTCAAGGTCATATTCTTACATTCAAACATACTTGCGGGATGGACCGAAGCTCAAGTGATGGTATTTGTCGGAGCGTTCATAGTGATTGACGCCTTAAACATGACAGTTTTTGCAAATAATTTTTGGGCTATGCCGAGTCTTATCAACAAAGGGAATTTGGATTACTATTTGCTTCGTCCCGTTTCGACATTGTTTTTTATTTCTTTTCAAGATTTTGCGGCAAACTCGTTTGTAAATCTACTTATAGCCGGTGGAATCTTGGTCTGGACCATGATTCAGTATCCAGATCCGATTTCAATATTGAACCTTGTTTTGTTTTTATTTCTTATTTTAAACGGGACCCTTCTGTACGCTTTTGTTCGATTACTGTTTGTTTTGCCAGTATTTTGGACCCATTCCTCTCGAGGGTTAGATATGATGTTTTGGGGCTTTGCTCGTTTTATGGAACGGCCGCATCAAATATTTTACGGTGCAGTGAGAATTATTTTGCTTACGGTACTGCCTTTTGCACTCATGGCTTCGCTCCCAACAGAGGTATTGTTCAGTAGCAGCCCGTGGCCAACTGTTGGGTATTGCGTGCTTTTATCCTGTGTATTTTTCATCTCGGTGCTTGGGCTGTGGCGGTTAGGACTGCGGTCCTATTCATCGGCCTCTTCTTAATAGAGATAATGCGTTTGCCCTGTATATTTTGTATTCACAGACTACAAAATTTTCGCCCCACCAACCAAACTTTATAAACAGTTATGAGAACAGGCGGCGCTCCATTATAATTATGAGCTTTGAGGGTAAATTGGGAATATTAGGAACTATTTTAGCAGTTTTGATGATATCTTCGGATGCAACGGCTTATTATCACTCTCGTTGTGAGCAGTTTTTTTCAGAAAACCAATACATTACAACAGAGGATATTAAAAATGTGTTGCCTGAAAAAGCTTTGACTATTCAACTAGAAGACACGTTTTTTTACAACAATCGCGAAAAACTAGTTAATCATTACATTCGTTTTCCAACTGAAAAGTCACACCATGTTTTTTGGGGGCTCCTAACTTCAGAAGAAGAGATTTTGGACATCGTTACAAAAGGGATTGGTCCACTTTTTGAGTTAAACGGACATGATTTTAATCAAGAAATTAAAGAAGCTGCTCTAAAATCTTTGTATATGGCGTCGACAGAGACCCAAGGTTTCAGCATTATTGTCGAGGTCAATCAGTTAAAATGCACGGGCTGTTTTATCAGAATGCGCGATGGTATGATGCGAGTCGACCGTCGAGTTCCCTTAAACGCGATCGAGAATATTTATATTTTAACTGGCGGGATACGCCCGGCGTATGTGCCTATTGACTTAAGCGCATTTCGCGCAAGGCCTTAAAAAAACTTTTTAATAAAACAGCAGATTCGTTTTCTAATACTCCAGATTCAATGGTCGGTGTGTGGTTTAATTTTTTATCTTTAAAAATTTGATAAACAGATTCGATCGCGCCGGCCTTAGGGTCCTTTGCGCCATATACGACTCGGCCGACCCGAGCCTGTATGATTGCCCCAACACAAAGTATACAGGGCTCAAGGGTCACATAGAGCGTGCAGTCGCTTAGCCGCCAATTGCTTTTTAATAGAGAGGCCTCTTGGATCGCTAGAATTTCGGCGTGTCCTATGGGGTTTTGGGTCGATTCTTTTAAATTAAATGCTTCCGCTACTACGACGTTGTTGCATGTAATGACTGCGCCGATGGGAACTTCGTTCAGTTTAGCGGCCTTGCGGGCGAGAGCAAGTGCTTGCCTCATAAAAATAGAGTCTAATTCATTAGTCATTTAGGGGGAGTCCTATCAAAAATTGACATAACGCACAAGTACTTGTTTGACTGGTATACGGGCAAACTATAAACCTTTGTATTCAGCCAATCATATACCATACGTAAAGGCAGGTGATTCCCACGTGGCATTAGTTAAGTCTCGAGAAGGTGAAGGCTTTGAGCAGCTGCTAAAGCGCTTCAAAAAACAGTGCGAAAAATCAGGTGTTTTGTCGGAAATTAAAAAACGCGAACACTATGAAAAACCAAGCGTTCGTTTGAAAAAGAAGTCAATTGCTGCACGCAAAAGACTATTGAAAAAAACAAGAAGAGGCAGTTGGGAATGAGCTTAAAAGATAAAATCATGGACGATATCAAAACGGCCATGAAGGAAAAAGATACCGCGAGATTGGAAACGCTTCGCTTTCTTCATTCTGCAATAAAGAACAAAGAAATTGAAATTCGTCCAAGCGCTGTAACTGATGCGGACGTCATACAAGTGATCGTCAAATCCGTGAAACAGCGTAAAGAATCCGTGGATCAATACCAAAAGGCGAATCGGCAAGACTTGGCAGATAAAGAGACTTCTGAAATTAAAATTTTAGAAACCTATATGCCAAAGCAAATGACCGAAGAGGAAATTAAGTCCACGGTTTTATCTGCTATCAAAGCTCTGAACGCAACTTCAATGAAAGACATGGGGGCAGTAATGAAGGAAGTTACTGCCAAAACCCAAGGTCGCGCTGATGG
>CAUJEF010000048.1 GCA_963169515.1 Bdellovibrionota bacterium
CTCGGGTTGGCGATTGTAAAGCATATCATGCAAAAGCACGGTGGCACTGTCACTGTACGCAGCGAACTCGGCAAGGGCATCGAATTCGTATGCCGATTCTAAGGTACGCCGTTCCCTTTCAGGAGACAGCGCGCCATTTACGCGTGTTTATGGTGCGCTGTCTCCTGAAAGGGAACGGCGTACCTTAGGGCGCTCCAGTAACGATGTCGCCCGCTTTAAGGCCCTGCTTTTCAAAATAAGAACCTTTTTCAATAAAGGTAATTTGGTAACGAGTGCGACCATCAGCTGTTGGGGTTGTTAGTGGCTTCAGTTTGAATTGCTTTAAAAGAGTCGTAACTGGAGTTTTGCCGGCTGTAACTGCTTTTTTCATTACCTCTTGCATATTTATGCCTGCATCCTCGGCAAAGGAAGGGGGCCACAGAAAAAGCATTAAAAGAATGTACCTCATAAAAAACTCCTTTGAAGCGTTGCCCGATGGCTTACTAAACCATTTTTACAGTTTGAAAAATTGTGCCGAAAATATTTTTTCCAGAAAGATCATTCATCCAAATTTTAACAGTATCGCCAGCCTTCATAAATGGTGTTTTAATTTTTCCCTCATTGATCTGTTCAATCATTCTTTTTTCCGCAAGACAGCTTGATCCGCGAGACGCATCTTCGTTGGAAACTGTGCCACTCCCGATGATTGTTCCAGCGGCGATATTTCGGGTGTAAGAAATGTGTTCAATTAATTTTGCAAAATTAAAAAACATTTCTTTTGCATCGGGATTACCAAAAAATGATCCATTGTATTCGGTGTTAAGTGGTAAGTGGACTCGGCCTTCTTTCCAGGCTGACCCTAATTCATCTGGGGTGACGGCAAAAGGGGCAAAGCTCGACGATGGCTTGGATTGATAAAATCCAAACCCTCGACTTAATTCTGCGGGTATTAAACCACGCAGAGAAACGTCGTTGATAATGACCAAAAGCTTTATGTGCTTCAATGCGCTTTCCTGTCTTGTGCCCATTGGAATAAAGTCTGTGATGATGCCAACTTCGCTTTCAAAATCGAGCCCGTGTGATTCATCGATAAGAGGAATGCCTTCACGGGGTGCAAGAAAGGTATCACCACCACCTTGGTAAACTAATGGGACGTCATACAAATCGTCGGGCAAGGGAGCATTGCGGGCTTTGCGTACGAGCTTGATGTGGTGAACAAAAGCAGATCCATCGACCCAGTGAAAGGTTCGGGGTAGTGGCGAGTGAAATAGGTTTTCATCTACTGTTTCGGCGTTTTTGATTGAGCTTGAGTTTAGCTGTTGATAAAGGTCTTGCAGTTGCTTTGAAACAGCATCCCAGTTTTCAAGGGCTTCGCGTACAGATGTTACGATATCATCGATTTTAACGTATTTTGAGTTGTCGCGACTAACTAAAACAGGAATGCCATCTAATTTTTTCAAGTCCTTCAACGAACCAAACTTCATACCAAAAGGTACGCCGTTCCCTTTCAGGAGACAATGCATTATGATCTGTGTCTCAAGGGAATAATGCGTTGTCTCCTGAAAGGGAACGGCGTACCTTTTGGTATGGTTTTGTACAGTTATTTTCGGAGTTCAGCCAGTTATCGTGTTCGTTGTGCTTTGCACTTAAAGGCGATTGAGTTTGAATATGTTCCTATCCACTTAGTTAAAGAGGGTGGAGAACAATTCAAGCCTGAATATAAAATGCTAAACTCAATGTCGCAAGTTCCAACCATTGTGGATGGCGATTTTGTTCTTGCTGAGTCTATGGCGATTATTCAATACATTGATTCAAAATGGAAAGAGCCACCGCTTTTTCCAAAATCACCTAAGCAATGGGCCCCTATTTTACAGGTCTGTGAAGTGATTAATTCTGGAATGCAGCCCTACCAAAATGCAATTGTGATGAGTCGTTTAGAAAAACAATATGGTTTTGACGAAGGCAAACGAACGGAGTGGGTTCGTTTTTTTATGAGCCGTGGTTTAGAGTCTTTAGAGAAGATTCTTTCTAAAACGTCTGGAAAATATTGCTTTGGAAATGAAGTCACGGCAGCGGATTGTTTTTTGGTTCCACAAATATTCTCAGCTGATAGATTTAAAGTTGATGTTGGCCCATACAAAACACTGCAAAAGGTTTACGAAAACTGTGAAAAACTGTCGGCCTTCCAAAATGCTCATCCTTCAAAGCAAGTTGATTTTCAATAATTAATTGGACACGATTTCTCCGTCAAAACGGTCTAGCGTATTAGAAAGTTCATCTTGGCATTGAAACGTCATAATCCCATTCAGTGCAGTCAACAAAGTTTTGAATGGGGTCTTTGTTAGTTTCGTTGTCATAAATAGACGCGTGGAATTTTCAACCGCATCTTCAAGAAGTTTTGAAAAGTGGTTTGCGGAATCGCAAGAGAAAAAACCGACAATCGCAGGTCGATGTCTTGCGCTCTTCAAAGTTGTTTTTACTTTCTCGATGTTTTCCTTGCTTGCTTTACCTGCGTACGGGAAAAAATCAGGCCCACTTCCTTTTCTGGAATGTCCCAAATACAATACGACATTTTTAAAATTTAGCGCGTCGTAATAAAGTCGGTGTGCTTCCATGGATCGGTCGTCCTGTTCATTTTTTCTTGCTTGCCGATTGTTCCGATCTAGGGGCGTTACGCTGCTCGCTGTAATTGCCAAAACCACTCGGCGCGTTTCTGCATTAGGCATGGTAAGCTCTTTTACGAGGAGCGATTTTCCTGGCCCGTCAAAAGAATTCGAAATAGCTTCAAACCCACAGAGTTGGTGCACAGGGGTTGTGTTCGAGTACAGCAGTCTTGAGGTGCGACATGGTTTGATCAGCCATTCATTAAGAATTTCAAATGCAATGAGATCCTCAGTTAAGCCCGTTTTGTTTTTCAAATCATCGATGTACCCGATGGCAATATGCAAATAAACGTCACCAGAGTCGTTTGGGCTTTGTAATACGCCTTGATATTGCTCTGGGCAGGTTCGCGGCTGTTGCTTTGTACGTAACACATCTTCGGTCTTTTCAGAGACCACACCGATCACTTCCCTAGCTTGAGCGTCATAGTTTGAAAAATTGTTGTCATATATTTTTTGTTGTTCGGGGGATAGCCCGGGAGAAACTTGTATGTTTTCTGAAGCATTAGCGACCAGAGCTAAAAATAGAATGGCCAGAGCAGCTATAATTTTACTTAAACTCACGTTTTTCATAGTCATTTCACAAAGCCTAATAGTTGTACATTTGCCCGTTTTGGGGCCCAAGAGGACCCGTTATACGTTCTCTTGTGTTGTTATCTCCTCACAAAGCAAACTCAGTGCCGTCCATCAAGGGTACGGAGCGGCAAATTTTAAATGTGGCCTGTTATTTCAATAGGATACCTCGTCTACCTAGGCGTTGGTCCAAGGTCGCTCCTTGAACGTACTTAAAAGGTGGACTACAAGTCTTCGAAACGAAAAAAGGAAACCCCCCATTATGAAACGAAATAGCATTGCGTTTGATCTCAATAAGTCAAACCTTGGAAAACTTGTTCTCGTCTATCTGAGCCTTCTCATTGCATTTTTGATTTCAAGCTTGGCCCAAGCCAGTTATGAGTGCTCTCTTGTTCGTCAGCTGTATGATCAGTTGGCGTGCTACAATCAGTCGGGTGGCGCACCAGGGGGGGCTCTTGGCGCAAATCAACCGATTCCAGACAACCAATTTCTGATTTCTTCAGAGTTCGGCCCATCACTTTGCAAGGCAAAACAGACTCTTGATCCAGTTCGAAAAGAGTTGAAGGCAGAATGCGAAACTTGGATGAAAGAGCGCAAAACGGATCTTGGTGTAAATTATCTCACGGGAACGTGTGAAGAAAAACAAGACCCATGTAATGGCGGATTGGTGCGGTTGACCGTAAGGGGCCTTGTTCATTATTCTAAAGCTGCTGTCACAAAATAAAATCATTACGGGAGTATTTGGTGAGCTTGGATATTCCCCCATACCAAAAAAATTTTGCATCTGATAACAACTCAGGGGTTCATCCTGAAATTTTAAAAGCTATTGAGTCCGTTAATATTGGGCATGCTCCAGCTTATGGCGGAGATCCAGTCACAGAACAAGGGCAGGAAGTGTTTAAAAAACACTTCGGTAACAACATTGATGTTTATTTTGTTTTTAATGGAACGGCATCTAATGTCATAAGCTTAAAATCACTTTTAAAGTCTTACGAGTCTGTAATTTGCTCTGATACATCTCATTTAAACATAGACGAATGTGGCGCCCCGGAAGCAATTGGTGGGTTTAAATTGATTACCGTTTCCACTCGAGATGGGAAACTAAGTCTCAAGGAAATCGAAAAAAAATATATTCGTTTGGGCGATCAGCACTATTCTCAGCCGCGAGCAATTTCATTAACTCAACCCACGGAGTTGGGCACGGTCTACACGGCGGGAGAAATAGAATCAATAACCAAATGGGCGCACGAACGAAATATGTTTGTTCATATTGATGGCGCCCGTTTTGCCAATGCTGTTTATACGCTTAAAACAGATTTTAAAAAATTGAGCTCTGATTTGGGCGTGGACGTTTTATCTTTAGGTGGGACAAAAAATGGATTGCTATTTGGCGAAGCAATCGTGTTTTTTAATTCAGAGCTATCGGAAGAATTTAAATTTGTACGCAAACAATCCATGCAACTACCATCAAAAATGCGCTTCTTGGCGGCCCAGTTCCATGCCTATTTATCCACCGATTTGTGGTATCGAATCGCAAAAAATTCGTGTGATCGCGCACAGGAGCTGGCGCAAAAGT
Organism: Bdellovibrionota bacterium; assembly: GCA_963169515.1. Taxonomy (GTDB): domain Bacteria; phylum Bdellovibrionota; class Bdellovibrionia; order Bdellovibrionales; family JAEYZS01; genus CAUJEF01. Next base: position 4,789 of record CAUJEF010000048.1, read on the forward strand.
TAAAAGAGCTGCCCGAAGTAAAAATTACCCAACCTGTGCAGTCCAACGGTGTTTTTGCTGAGTTTCCTCGAACGTGGATAAAGCCGCTAAAAGAAAAATATTTTTTTTATATTTGGAACGAAGAAACTTTCGAGGCTCGTTGGATGTGTAGCTTCGATACCTTGTCTGAAGATGTCGAAGCTTTCGTTGGGGAAATGAAAAAGCTAAGGGTCCAGTCCTAAGATTTTTTTGTATCGCTAAAAAAATCGTCGCAGGTGCAAAAAAGATTTTTATCTCCGCGAGCGTTATCGATCCGAGCCACTGCGGGCCAGAATTTATTTTGTTTTACCCATGCGATTGGAAATGCCGCTTGTTCGCGCGTATAGCTGCGGTTCCACTCGCTTCGAGTAACATCTTCTGCCGTGTGGGGAGCCATTTTCACAACTTCTGGATTTTTATATGCTTCGTCTTTTATCGCAATAATCGCTTCACAAAAACGATCGAGTTCGGCTTTTGATTCGCTTTCAGTTGGTTCGATCATAAATGTTCCAACTACCGGAAACGACATCGTTGGGGCATGGAATCCATAGTCCATCAAACGTTTTGCAATGTCTTCAACAGAAACATTTGTTTCCGCCGTTAATTTTCTACAATCAATTATACATTCGTGTGCGACGAGCCCATTTTTTCCACGATATAAAATTGGAAAATGGCTTTCTAGTTTTTTTACAATATAGTTCGCGTTTAAAATTGCAATTTGAGTAGCCTTTTTTAAGCCTGTGGGCCCCATCATCGCAATGTACATATATGGGATTGGCAGAATGCTTGGGCTTCCCCATGGGACAGAAGAGATCGCTCCGATTGCCTGGTTTGTTCCCATTCCCATTGTTTTGTGACCCGGTAAAAATACTGCCAGGTGCTTTGCGACCGCAATGGGTCCCATTCCTGGGCCGCCACCACCGTGAGGGATGCAAAATGTCTTGTGAAGGTTTACATGACATACATCGGCTCCAAAATCGCCCGGACGACTGATGCTCACCATTGCATTTAGATTTGCTCCGTCCAAGTACACTTGACCACCGTTATCGTGGACGATTTTGCAAATCTTTTTAATATCTTCTTCAAACACGCCGTGGGTGGATGGGTAAGTGATCATAATCGCAGCGAGGCTTGCTTTGTTAGCGTCCGCTTTTGTTTGTAAATCAGAAACGTCCACATTTCCATTTTCGTCGCACCGTACTGGCACGACTTTCATTCCGGCCATGACAGCACTCGCAGGATTTGTGCCGTGTGCAGAGGTCGGGATCAAACACACATTACGATTTTTTTCGCCTCGGGATTCATGATATTTTTTTATCACAAGAAGGCCAGCATACTCACCTTGAGAACCTGCATTAGGCTGTAATGATGTCGCAGAAAATCCCGTAATTTCTGATAGCCAACCTTCGAGGTTGGTAATCATTTCAACATAACCCTGTGCTTGCTCAAGCGGTATGAACGGATGCAAATCCCCCACAGAGCTCCAGGACACGGGAATCATTTCAGAGGTCGCATTGAGCTTCATCGTGCATGATCCCAGGGGGATCATCGAGTGTGCGAGGGACAGGTCTTTGTTTTGAAGTTGTTTAATGTAGCGAAGCATTTCCGTTTCAGAGGAATGGGTATTGAATATGGGTTGAGTTAAAAATTTTGTTTGTCGGCGAAGATCCAATGGGATTTGTTCGTCTGCGAGATCTTTTACTTCAAGATCAACGTCGCGCCCATGGTTAAATGCGCGCAGCAAAGCTTCGATATCTTCAATTGTTGTGGACTCGTCAATGGAAACGCCGATTGTCGTGTTTGAAAAGTAACGAACATTGATTTTTTCAGTCAGCAACAGAGTGCGTGGAGAATTTTTGAATTCAAGTTTCAAAGTATCAAAATAGTTAGAATGTAAAACTTTTATCCCTAATTTTTTAGATGCTTGCGCCAATGCGTGGGTTAACGAATGCACACGCAATGCAATTGAAAGCAGACCTTTAGGGCCATGATAAACAGCATAGAAACTTGCCATAATTGCAAGCAGCACTTGCGCTGTACAAATATTGCTAGTCGCTTTGTCGCGGCGAATGTGCTGTTCGCGCGTTTGCAAAGCCAGGCGAACAGCTTTGCGCCCATCCCGATCTACAGACACGCCTACGAGACGTCCTGGCATTTTGCGTTTATATTCATCTTTCGTTGCAAAGTAAGCGGCGTGGGGGCCGCCATATCCGAGAGGCACACCAAAGCGTTGAGTGCTTCCAACAACAACATCAGCCCCCCATTCGCCTGGCGGTTTTAAAAGTGTAAGTGATAGCAAATCAGCTGCGACGCACATCAGGGCGTCGTTTTCATGTAATTTTGCAGATAGCATTTCATAGTTTTCAACTCGTCCGTCGGTTGTTGGGTATTGCACAAGACCAGCGAAAACAGTTTTGTCTAATTGTTTTGTCCAAGTTTCAGGCGAGCTGATTTCGACTTTGATCCCCAAGGGTTCGGCACGTGTCAATATCACTTCGATTGTTTGTGGATGGCAATCTGCCGATACTAAAAACACATTCTTTTCGGCTTCGCCTTTCACGCTGTAGGCAAGCCCCATCGCTTCTGCAGCAGCAGTGGCTTCGTCTAACAAAGATGCATTTGCGATTTCCATTTTCGTAAGCTCAGTAACAATAGTTTGAAAATTTAAAAGTGCCTCGAGGCGCCCTTGCGAAATTTCAGCTTGGTAGGGGGTGTATTGTGTGTACCAGCTTGGGTTTTCCAAAACATTTCGCTGGATCACAGCGGGGACAAGCGTTCCGTAATATCCCATTCCGATAAAGTTTCTAAAAATTTGATTTTTGTTAAAAACCTTCTTAAGGTGTGACAGAGCTTGGGCTTCACTTTTTGCTTTTGGTAAATCGAGTACGCCCTTCATTCGAATTTCGGCAGGAACTGTTTTGTCGATTAAATCGTCTAGGCTTTTCAAGTTTAATAGCTGAAGCATCTCACGCTGGTCGTTTTCAGAAATCCCAATGTGTCGATTAACAAATGCTTCGGTGTTGTTTGAGCTCGTTTGACTTGTTTTCAAGGGTGCCCCCTTAGATGTTGTCTGAATTTCCATAATCCACCCAATTTTGTGGAGACCATATCAGTTTTGAGTAAGCTCTGTATATAACACGACGCAAAATTACAAGAGCAGTTTGCCTTGGACGGACCCCTTTTCCGACATTTTATCAAGTATAAATTGATTCGTTTTCATTTTATACCGTGTCCATTCCGGCGCAACGAGTTCATCCCACCGACTTGAAACAGCGCCCAAGCGTTGAACTGCTATTTGCGGCGACAAATGCTCTAAAAACAATCGAACACGCTCAGCATAAGTGTTCAAATCCAGGGGTTGAAATTTTCCATCTAAATAATATTTTTCAAGGGTAGTGTTTTTTAAAATATGCAGGTTGTGAAGTTTTACATTATGTATTGGCAAACGATTTGAGATTTGGGCCAGCTCTACGATGTCCTTGTCGGTCTCGCCAGGATTCCCCAAAATATAGTGAAGGCCAACATCGACACCGATACTGCTAATTTTTTCAATTGCATCCATCGAACATCTGGAATCGTGCCCGCGTTTCAAAAAATCTAAAAAAATATCGTTAAAGGTTTGAACCCCCAATTCAACAGAGAGATATGTTCTTTTTGAAATATTCGACCATAAATCAAGGAGCCCCTGTGAAATACAATCGGGCCGTGTCCCAACAACAATACCAACAACGTCTTTGTGTTCGAGCGCGGCTTCATAATAGGCTTCTAGCTTTTTAACAGCGACAAAGGTATTTGTATAAGATTGAAAGTAAACTAAAAATTTATTGGCGTGGTATTTACGGCGCAGATGTTCCATTAGCGCAGTAATTTGGGTATTGAGTTCATCATCCCGAATTTCAGGGTAAGCTGCCGAACCCCACACATCGCAGAACACGCACGTCTGCATCCCTTTAAGGCCTAGGCGATTCGGGCAAGTGTCGGCAACAGAAACAGAAATTTTCTGCACCTTTTCGCCAAATTTTTTCTTGTAGAATTCGCTGATTGAGTAGTACGGTTTCACCAACACCGTATATAGTTCATAGTTGAGTTTAGAGCAAACGGACTTTGAGGGGCAAATAGACTTTTTGAAGAGCAAATGAGTTTTGATAAAAACATTGAGCTAATTTTGACGGGCGATGGATCGCCAACGGCGCGGCATTTATTCAATAGCATTCCGGGCGAGGCTATGCACCACACGGACGGAGCATTGTCTGAAACATTATATATTTATGGGCCGGCTATTGATTTTGCGTTTAAAAACCAAAATGTTCCTCAGATTTTGTCGGTTGGGTTGGGTCTTGGGTATAATGAATTGTTAACAATGGCCCATAGTTTAAAAAGCCAAAGACCGTTTCAAATGGAATCTTTAGAATCAGATGTGAATTTGCAAAGTGCTTTCATGGAGTTTTTAGATGGGGCAGGCTACGAGCACTACGAGCTTATTTTAAAAGGGATTGCTAACGCGTCGGCAGTTGAGCCAATGGCGATCCGTAACGGCCTGAAAAACGCATTATTAAAAAAAACATGGGTCTTGAATGGGCCACTAAACGAAAAAACACGATTTACAAAAACATTTCATGCGATCTTATATGATCTGTACAGCTCGAACACTGTGGCAGAGTTATGGACGGAAGAATTCCTAACAGACTTCGTACAAAGAGCTGCCGATCCAAATTGTGTATTTGCAACCTATGCAGCAAAGGGGAATTTGCGGCGCGCTTTAGAAAGTAATGGATTTAAGGTTGAGCGTAAAATTGGGTTTTCGGGCAAGAGCGAATCTATTTTTGCTTTTCGTACCTGAGACATCAAACTCGCGGGGGTAAGGATCAAGAAAAGTTAGAATCCTGCGAGATGGCGGCAGGCCTGGTTTTTAAGAGCTTTTCTGGAAGTTTGCTTTGGCATCTTGATCCATCCCCCGTATTGAACCTAGATATATCAAGAATAGCCATTATTTAAAAATCGTATGATTTGATGATCGCTATAAGAATAATTTGTGTAATAAGATTATTTTATTGGGACAAATAGAATTCTCGAGTTTTTCTTATATCGCTTTCATTTACAAGTGCCATAAACAAGCGATCAACGCCCAGGGCGATTCCAGCAGACGGCGGCAGGCCACAATCGAGCGCGTTTATAAATTCTTGATCAATTGGAACCTCCGGCCTTCCCAACCTCTTTCTTAGAATATTGTCAGAATCGCAGCGCCGTCTTTGTTCGGCTGGATCATTTAGCTCATCAAATGCATTCGCCAGCTCAAGCCCCTTCCAGTACACCTCAAATCGCGCAGCCCATCCGTCTTCAGTCAGCCGGGCAAGTGCGGCTTGTGTGGGTGGATAATATTTTACAATCTGGGGGCCGGACATCCCGAGGTGATTTTCTATTTTCTCTATGAAAATTCTGAAAAATAAATCGTCAAAACTATCGCTTTCTTGCGTTGATATGCCGAAGCCAGAGCACAGATGGACTAACTCTGTCTGTGTTGTTTTCGGCGTTAAGGTGAAGTTACAATATTTTTGAAATAGCTCTGCAACAGTCGTCGAGGTCAAAAATCCAAAGTTTGAAACTGGATCGGGCCAGTGTAACTTAAGATAGTTGAAAATACTTTTCACATCTTTTTCTAAATGGGCCAAACCAGAATAAGCGCGGTACCATTCGAGCATTGTGAATTCGGGTTGATGGTGTTCAGACACCTCATTATTTCTAAAGCAGTTCTTAAACTCATAGATGCGCACCCAGCCGCGGGACAACATTTTTTTAAGGTGCAACTCGGGGCTCGTGGGAAGGTAATAGGTTTTATCTTTAAAAGTCGTTGTAAAATGATCCAGATAGGGCTCTGTACCGGGAGAAGGAACCAGGGTCGGTGATCGAACCTCTGTAAACTCTAAAACTCCAAAACATTTTCGGATTAGGGACAGAAGAAGCATCCACTGTTTTGCACGCTTAAAATCCATGTTTTCGTGTTGAGTTTGGGTCAAGGCAGGGGCTAAGAGTTTTACCGAGGAAACCAAAATTTGGAAAGGCCGGGCTTCGAATCCACGCGATTCGACTTGTACGCTGTCCCAGCTAGCAGAAATTAAAACGTGGTCGCCACTATCCAAAATATCAGTGAGCTGATTTTTAAATTTGAATTCAATTCGAATTTGTTCACCGTCACTTTTGATCCAAAGCGAGTCATGCGTTCGGAAAAGACGCCCGCCAATTTGAAAGTCTTGCGACTTTGCAGAAACCTTTCCCATTGAAATTTCGGCAAATTTCTTAATAAAACTTAAAACAGAGAACGCAGAAACGGGCAGAGGAGGGTATTTTTCCCACGTATTTTCGAGGTAAAAGTGACGCTTTTCGTTTTGCATATGGATCAAGCAAATACACTTTTAATTGACGCCTTGGTAGGGCGAATTTTGCGGCGACTAACACAATGAAATTACTACAGTTTTTTGGCCGGCCTAAAGGGGTGTTTGGGCACGCACATTGCTTTATAGGCTCTTAGGAATTAGTTTGTCCGATGATCGGATGAAATAGCGGAAAAAGGAACCTGGAACCTATGAATATGTTATTTATTATGGCTCTTATAATGCCGGCGTTTGGTTTTATTAAGACGGGCGAAAAATCTATCGGCTCGGTTGTAAAAAATCTGCAAGAAGCAAAACATGAAGGCTTGGGACATTCTCAGCACGAATTGAGGGTAAAACAAGAGCTTCAGAGCTTAAAACAAAAAAATCCGTCATCTTTTCACGAGAAAGTCTTCGATGAAGAAGCCTCAAATCCAGCAGAATATCAAAGTTTTTTATATGAAGTTTTGGCCGGGAAAAGTGATGTGGAAAAGGCAAAAATTCTGGCGCAGTTGGAAATATTAAAAGCCGTACAAAAAGACTGGAACATTTTGAAAACCACAGTGTTGAATGAATCAAGTCATGAGGACTTTGGCAGCTTCAAACCACGACTGTTGTCGCGACTGTCGACAATCATATTTTCCCCAGTGAAAAGGTCGGATTCGATTGATACAAAAAATTACAGATTTAAAATAGAAGACTGGGCCTACATTGTAGTTTCAAAAGACTTGAAAAAAATTAATTGGAAAATCACAATCAGTGCAGCAAACGATAGAAATAAATTGGAACCTGGCGCTGATAAGATTCGAATCCTATGTAAAGACGAACCCAACAGTTTGCATATCGACGGTGATTCGGGCTCAGATGCGGGCTATGAAAGTTACGATAACGGCGGCGGCCCGAGTGATGATGAATCTGTTCCTGAGAGTGATGATTCAGAATTGTTATACTAAATCTTAGTCACTGTCTTTTGGTAACGGCTTTCCGGCGTGCTTATTGATTTCTTCTTTTAATTCCTTGCCGACTTTAAAAAACGGAAGCTTTTTTTCTTCGACTTCGATGACTTCGCCTGTGCGCGGGTTGCGCCCCTTGTAAGCTTCATATTTTCTGTTTACAAAAGATCCAAAACCTCGAATTTCAATGCGATCACTTTTCATCAGTGATTCAATCATGGAATCAAAAATCGTATTCACTACCGTTTCCGCTTTGACTCTTGTGATACCGGCCTTTTCCGCTACAACATTGATGAGGTCTGCTTTTGTCATCGAAATCATCCCTTTATTTAGATACTTACAGGCTTAGTTTACCCTTGAGTGTTTACATTTCAATGAAAAATAGGAAAAAATCTGTATTTTCAAATGGATGGGGTCTGACGCGATCCAAGAATTTCAGCAAACCAGGACCTTTGTCCGTCAACGAGGGTGCGATATGCGTCTATTGTTGCCATCACCATTTTTTTTGTATCGAATAAATCGCCCACTTTTTTATGGGCCTTTTCCCCAATCGCAAGAGTGTCAATTTGGCCATTCAAAATGCTAAACAAAAGCTGTGCTAGATGATTAATGTCTGCCGGTCGGATCAAAAATCCATCAGCCCCATCGTCAACAATTGAAAACATCGCACTCACTACGGAACCAATAATGACCTTCTTTTGTAGCATGGCCTCTAATAGAGAAGCTTCAAACCCTGTTGTATTCGGATTAATATTTATAAAAATATCGCTCAAGGCTATGTAGTCAGGAACATCAGCATTGTTGACGGCACCTGTGAGGATGACTTTATTTCCCAGCGCCAGATTATAAATCATGTATTCAATTTCATGTCGTCGCGGACCATGTCCCAATAC
>CAUJEF010000049.1 GCA_963169515.1 Bdellovibrionota bacterium
TCTCTTTACCTGCGTATATTCCAATTATATTTGAAACGACAGTTTTGTTCGGTGCGCTTATTACAGTCGGGGGAATGTTCTATGTTTGTGGCCTACCAAGAATAAATCCGCCAATTATAGATCCCGATATTACATGCCACAAATTCGCACTCTTTATCCCTGAAACAGACAAGGGCTATGACAAGGCTCAAGATTTTTTGAAAAGCTTGGGTGCATCCGACGTCAGGAAAGTTGCGGAGTTTTAAATGAAACGTATTTTAATAATTTCTGTATTTGCTATGATCGGTCTAGCGGGCTGCAGTGATAAGCACTCCGAACCAAATATCGAGCCTGTTCAAAACATGATGAAGGCACCTTCGATGAAAGCTCAAGGCGAGGATCTCGATGCCCCTGACAAGCGCGGGATGCGTTTGCCGCCAGAAGGAACAGTTCCTCAGGGGTGGGAACCTTATGCAGTGGATGATTTTGATGTTGCTAATAACACAGTTAAAAACCCTGTCCCTGCATCAAAAGAAGTTCTGGCTCATGGTCAAAAACTATATCTGACATATTGTTCTGTTTGCCATGGCACATTGGGTGCGGGAGATGGGCCGGTCGCGCCCAAAATGCTGTTGACCCCGCCGTCGCTCACGTCTGAAAAAATAGTTGGATGGAACGATGGTGGAATTTACCACTTAATTACGCGAGGCCGTGGTTTAATGGGATCTTATGAGTCCCAAGTTCCAAAACCAAATGATCGTTGGGCGATCGTACATTACGTCCGACATTTGCAACAAAATAATAAAAAATAGGTTAGAGGGAAATATGATAAACGCTTCAACGCTTACAGTTTCTGATAAAGCAAAAAAAATAACGATAGCTGCGATGATCATCGGTGTTGTGACGTTGGTTGCAGGTTTTGTTGTCGCCAAAGATAAAATTTGGCCCGCATTTTTAGTAAATTTATTTTACTTCACTAGTTTGGCGGTTGGGGGACTGTTTTTTACTGCAATTCAATTTGCAACAAAAGCCGGATGGAGTGCGACGATTCGTCGTTTGAGCGAGAGCCTAGTTTCTTTTTTGCCGGTCGCGTTCGTTGGAGCGCTTGCCGTTGCTTTCTTTGGTGCTAAATCGCTTTTTGAATGGATGGATCCAGCGGTTGTCGCCGACGATAATCTTTTGAGACAAAAAGCGGCTTATTTAAATCACGGATCATTTACGGTCAGAACTGTTGTGTTTTTTATACTTTGGGGTTTGTTTGCGCGGCTCATAGTTGGAAATTCGCTGAAGCAGGACGCAAAAGCTGACGATAGTTTGACGTTAAAAAATGTAAAACTTTCTGTGATCTTTTTAATCGTATTTGCCCTTTCTTATTCCTTGTTCAGCGTAGATTTTATTATGAGCCTTGACCCTAAATGGTTTAGCACAATTTTTGGGGTTTATTGTTTTTCTGGTCTATTCCAGTCGACCTTGGCTTTTCTCATCATAATGGCTGTTAAGCTAATGAGAAAGGGTGAGCTTAAAGACTTTGTAACTGAAGATCATTTGCATGATCTGGGCAAATTTCTTTTCGCCTTTACTATTTTCTATGCGTATATTGCGTTTTCTCAGTTTATGTTGATCTGGTACGCTAATTTGCCAGAGGAAACTATTTTCTACACCCATCGTGCTCACGGTGGATGGTTGGCTGTTTCTTACATGATTTTGGTTTTTAAATTTGTCGTACCATTTCTATTGTTATTGCCACGTGAAGCCAAACGAAACCCAGATCATTTGATCCGTGTTTCAGTTCTGATGCTTATCATGCAATGGGTGGATATCTATTGGCTGGTTTATCCGAACTTCAACGATGGTCATGTTGTGTTTGGTATTTGGGATGTAGGCTTGTTCATTGGATTCATGGGCGCATTTGTTTGGTGTGTGATGCGGTTTTTATCAAAGAATAAGGTTGTCCCAGTGAACGACCCATATATGCACGAGGCCTTACATCATCATATTTAATTGCGCTGTGCGATGGCCGTATTGGGTGCCAGTTCAAAAAAATTTGCAAGAAGTTCAATGCACATTGGGTAGTCTCGGTCTTCCACCGAGGCATGTACTTCATCAAGATATCGAAGTATATTATTGCGAATTTCCTTTGGATACTTCAAATTCGGCCCGCCGAATCCCAGTGTTATTTTCTTCCATAGCGAAAGTTTGTCTTCAATTTCCGCTTGCGGAAGTAAATTTTCATTGGCTTCGATAATTAATTGTTCAAGTGATTGGGCCACTTTTGTGTTTTCTTCTTCATCAATTGGTCCGGACTGTTCCGCGCAATAAGCAAATACGTTGCCAACACCGTCCTTGTATTGGTTGACAGTCTCTGGACTGCGCGCTTCTGCAAAATGGATAAATGCAATGACGTCGCGTCTTTGGTCTTTGCTGAGCGCGCCCTCTGCCGATGTGCTTTTAAGGGTGCTTATTGATACAATAAGCATCGCAAATATGATGTAAATTTTATTCATCCTGTCCCTCGTGCAAAAAAGATATACAGCAATCGTTGTGCCGTGGCGGTATGCTTATTCTTTGGAATTGAGACTTTATAAGATGAAGAAATTATAAACTGGCTCACATGATTGTTGAAAAAAGGCCTCTTTCGGTCAGAAGAACTAAGACATCCTGTCTTTAAACCCCGAAAATTTGGCCATCCATGGCCAAACCTGTGTGGCGCTTGCATAAATGGCAAGCGTTTTCGGGATTCTTAAAAACAGGGACCCTTTATGCTGTCTTTTCTAAAAGCACATGATTGTGATAGTAAACATAGAGCTCGATATGGTCTTTTAAGCGTTCTATGTTTTTTGTAGTACACCAGGTTTTGCGAAATAACCGATTGATATTCGCCCGAAG
>CAUJEF010000050.1 GCA_963169515.1 Bdellovibrionota bacterium
AAGCATCCCGACAGAAACAAAAAACACGGCGCCAAACAAATCACGGACAGGTTTTGTCAGCTGAATAATTCGTTCGGACTCACGGGTTTCAGACAAGATAGATCCCATTAAAAAGGCTCCAAAAGCTGCTGAGAATCCAGCATTTGATGCTAGAACCACCATCAGAAGACAAAGACCAAGCGACACAACAAGAAGTGTTTCCTCATCCAAGACCTTGCGCATATAATTAACAAATGTTGGAATCAGAAAAATTCCAGAAACAAGCCACAGGATGAGAAAGAAAAACATTTTCATCCCAGCGTAGATAAGCTCAGCACCTTCGACTGTTTTTGTAACAGCAAAGGTTGTTAATATAACCAAGAGCAAAATAGCTACAAGGTCTTCGACAACAAGAATCCCATAAACGGAACTTACAAATTTCCTTCCCCTGATCCTTAATTCTTCAAATGACTTCATGATAACTGAAGTCGATGAGATAGACACAATTCCTGCAAGGAAAAAGCTATTTACGTTTCCCCAGCCTAACAGCTGGCCTGTGAAAAACCCGAGCCCGAACATTATTGGGAGCTCGGTGAATGCAGTTACGGTTGCGCTCCCCCCCACATTCATTAACTTTTTAATACTAAATTCCAACCCCAAAGAGAAAAGGAGAAATATTACCCCTATTTCTGCCCAAGTTTTAACACTGTTCGCATCTGTGATGCTGAAGAAATAAGGGAAGGATGGGCCAATTAAAAATCCAGCAATGATGTAGCCAAAAATTATGGGTTGCTTAAGGAACTTAAAGAGAACTGTGATCACCCCGGCGGCAATAAGTATAAGTGATAAATCATGTACAAGATCTGGCAGATGATTCATAATTAAATTCTCTATGAAATGCGCATTACTGACAAGCGAAGAGTACTCCCTGGGTTTCCCAAATTACCCCATGAATTTGTTTATGCGCGGATAGCTTTAGACTTTTGTTTTAAAAATGTAATCCCAGAGTGGATTAGAAACTCCATACAACTTTCCATCCGTACGAAAATGGTGCTTCATATGGTTGTGCTGTAGGGCTTTCATTGGGCCTGTCTGATAGCGCCCAAAGTGAGTGAAGAAATGAACATAATCATAGCAAAGATAGCCAACAAGAAACCCAGCATAAAATGGATTTGCGAGATCTGTTCCCAAGACAAGCGAAAACAGACCATAAAACAGCGAGGCCAGCAGAATCGCAGGCACGGGCGGCATCAGAAGTCTGCGTTGATCGTCCGGGTCATCATGATGGATTCCGTGAATTAGAAAAATAAATCGTTCTCCCGCCTTCGTGTTGGGAACGTAGTGAAACATATATCGGTGCAGTAAGTACTCTGCCAGTGTCCATACAAACAGACCGCTCGCAAATAGACTTATCGTTACCGAAACACCGAGGTGCGCCCCAAGGTATAAACAATACGCTATTACCGGCCCCCAGATTGCAATCGGCATAATCGGGTGGACGTATGTCATCACCTCAAGAACAGGGTTTTTGAATAATCGAATGTTTTTCCCAGGTTTTAGTGTCACCGCGCTTGCCTTGTATATGATGCGCTAAAATATATTGAGCATTGGTGGGTGCCAAGTCATGATGCAGCTAGGCTAAGCATCGATTTCAGAAAAGCACTTCAAATCGAGAACGGAAAGATCAATAACCTTTTCCAGGCAGTCGATTGAAAAATTAATCATCATTTCTAATTTTTCAATTCGTTTCGCTTCGAATTCGGAAACGTCGTTCAGTTCCTTTAGCTCATGAAATTCTGTGCGAATTTGCCGAAGCATTTTTAATTCCCGCTCGCGTAGAATATTACAAATAACATTGATCACTTCGCCATTGGCGGCGTATTTTTTTATTTTAACTGTGCCCTTGATTTCTTGAACGATTTTGAAATCAAGAAGATCTTTGAGCGTTAAACTGATCAGAGCTTTTGAGACATTTAGGCGCTGAATGAGATGTTGGGCTGTGATCGGCTGGGACGACAAATAGATGTGGGTCCATACTTGACCGTGGATTTTTTTGAATCCCCAGTACTGCATGAATTGACCGACTTGGTCGCTCAAATCGTTTAAGCGTGACAGTTGTTCGTTATTCATTTGGTTTCTCTCATCAACCTAATCTGTTTATTTTGCAGAGTAAAGAGATTTAATATGAAGCTCTTCAAGTGTTTTTTCTGCGCAGAGGGAATGAATGGTTTTTCCTGTTACGTTTATGGAATCATAAACTTTGGGGGCGGATGCAATCACACGTGCATTACAATGTTGCCTCTGTTCCAATTTTCAACCCAGGTCTTTCGTCACAGATCTAAAGTGCCTCGATCCGATGTACAGCTTTGCCACAGAATTGAATTGGCTTGAAGATGGACCTTGTACGATAATTGCAAAGGACCTTCCTTATGATCTTGTACATATTTGTATTTTTCTTTTATGGTTTTGCGGCCAATGCAAATTTGTGCAACGACCTGTTCCAGGCTGATGTCAAAAATTTTTTAGAAGAGCTCCCAGATCTTCGTGTCGTAGAAATTAATGGTCTAAAATTTTATATCAATCCACGAGGTTTGGAAGCTTGGCTTTTTGTGAAGGATACCCCAGAGGAAGTAGCTATTCAGCGTGAAAAAATCATAAATGCTTCGGCACGAATTCGAGATGGTCGGACCGTTTTCAGGGAAAAGCTGATCGATATGTCACGAGAAGATATTTGGATGGAATCATTTGAGGGTATGGATGTCTTAGGTTTAATGCGCTTTCCTCTAAAATCGAATGGGCTTGAAAATACAGATAATATGATCTTGTATGATTATTTAGCTCGGCTGGCTAATGAAATTCACGGGATAGTCAGATGAATATAGTGTCCAAAATTCCTTCGGGTTTTGTTTGATCTAAATGATGGGCAACAAGGCTCGCCGACCATGGCGGCA
>CAUJEF010000051.1 GCA_963169515.1 Bdellovibrionota bacterium
ACCCGTACGCAACGGCGAGCAGCTTTACCACGGCCTTCATCATTGCAAAAAAAGATCAAAAGACAGCGCTTCGAAAAGGTTTTGTGGTGTTAAAAAAAGAGATCTACTGCGTTCCGCGCCATAACCTGTATGGGTTATTTAATGATTTCCTTACAGAGCTAATTTATCCAATGGCAGATCAAATGCGGCGACAGCCACAGTCCGCAAAAATCTATCTTAGTGGCATGTCCAGCGAGATCTGGAATTTTTTGCGTCAGTCATTCGCAGATTTTGGAAACTGAATTAGTAATAAATTTCTTGATGTATGTGTTCTTTTGCAACACCTTTGGTGTCCATTAAAATCATCTTTACTTCTTTAATCATGTCGCCGTTGCCACACAAATAGAATTCTGTGTTTAAATAATCTAAATCCGAAAGCCCCCGGATATAATCTGTTACGCGCCCCTTGAAGCCTTTCCACCGTTCTGTGGGCTGTGAAACACATGGAATCCACACCACGTTTGGTTGGGTTCCCATTTTATCGTAATACAGAATTTCGTCTTCAGTGCGTGCACCGATGGCAATAAATATCTTTTGTGGTGGGGTCTTTTTAAAGCCTTGCGAAAACATCATCGAATGGAATGGTGAAATTCCAGTGCCAGTGGCAATGAAAAATACATTTTTAGATGGGGGTGTTTTGTATGTAAAACGCCCAAAAGGCCCTGCGGTTTTGAGTTGATCCCCTGGTTTTAAATCTTTAAAAAAGGGTGTACCCCGTCCAAAAGCCAAGCGTTTAATGCATAGGCAAATCAAATCGGCCTCAGGGGGTGAGGCCACAGAATAGGACCGCTTTAGTGGCTTTTCTGGATTTTCAGAGTTAGGGGCATCGATCATCAGGAACTGCCCGGCCTCAAAAGGGAAGGGAATCGATGGCTTCAAATAAAGCTCGAAAACCGTTGGAGTAATGTTGATATTTTTAACAACTTCGCTTACAAATTTCTGTACAGCCATAATTGAAATCTCTTTTACCCGTTAAGCTTAAAATAAATGAACTTTATGGGGCAACTGGATAGTGGGTCAATATGAGTGTTGAATCTGAAATCTTAAGACGCAGGACGTTTGCGATTATCTCTCATCCAGACGCGGGGAAGACAACAATTACAGAGAAAATCCTGTACTTGGGCGGAGTCATTAAAGAGGCTGGCGAAGTGAAGGGCAAGGTGGGGACCAAGGCGGCAACATCGGATTGGATGAAGATGGAGCAAGAGCGCGGAATTTCAATCACATCCAGTTCCATGAATTTTGATTATCAAGGGCTGCGTATAAATCTGCTCGATACCCCTGGGCACAAAGATTTTGGTGAAGATACTTATCGAACCCTGATTGCAGCCGATTGCGCGGCCATGTTAATCGATGCCGCAAAAGGGGTGGAAACCCAAACTCGAAAGCTGTATGAAGTTTGTCGGCTTCGAAAAATGCCTATTTTCACTTTTTGCAATAAAGTGGATCGCGAGGGTAAAACTGGCTTGGAATTGATCGACGACGTTGAAAACACCCTGCAAATGAAATGCTATCCAGTGACATGGCCAATAGGCATGGGGGGGCGATTTAAGGGGCTGTATCACAGGCTTCAGAATAAAGTATACTTTTTTGATAGGGACAGGGACGCACCTGAAATCGTTGACGTTTCGGGTCCAATGGATTCAAAAATTTCAATGCGCGTGGATGAAGATATATTTCTACAATTTAATGAAGAGCTAGAGTTGCTTGAAGGCGTGATTGGCGACTTTAGCCAAGAAGAATTTTTGAGTGGCAACGTAAGCCCCATGACGTTTGGTAGTGCCAAATATGTCTGGGGGATTGATATTTTCCTGGATCTTTTTTGTCAACACGCCCCCAAGCCTCAGGCGAGAGCAACGCGTGATGGGTCTGTGGATCCCCTCTACAAAGACTTCACTGGGTTTGTTTTTAAAATTCAAGCAAACATGGATAAAAAGCATCGTGATAGGGTCGCTTTTTTAAGAATTTGCAGTGGTAAGTTTGAGCGGGGGATGAAGGTAAAACATATGCGCCTGGGGCGTGAAATTCGATTATCCTATGCGAACCAATTGACGGCCCAGGAGCGTGAGACCGTTGATACGGCGTATGCGGGTGATATCGTCGGTATTACGGACACTGGAAATTTTCAAATTGGGGATTCGATTTCTGACGGCAAAGATGTTCATTTTACTGGAATACCACGGTTTTCGCCGGAGCATTTCGGACGGGTTGTGATCAAAGAAGCTTTAAAAAAGAAACAGCTAGAAAAGGGGATTAAGCAGCTCGTTGATGAGGGTTCGATTCAGTTATTTTATGATCCTGCAGTGGGATGGCAGGATCCAATTCTGGGCGTGGTCGGATTGTTACAGTTTGAGGTTCTGCTCTACCGATTAAAGGATGAATATGGATTGGATGCGCGCTTGGATAGAATGAATTATGCGCTGGCACGGTGGCCGTTTGACTCTAATGGGAAGCCTACACGTACTATAAAAACTAGCCAAAGAATCTGGAACGATGCCCATGATAACCCAGTCCTGTTGTTGGAGCAGGAATGGGATTTAAAGTGGCTCACAAAAGACAATCCTGATATCGATTTTAAAATGAATAGCTCCGCGGACTAGATCCATTCAAAAAATTATTTATAGACACAATAACCTTAAAAAATAGATATGGGATATTTTTCACAGTAACTCCTAACGACGATCAAAACAATATATATTGATTGCCATGGTTGGGGCGTTATTGGCGGGTTTAATCAGCATTTTTGCAAATGCTGAAGCTACAAAATTCGAAGTGTTCGCAGGTGAAGTGCCATCGGAAAAGGTTCAGATCTTTCTTATGGGCGAGGTACACACAGAAATCGATCATATTCTTTTGCAAGAAGAGATTTTAAACCGCTTTGCAAGCGACGGGGACCTTTTGTTTGTGGAGGGCTATTCGGCGTTACCAACAGTTGAAAATTGGAACGATTATCAAGGGCGGCTGCGAATCCACAGTCTTCCTCTTTTGGGTGGTTGGGACGACATATCTGCATACCACGACACGGTCTACTCTTATGGTATGCAACTTAAGCGGCTGGATTGTTTGAATGACTCAAAAGTTTCTAAATCTGAAAAGCTACGGATTAATTCAGATATAATCTCAACCCGAGGCCAATTGAATAAATATTTCCTTCAAAGGAACGCAAATATGATGAACATCGTTCGAACCTATGGCGGGGGGGCAAGAAAATTGTTTTTAATTGCCGGGATGAGGCATTTGACGGGGGACCAAACTGTCGTGGAAACTCTTGAAAACTTAAAAGTGCGCTATTCAATTTTAATACCCACTGCGACAGCGTCGTCACTTGCGGCATTAAAAAGCAATGACTATGCAAGGAAGCTAACAAAAGTTTCTAAATCTGAAGTTTGCCAGCTTGTAAATTAACGAGCAGTGCTATAGCCTTGGCACAATTCACAAAAGAGGAACCATGAAAACTGTCGTAATCACCGGTGCTAGTGGAGGAATTGGTTATCAATTCGCAAAACAATACAAAGATAAAAACTTTCACGTTATTGGATTAGTCCGGAAATCAACGCCGGAACTAAACAATCTTGATATAGAGGTGATTGAAAATTTCGACGTCACCAAAGAAGATGCCATTCAAAAATTTAAAGACGTGATGGCAGGTAGGTCGATTGATTTGCTTATCAACAATGCGGGTATTTTTAAAGACAACGTCATAGATAATTTAGATATGGACACGGTTCGTGAGCAGATGGAAACCAACGCCTATGGTCCCTTGCGTTTGACGATTGCCCTTCGTAACAATTTGAAGAAGGGCTCTACAGTTGCCATGATAACCAGTCGCATGGGATCGATCGCAGATAATACAAGCGGTTCTTACTACGGTTACCGAATGTCAAAGGCAGCGCTCAATATGGCGGCAATGTCTTTGTCCAGAGATTTGGTCTCGCAAGGCGTGGCAATTGTGGTTTTGCATCCAGGATATGTCCAAACTAAAATGAACAGGGGTAAGGGAGATACGAAGCCAGAGAACAGTGTAAGTGGCATGATTAAACAAATTGAAAATGTAAAGCGCGACACGCCAGTCCAATTTAAGCATTACAATGGATCAGAATTGCTCTGGTAGCTCAAGAAAGGAAAATTAATGCCGTCGTTTGATATTGTGTCTGAAGTAAATATGCAAGAAGTGGATAATGCCGTAAATCAAGCGCAAAAAGAAATCGCCGGGCGCTATGATTTTAAAGGTTCAAAAGCAGCGTTAGAGTGGGACAAAAAAGAAATCAAGTTTTCCGCAGAGGATGATTACAAAATTGGAGCAATGAAGCAGATATTACAATCAAAAATGGTAAAACGCGGAGTTGATATTTTGGCATTAAAATACACAGATCTTGAGCCGACGGGCCACCAAATGTTCAAATTAACTTGTACTATTCAGCAGGGAATAGAAAAAGAGATTGCAAAAAAGATAACGACAGCAATCCGCGATTCCAAATTAAAAGTCCAGGCTCAAATCAATGATGATAAAATCAAAGTGACTTCAAAAAGCATCGATGAGCTGCAAGCAACAATCCAGTACATCAAAGGGAAAAGCTTTGGGGTCCCGTTGCAGTTTAATAATATGCGATCTTAGCACTCGATCTTAGATCCCAATACTTATTATAACCGTGTGCAGGTTCCGAAATATGCTTCCGTCTCTGTTTGACCGTCGCTAGACTTAATTTCGTATTTTGTATCAACGGACAAATTTTTTGACGCATCGATCGAAATATTAGTTTCTTGAATTAGCGTTGCAACAATTTTATCGTCTTCGGTCTCATAGCCTGTCAGCCAAAAGTACAGGGCCGCATCGGTGCAAGTTGCAAAATACACTCGATCCGAGAGCTGATCTGGCTCATTTGGGATAGAATGTTTCATCCCATCAGCAACAAGATTCAGTCCTTCAATGTGGTAAGTGGTGATGCCATTTGCCTCTGTTTGTGCGATTTCAATAGTATAGGTTTCATTTTCTTCTTTACATTCAAATTTCCCTGAAAGATTTGGACATGCGAACGCTGAAACGCTGCTCAATAGAATAATGGTTAAAAAATACTTCATGATTCATCCCTCTTTTTGCAGGCTAATTAGATTTTTTTGAAATCACTTTGGCAAGTATTATTCATATTAGGCCGCAGCGCAATGGTGCGCTCAACCATAAGTGTGAAAATTCGTTCCATTTCGGTTTGAACATGGGGGCCATCGATAATCCCCAGGGCGCGCCCAATGGCTTCGTGGGTGGCAAGTCCTCCGAGCTTGTGTTCTTTGCGCAGGCGATAATTTGATGGGGTGGAGAGCGGCAGGCGAACTTTGGGTAGACATTTGAGGATCGCCTCGCGCTTATGCATTTTGCTTGCTTGGCGCCAATTCCCATCAGGGACAATTAAATTATATGGTCCTGGGAATTTTTGTATAAAATCAGTATTCAATTCATAAGCCTCATCACATAATTGTAGCACCATATTTTGTCGATCAGGTTTTAGTATGCCTTCGGTGTTAAGCATATTTTGTGGGGAACCTCGCAATCGAATTTCGCTATTTTTGAGGGCGAGATTAGCGAGCCTTCCTGTATTTGAGGTAGTTTTGATTTCTCGAAAATGCATAATGATTGTTACATAAGTTTTGTTGTCGATCTTGGGCATTTCAGAGCAAATGCAAAGCTTCAAAAGCATCATGCATGTTTGGCAACGATTGGACTTATCTGGGTTGAACCTCACAGTTTACGGTGTTCCTTTAAAATACATCTATTTGATATTACATGAATACCGGCTTTGCGGGCCTCTTCTTCTGCGGTGGGGTTGGATATGCCCTCTTGAAGCCATAAAACCTTGGCCTTCAGGCGAATCACGTCTTTAACAATTTCAGGTATGAATTCGCTTGCCCTGAAGACATCCACAATTTCTAGCGGGCCCGGTACATCCTGCAGCTTTTCATAGACGGGACGACCCAGGATTTCTTT
>CAUJEF010000052.1 GCA_963169515.1 Bdellovibrionota bacterium
TGCTTCGGGCGAATATCAATCGGTTATTTCGCAAAACCTGGTGTACTACAAAAAACATAGAACGCTTAAAAGACCATATCGAGCTCTATGTTTACTATCACAATCATGTGCTTTTAGAAAAGACAGCATAAAGGGTCCCTGCTCTTAGGAATCCAGAAAACGCTTGCCATTTGTGGCGAGCGCCACAGGTTTGGCCATGGATGGCCAAATTTTCGGGATTCAAAGACAGGATGTCTTAGTTCTTCTGGTTCAAAGAGGTGTTTTTTCAACAATCATGTGAGCCAGTTTTATTTTGTCTTCATTTCAAACACGCCATCCCAATCTTCAGGCGGCATTTCTTGCAAATAATTTTGGCACCTTTGAAGGTACACTTGAGACGCATAGTCATCAGGTTTTGCGTTGAGAGCCTTATTGAAGGCGTCAATAGCTTTTTCAAAGCTTCTGGCATGATAAAAGCGAGTTCCTTCTTCAAAATATTTGATTAAATCCATTTGGTTTCCTGACAATGGCGCTCCAGAAATGAGTTCAAAAATTTTGACTGGAAGCAATTTACCCTTAACACGTACCCAATCTACTTCGCGGGTCACAAAGCCATCATTTTTGATTTCGCTTTGAGTGAATTCACTGATGATGATGCGGGTGCCATATTGTTTGGTGATGCCCTCAAGCCGCGATCCTAGGTTCACGGCATCCCCCATAACGGTATAAGAACGGACAATATCTGAGCCCATGTTACCGACACTCATGTCGCCTGTATTTATGCCAATGCCGATATCGATTTTTGGATACTGTTTCTTTTCAAACTCTTGTTGAATGACCGCAAGTTTTTCAATCATTTGGAGTGCACAATTGCATGCATACTTGGCATGGTCAGCATAGGTAATCGGCGCACCAAAAAATGCCATGATCGCATCTCCCATATATTTATCCAAGGTCCCCTTATTTTCAAACACGAGGCGGGTCATCGGAGTAAGGTATTCACTTAAAACATTGGAAAGAATGCGTGGGTCCAACTTTTCTGAAATTGTGGTGAATCCGCGTACATCAGAAAACATGACAGAAATTTTTTCCTTGCGCCCGCCCAATTGAATGTTTTCAGGGTGTGCCAAAATTTCGTTCACAATGGCAGGGGAAACGTATTTTTCAAATGTACCTTTGAGTTCCTTTTTCTTCCGCTCTTCCGTAAGATACTTATAAAAAGTCAGGATCACATAGGTAGAGGTCACAAACAGGATTGGAAACATAATTCGGATAAGAATATTGTTGTTGAAAAAGAAAAACTTGTCACCATAGTACAATATAGAAAGGGTGGCCAGTATAGTAATTAGACCGGATACCGCCCCCAGTTTTGAAATTAATAAACTTAAAACAACTCCAATTGTAAAAATAGCAGCCATCATCCAATATTCTTCGCGCTCATCTATCCGCAAGAAATTGTTATTAAGTAAATTGTCTGCGACGTTAGCGTGGGTCTCTAAGCCGGGGAAGTTTTCTTCAAACGGCGTTACACGCAAATCAAAAATGCCAATTGCAGTTGCGCCAAAGAAAAATATTTTATCTTTTATCCATTCGGATTTTTTTACTTTGAAGTGTTTAGGAGTCTTATTTACGATTTGTGTAATTTCGATATCATCACCTGGGGACAAAAGTTGGGCCACACTGAGGTGAGGGTAAGAATATTTGGGGCCAGCGTAGTTTATGTATATTGAAGAATCAGATTGGACTTTGTAGTCGACGGAAATTTCATTTGTTTTGGGATCAAAAAGAGAAATTTCACTGATTTTCTTAAAGCCTTTACGCTTCGGATGCTTTATGAAGTTTACAACTACATTTTGATTCTGAGCCGTCATTATGGCTTTCAATCCTAAGGATGGAACAAATATGTCGTTGTACAATGCAAGGAGCGTGGTTCGTCGAATTGTGCCATCGGTATCTTGAAAGGCATTGAAGTATCCAAAGTTTTTACTAACACCGGTGAATTCGGGGATATTCATAACAAGCGAGTCAATTTTTGGCAGGTCATCGACATATAAAAATTTATCTAGCCCGGTCATGTAATCTTCAAACGAAAGAGAAACTTGCTCCTTGTATTTTTTTCGAGTTTCTTCCCAGATTGGGCTCATGGCTTTGATAAAACTTGGGTCTCTCAGCGCAAATTGTTCGCAAAAGATCTGGAGTTCACTTTTGACTTTGGTCGCATTGTCGTAACTGGAAGAGCTTGGATTTGTTTGCTTAACATTTTCGATCGCAAAAGAAATTGTATTTTCAATAATTTCTTTCATTGGCAAGGTGTAATTTGAGGAGGTCGAATCATCGCTATAAATTTTTGAATTTGAGTCTATGCTAGTAAGGTAAATGTAGTTATCGTGGTACTTATTGGCGATACGGTTACAAAAAATATAGTATGGCTCCCGAGATTTATATTCTTCGAAGAAGCCGCCTAGAATTACCTTGTCTGCGTGAGCTTCAATTGACGTAGCTAACTTTTCATCGTTATTCTGTTCTGCCAACTCTTTATTGAGAAAGGTCTGATAACTGGAGGGAAGCGAGCTGAACTCTTTTGTTTTTTCTATAAATTTAAGCATGGGATTGTATTCGGGCTCTGCAAAGACAGAATCAAAGGCTATTGTCTTGGCGCCGTTTTTCAAAAGCTCCTCAATAACTTGAGCAATTTCTATTCTCGGCCAAGGCCATCTTCCTATTTTTTTAAGTGCTTCTTCATCAACTGTTACAAGGGCAATTTTTTCTGAAACGGGACGCGGGCCACGTAAAATGAAACGAAAATCTGTAGATTTTAAGTTAATCGTGTGGAGAACATTGAGAAGATTTGAATTTTTGATTTCGTATTCAGGAGTTTCATAATATAAGTAACATACGTACGCAAATGCGAATGTAAAAAGGATTCCAATCTTGAATGCATTCGGTTCGATTATTTTCTTAAAGTGTTTTTTCATGGTTGTATCTGACACGAGCAGTGATGTAACTTTGCACACATATACATTTATTCGGAAAAAAATTAAGAAGATTTGATATCTTGGATGATTTTATAAATTTCTTTTCGAGAGAAATTGGACTCTTTAGCCATTTGAGCAGCTATGTCTGAATCCTTCATATCTTGTTTTAAAAGACTGTGTATTTTTTCTACCAGTTTTTCTTTCGAAAGTCCTGGATGGTCCAGTCTGGGGAGGATGATAACAAATTCGCCCTTGGGCACATTTTTTTGAATCTGGGAAATTGCATCTGAAATTTTTAAGAATTTTGATTCTTCAAAATGCTTGGTTAGTTCACGATGGAAAGAAAATTGAACATCGCCGAAAGTTTCTAAAATACTTTTCAAGGTTTCTAAAATCCGATGAGGTGCTTCAAAAAAAACGATACGATCTGCGGCGCCAACATAATCGCTTAAAAATTTGATAGGGTTTTTTGATGGCAAAAAACCTAAAAATACAAATGTCTTACCGCCCACAGGGGAGACACTCAGGCTGCTTGTCACGCTTGAAGCGCCCGGAATCACCGTAACTGGAACATCTGCTTCGTAGGCGAGCTTTAGAATATTGTGTCCAGGGTCACTGATTCCCGGGGTTCCAGCATCGCTAACAAGGGCAATGGATTTTCCAGCAAGTAAAAATTTTATAAGTTCTGGGGCAGACTGGGTTTCATTGTGCTCATGGTAAGCAAGCATACGAGCATTAGTTTCAATCTTTAATGCGGCCAATAGTTGTTTGAATTCTCGTGTGTCTTCGCAGGCTACAATGTCGACATTTTTAAAAATGTCGACAGCACGAAAGGTGAGGTCTGCTGGATTCCCAATGGGGAGTCCAACAATATAGAGCGTTCCTGGGGATTTATTTGCCATATGGCCCTTCGTACAGTTGTGGTCACTTTCGACACCATACTATAATCAGTAATGTAAGTAAAGCGGGGTAGATCGATGAGAGCTTCTGTCAGCAAAGTTCAAGGAATTACAATCGTAAGTATTGAAGGGCAATTGAATTTTGAAACGATCTTGCCGTTTCGAAAACAATGTATTGAAAAGCTATGGGGTGAACGAGTCATTTTTAGCTTTGAAAGCTTGAGTTTCGTTGGATCGAGCGGGATCACTTCATTTTTTGAAACGATAAAAGATTTCATTGATAATAATTCCCATGCGCCTAAATTTTGTTGTGTTCGGCCTGAGTTTCAAAAGTTATTTGAAGCATGGTTCAGTAATCAAATTGAAATTTACGACAAAGCCGATCTGGCAGTGAATGCTTACAATAACCCAGAACACACGTCGTATGCCCGAAAGCTAAATAGTCAGAA
Organism: Bdellovibrionota bacterium; assembly: GCA_963169515.1. Classification (GTDB taxonomy): domain Bacteria; phylum Bdellovibrionota; class Bdellovibrionia; order Bdellovibrionales; family JAEYZS01; genus CAUJEF01. The sequence goes on from CAUJEF010000052.1 coordinate 4,303, forward strand.
TCTGGGGCTTCCCAAATTGGATGTAAAAGAAGAAGAAATGGATCCCGTCAACAGCGATGCCAATGTGGACGATAATATAAAAGGCCAGCTCTAACTGACATCCCCATTTTCTGATTCAAGCTGGGCAGTCGATGTGTTCTCATCAACTATTGAATAACCGCTTTGGATTTCAGATAATAGAATTTGAATTTTTGAAATCAATTCAGTGTTTCCTGCGGTCACGGAAGAGGTCTTTCCATCATTAATTTTCTTGTGAAGGTTAACGGTTTCTTGTTGGAAACGGTTTCCCATGGCAGACAATCGCCGATCAAACGTGCTTTCAGCCTGAGCCAGTTTTTCTGCCAGGGTCTCTGATTTCTTTCGCTGTTCGTTTAAGGCGCCACTCAAATCTTTATTAATTTTATCGGCAGCAGATATTTTATGTTTTGCATCTTCAAGATGGCTAAGATTCTCATTGTAGAGAAGTTGCAAACTGTCGAGTTGGTCACGGAGTTGCTGGTTTTCGGTTTCAGTATTCGAGAGTTTGCTTTTTGTTTCTTCCAGGTCGGTTTGAGCTGATTTTAGATTAATTTCTAAACTGTGAGCCTGCGAAGAAAGGTTCAGTCGTTTTGTATTAAAATCTTGGGTCAAAACATCAATTTCGTTTTTGACTGCTTCATATTTTCGCTCGAGCAAAACAATTTTGTTTTGATACTGAATTTCATTTTCACTAAACTGGCGTGATTTTGTATCCAATTCGTCTTTCAAACTTAGCGAATAACTCTCAAATCCTGTGCGCATCGTGTGGATTCGGGCTTCATATTCTTGATTTAATTGGATGGTCCGTTGACTGAAGGTTTCGTTAAGTTGGAACAGTTTTTCGGCTAGAGATTTGTTCTCATCTTCAAGTTGTTTTTCCTTCTTTTCGAGGAATTCAACCGATGACTTATAGCGACCGAGATCTTCTATAGTCTGTTTATATTTTGATTCATGGTAATTAACCAATTCAACCTGGTCCTTCTCGTATTTCTTATGCTGAGTTTGAATATGCTGTACGGCAGACTCTAATATTTGACGCAGATCTTTGATTAATTCATCTTGCTTTAGTTTTTGGGATTGGGCCGCATGAAATGCGGTTTCAATCTCTGAAATTCGGTTTTTCAGAGATTGAATAAAAGGGCGAACCTGTTTTTTTACCCGAACTCTGTACTTTTGATAACGGTGATGGCGGCGTTGTAAATCTTTGCGTTTTAGCTCCTCACCCTCAGTCTGTGAATACAATTGAGCAAAGTGCTTTTCTGTTTCCGATTTGTCGTCGTTTAGCTTATTGACTTCAATTTCAAGCTGGCTGATGCGTTCTTTGAAAAAACGGGAATGATCTTTGTAAACGTCGTATTCAGCAAGGAGAGTATCATAACTGTATTTTTGATCCTCAAGCCGTTGTTCCAAATCGATATTACGTTTCAATGCGACAGTGAGTCGAGCCATTAAATCTTGCGTTTGATTTATCAACGACTGCACGGTCCGCGACTTTAATAGCCCTGGTTCCTGGACCGGAACGGCATCAGGCATTTCGTTCGGCAAAGGGGGTAAGTTATCATAATCCATCATGAACCCTCTCAATTTAGACACTAACAGTATCAAATCGGTACAAGGCGAAAGTCAAAATTAAAAAACAGCTGAAAGGCTTAAGGATTTAAGTCTAGGCTTCCGATTTAAGTTGTGATGGGAGCTCCAGACTTAAATTTACCCGTATCTCCAGCGCTACTCGACGAACGTCTATCAAAGATGGATCGGGTACTGAATCGTGATTTGAGCCGTAATGTTGTTGGAAAGGCAAATGGTCTCCGTCATGTCATTTTGAGTTCTGTGGTGGATGGCAACTATGATGGGGCTATTAAGGAACTTCGCTTGTATGAGGACCTCAATTCTACTTTACCTATCTTTAAAGTTCACTCAGAAAGGTACTTTAGCCATTGCGAAGAATTGATTCGTGCGATTGATTCCAAAATTAAGTTTTCAGGAAGTAAGAGTATCACCAGAACGCAAAAACAGGATCTGCATGCTATGGTGCGAAAACATTTTAGGGCTCTATCCGATTCTTTACGCCAGGTTGAGACAATAGAGAATAATATCCGTGTTCAAGACTTGCGATCGACCATTTGGATTATTAAAGCTGCAATTCTATCAGTTTCGACACTACTTGCTTTTTTCGCTTTTATGGAGGCTCGGGGATCTTTGATTCAACCCATTCTGAATTTTTTGGACACAACCGTTAATAACTGCGTCCGGTTACTGTTTTTATAGCGAATTATAGAGAGCTTCTAAAACAATTAAAAGATTTCCGCCCGGCAGTATTTTTCCATTTACAAATATAGTCGGGGTACCCTGCACACCATATTCTTTGGCCTTGTTGCCATTGACGCTAATGCCTTTGGCCAATTCGATGGAATCAATGCAGGTGTGTAGCTCGGCTTCATTAAGGGCAAATTCTTTAGAAGCATTAGAAACTGTGAGTACGTCTTTATCTGCAAAGTGTTTAAAGGCCCAATGATAAATATCCCAACCCTTGCCGTGCTTGTCCGCGCATAGAGTGAGTTTTGCAAGAGTGCAGCGAAGCCCCCCATCGGACATTTGGACGACGGGATTACATTGGCTGTCGAGTGGGAAAGGATAAAAAGTTAATTGCACATCAGGATGTGCAAGGGCAAAACCGCTCAACATGGATGCTGCATGCATACAGTGGGGGCAAAGAAAATCTGCAAATTCTATTATTTTAAAACGCGCATTTTCGGGGCCTAATTTAATTCCCACAAACTCTGAAAAGTCGCGAATGGGGTTGTCCGACCACTCTTGAATACTCGAAAGTTTGATTGAGCGTGTGGCATTTTTGAATTCACGCAAATTCATGTCATTTACAAGAAATGTTAGAATCGGGACAGCAACAAATCCAGCGGAAAGCCACTTGTTGACAAATAGTCCTCTGATATCCGCAGTCGTTATAAATTTAGCATTCTGGTTTGTAATCCAGAGGCAAATGAGAGTGATAACTGAAAGAATATAAGCAAATATACAAAATAAACAAAAGGTCGCCATTTTTGTCAGAGATATTGACGCCATAACAATGCTTGCCGCCACGGCGACAGTGGCGAGTGTAACCGTCCAACGATAGAGCCTCGCATCTTTGCTCGTGGCAAAGCCTATAAGTGTGAAAAAAATTAAAAGTGAAAAAAATAACGCCCAAAGGGCAAGTGGCGCTCCAAAAAGTTCTGCGTAGGGACTCATTGCAACGGCTTCGCAATTAAACTTGTCGCTTATGGAGCAAATGGACTGGCCCCCAGCCGATCCGGTCTTTAGGCCAAAGTGCATTAGGGACAAATAAAGGTGAGTTGCAATGGTTAAAGCTAATGATATGAACGCGATCCGTAACGGGAGTTTCTTAGCATTTTCCATAAGCTACATCTTACGATGAGAATCTGCTTAAAATCACATCCTTTCTGGGTTGACGAGGCGCAAGAGGAACCGCGACAATAAGATGTGGAAAGTAAAGATTGGGTTTTGTTGATTAAAAATCAGACAAGAGGTCCGTACTCTAGGGGAGAGGTTGAGCAACTTCTAAGCTCTGGGGAAGCAAGATATTCTGATTATATTTGGACGTCGAAACTCACAAAATGGTACCCCGTCCGCGAGATTGCCAATGTTAATTTTGATCCAGAACAGGTGGGAGGAACAACAGAGCCAATCTCGGATGCCACCTCGCCCAAAGAAGATTTTTTTTCTGAAGTGGTATTCCAGCCCCGGGAACGAGTGAATCTTGCCTTTATCGAGGAAGATCCTGCGGAGGCCGAGACAGAAAACCTGGCTTTCTCTCCTTTGCGCGAGCTTGTAAGTGAAATTGTGTGGGACAAAGACCTTGAAATGATTCAACCCGAGAAGAAGACGGGGACGGCGTATTCATCACGATTATTGCATCTTACACAATCTTTTGGCTTTTCAATTCGAAATACGGAAAAACCATTTATTTTGGGTTGGTTCTTTGTTATTTCTGGATTATTAATGCTTCTAGCATATATTCTATAATCCTGGAGTCATAGTTGATTGAAGAGCTTAAAGCACAAACTGCCGAGTTTATCAAAAAGACTCTTAAGGTAGACAGCGTAGATCTGGAAATTCCAAAAAACTTAGAACATGGCCATTTAGCATACCCTGTATTTTCTTTTGCAAAAACACTCAAGAAAGCCCCCCCAGTGATTGCACAGGAATTTTCGAAAGCTCTATCCGAGGGGAAACCTGAGTATGTGGAATCAATCAATCCGCTCGGCGGATATGTTAATGTTCTTTTCAAGAATGAGTTTTTGCAGGCATTTTTATTTAAGAAAATTTCCGAGAATGAAAATAAATTAGGCTATTCGAGTCGTGGACAGGGAAAAAGGGTGGTTATTGATTACTCATCGCCGAACGTGGCAAAACCAATGAGCATCGGACATTTGCGGGCGACTGTGATTGGACAGGCCATTCGAAATTTAGCGGTAACCCAAGGCTATGAAGTGACGGGCCTAAATTATCTTGGCGATTGGGGCGTTCAGTTCGGCAAGCTCGCATGGGCTTATATGAATTGGGGAAATGAGTATCCATTCAAAGAAAAACCATTTGAGTCACTTTATAATTTGTACGTGCGTTTCCACGAGGATGCTGAAAAAAATAAAGAGCTCGAAAAGGAAGGATCTCTTGTTTTTAAGAGGCTTGAGGAAAATGACCCCGAGATCTCGAAGTTATGGAAGATGTTCCTGGATATTTCATTGAAAGAATACAATAGGATTTATGGATTGCTCAATATTAAATTTGATTTGATTCAAGGAGAATCGTTCCATAATAAAGATTTGGAGCCTACGGTTGATTTGCTCCGTGAAGCTGGAATTTTGGAAGAAAGCGATGGAGCACAGGTGGTCTTTTTAGGAGAAGACAAGCCTCCATGTATTATTAAAAAATCAGATGGTGCATCACTTTATGCCACCCGAGATCTTGCCAGCGCTATTTATCGCAAAAAAGATCTTAAGGCTGACAAAATTTTGTATGTCGTTGGTGTAGATCAGACCTTGCATTTTCAACAGGTTTTCGAAGTTCTTGGAAAAATGGGATTTGGCTGGAGCAAAGACTGCCACCATATTGCATTTGGAATGTATCGTTTCAAGGATATTGGTCGTATGTCGACGCGCAAAGGGAACGTCGTGTTTATGGATGACGTTTTAACAAAAGCGATTGAGCTAGCAAAAAAAATTATCAAAGAAAAAAATCCTGACTTAAAAAATCAAGATGAGATTGCACGATTGGTAGGGGTTGGGGCAATTGTTTTCCATGATCTTTTGGGTGATCGGGTGAAGAATGTGGATTTTGATTGGGATCGTGTCTTAGATTTTGAAGGGGATAGTGGCCCCTATGTTCAATACACAATTGTTCGCTGCAAAAGCATTTTGCGAAAATCGGACATCCTACCTAAATTTGAAAAAACTTTGAACACCAAAGAGGAACAAGAGCTTGTGAACCAGTTACTTCATTACTCTGAGTATTTAAAAAATGGATTTGAACATTTCAAACCGAATCTCCTTGCTCAATATTTGATCGACACCTGTCGTGCGTTTAACTTGTACTATGCAAAACATAAGATTTTGACGGGCGACGCTGCTTTGGTCCCATCTCGTCTAATGCTTGTGAAAGCCACAGAGACCATTTTGGCAAGCGGTCTTAAAGTCTTAGGGATAGAATCTCCTGCCGAAATGTAAACTGTGGCTCTTCGACCTAGGGTGAGATTTCCCGAAAACCTGTCTTTTTTTGAGACGTCTTTAATCTCTGTTCACGAATCTACCCCCAAAGCCTAATTTTAGCCTGGTTTTTGACCGATGAAATGACTGATGAGGCTCTCAAATTTTTCAATGTTTTCATTGGGTTTGATGATTTTTTTATTTGTGGCTTTCACAAGTTTTAAAAATCATTTCAGCGGTCTTCGTGAAACAAAGGAAATGCTCACTCATACGCAGACATTACTGGAACAAGAAAAAATTAAATCTTCGATTGCATACTACGAACTTGAAAATATGCGGCAAAACGTCGCAATGGTTTTACCGAAAAGTACAATATCCAAAGATTATCCTGTGCGAATGCTTGCAAGCGTATCGCGCGATTCACTAAAAAAACCATTAGAGGGATTTTCAAGTACGGCCGCGTTCAACAATGCAAAAAAACAGTTTCGTGATAAAAATTATAAAAAATCAAACGCTTTGTTTGCAGATATAATTCGGACTTACAAATATTCCATTCATTTGCCAGAGGCCTATTTTTTGCTTGTAGAGGGACTTTACCAAGTCAGTGATTACGAGAAGTGCTTAAAAGAACTCAATGTTATGATCGATCAGTTTCCGGAAAACGAATTGACCGGTTTCGGTATGATTCGAATGGGACAAATCTTTGAAAAAAGAGAGCGCCTGGACGAAGCAAAATCAATTTACACATCTGTTTTACATTCTTTTGAAAATAAGGAACTCAAAAAACAGGCTCAATTTTTGCTGGATAAAATAGATTTATGAAAATGCTTCGAATTATTCTGGTATTCCTTTCATTTTCTATGGAGATCCATGTAGAAGCCGAGTGGGTGACTTTATTGAATCAAGCCGCACTAATTCAGTATCCGGCTGATTGTGTAGAGGTTTGCGGTTATAAAACCTTCCCATTACGGAAATACACTATCGAAGAGGGGAAGCGAAAAATAACTTTAGGTAGTGATACGATTATTCTAAAAAAAGCGTCAGAAATTTACGCATTTGTTTCGGGTGAAGCTTTATTTAAGGGCGTGGTTGCCATTGAACTTCCAGTAGGAATGCTGAAAGTCGAAGACGAAAAAAGTCTGATTTATGTTTCTAAGCGTGATGATAAATATTTAGTGCGAACACTGCTTGGAGCTGTAAAAGTTGAACCTAAGGGGGCTGCAAAAGGCGTAGAAATCCCTCAAGGTTATGAAAACACGATATCTGGCGTAATAGTAAATGGATTTGCAGAAGTTGGGTTCCCCATTTCAATCGACGCGAATGAAATGATTTATAAATGGGCTTCGATGTATGATGGGTCTAAAAAGCAATTTGCAGCAGAAGTGGCTGTGTTCAAAGAAATCCATGCGCGTGCACGCAACGAAATCAGCCAAGTCTATACTGAAATTTCAGAACGCATGATAGCCTCTCATAATGAGCAGATGGAAAAAGAAAAGATTCGTAGAGAGAAGGATCGTCGTGAGCGTGCTGCGCTCCAAAGGATGTATGAGCGCAAGGTAATGGGTCTCGAATAGGTACTGAAAAAAATACATTCTAAGCGTCAATAAACAGCTCTTAACCCCCTAAAATTCATTGGAAATCGCTTATCGGGCTTGTTTCCGGGGTATCTTTTTTGCTTGTTTAGAAGCCAGGTCAAACTTATCTAGAGAAATCGGGGTTATTTACGTGAAGGGTAAAGTTTTGCACGCAATTGTATTGGCAATTTTATTGCTGAGTTCGAATGTCCAGGCTGATTTTGGTTTGGCCGCTACGCTACCCAAAGGGGTACGTTTATTTTCGTTTCGGTTAGGGTACATTTCTGGATTCACAGAAGAATTTGATCCCAATGGGACCTTACGTGCTCTTGACCGCTACAATATTCAAATGGATGCAAAAGCAATCCAAAAATTAAGTCCAAACAGTTATAACCTTTTGAAATCGGTTTTGGACACCCAATCGTTTAGTAATCTTGCGCCCGCCGAATCGTTAAATATTGGGCAACTGAATTTCAATGGAGATTCAGATTTGAAGATTTTTGTTCCTGTCCTAGGGATCGGGCTCACTGATGGATGGTCGATTGGTCTTGCGGTCCCAATTGTAACCCATACTTCAAATATAACAATAGGGCAGTCAGGATATAATAACACGCTGGATATTTTTGGACAGATATCTTCAAACCCGGGTTCACTGAGCCCAGCTTTGGCGCAAGCGGAACATGATTTATCACAAGGCCCTGCGTACCTGTTTAACAAAGAGCGTGTAAGAATGGGATACAAGGAAGTAAGGCCGTCGGAGACGCAATTTTTAGGCGACATCGTGATGGCCAGTCGTTTGAAGCTCACGGAAAAAGGACGGTGGGGGATGTACTTCCTGCAGGATTTAAATCTTCCGACAGGACCCGAGGACGACCCAGACAACCTTGTTGATTTGCCCGTATTTCATAAGTTGTATTTGGACAATACCTTAATGCAGAACTATTCATTGAGCCGAAAACTTGCGTTGGCCTGGGGCCTGAAGTACCGGTTGAATCTGCCGGATCAGATTTCGGTTCGCGTTCCAGAGCAATCGGGCTCACCCCTTGTGGCATTGGATCGGAAAGAGCGGGTCGATAGAGATATAGCGGATGAGTTTTCGACACAATTAATATCGATATTAACACTTGTGCAAGAAATAAAACTAGGCGCTGCCTATGAAATGGGATTCAAAGGTAGCGATGGATTTTCTGGTGATCGCGGGTATGACTATAGCTTGCTAAGCGAGAACACAGATTCATTTTGGGGCATTATGAGATTAAAGGGAACTTATTCCACGGTTGAACACTATCGGCGCAGGAAAACAGGTATCCCTTTTGATATCACATACACGTTTTCCGATGTCATCGTTGGGAAAAACTATGAACGTCAGATGTCCCATGAAATTTTAGGAACTTTATACTTTTGAAAAACGTAATATTTATTTTTATTTTGTGTATATCGGTTGTAGCGTGTGCGCCAAAAGCACAACATTCGCCAAAGGCAACCGACGGATTCGCTGACTTTGGACCAACCACGGAAGACTCGGTGGTTGAAATTAACAAATCAGCAACTTTCGACAGTTTGTATCCAACATCCAAGCTGACGGATTCAGCGGCAGATATTTTTCGGTTTGCAGATGAAGTTTTAGATTATTCTAATGCACAAGCTGGGAATGTTGCTTTAAAAAAATTCGCACATAATCTGCTGGCCATGTTTTATTCGACTCCGGATACGACGACCCATTTTGAACCGGAGAACTCGGCCTATTTGCAAGCGGCAATGGCTTTTGAAGGCGAGAATATCTACAAGTATGTTAAATCTCTCAGTTCAGAAGACACGGGTAAAAGAATTGAAGCTGTTATTGAAAATGAAAAATTACCTTGGCCTGCCAGTGTAACCTTGGAGCCTAAGGTTTTCATTGTTGCCATCAAGAACTATTTGAACTTGCTTCCAGCTAAGATGAGTCAAAATGGGGTTTCTGCTCCAATAGTAGAGTCATTTGATGTGGCCATGAAACGAGATTTCATCCCAAGTTTAGATGAAGCCCAACAACACCTCGAGGATGTGGGGCCAAAGGCACCCCTGAAGGAAAATTTGGTTGCGATAAAAAATGCCGTGACGAAATTGACTGTATTGCCAGTGACATTGCGAGCAGATATTCAGAAACAATTACAAGAAGCTGAATCCTATCAAAAACTCATCAGTCGCACTGACAGTTCTGCGTCGAAGGCTGACGATATGGTTCAGGTTGTGACCAGAATATGGCTCCGATTGGCGCCCGAAGATCGCGTGAAGTATATCAGGGGAATAAATCAAAAGTTGTATGAGGTATTAGTTGAGGCGACGCCTCAACAGTTACAGTATTTCGCAGGGTTCACTCGCGAGTGCAAGTCCGGAGAAACGGCAGCTAATTGTTACGACCCCGGGATCAGAGACAATTTGTATCGTCAAGGTTTAGATAAGGGATTCAAAAACAGCTGCTTTGATAAGGTTACGCAAGCGCTTAATGAATGGCTATTTAAATATAACGAATATGGAAGGATGCAGGTCTTTCGAAATAAGTATCCAGACATATATCAATTATTCACGGAACCGGTTGGTGGTAAGCAGTTAAGCGACGAAGACTTAAAAGGATATGTTGGAAGTTTGGGTGGCTATCCCATCCTTCGATCAGAGGAATCCCTGGCTTTTGAACGACGGACCCAGAACCTCTGTATTAGCGGGATTGCAAATTCTGTGGTTCAATCGATCAACGAATTCTTATTGCGCAAATTAGATAGCGTGATCCGCGCACAAGATCAGAATTTACAAAAGGTTGTGTTGGGCTCTGTAAAGAAAAATTTGGAAAATCTAAGAAAGTCTGTGGGACAAATTTCGGATTTTGGACAGTATTTTGATAAATTAGCAATTCCTGAATTAAAGAGGGTTATGTTTACTGACATCGAATCGCTTCCCGCTATTGAGCGCAAAGATGTAAGTTTAAATTTAATAGATAGACGTCTTACGATTAAGCCCATAGTTGGCACTACTTTTATAACTGGAGCTGAAGTTTTGGGTGCTTCCATGTCGGCAAATTCAAAGCGGTTTGAGGGACTTAGCAAAATTGAAGGAAAAGATCCAAAGACAAAAGAGTATTGGCGGGTGGTCTTTGCAGAAATTAATAAAATGCTCGCAGTACTTGGGTTTCGAAAGATGGACAATACAATGTTTCAATCTTTGCATCGCCCAATTTTTGGCGCGTTGAGCGAGCTTGATGTTTATAAATATGACTGTAACCCAACCCTTTTGGATAAACAGGAGAAATTAAAAACTGAAAGCAAATCAATGCCAACAGCAGACAATAGAATCACTCGCCTTGAAGACTGCAACGGATATACTCAGTTCTCGGACTCATATTTTGCAATTCCGGATACACTGGTAATTGAGAGTGGCTTTACTCCTGTTGATGCAGGAACGCCAAATGTGTCTGTGGCAGGGCAAGCAGAAGTGCTGAAAGGTGCAAGCGGAATGCTGTCTTACTTTAAAGATTGGGAAAAGACAGAGGATGATTACGACGTGGGTTTGGGGCAGTTGGACTATCGTGGGTTTCGCTTACTTCCAAAGCAAGCCTTCGTAAACCTTTCGTTTGGAATTATGTCTGTTGCCCTTCGAAATTTGCGAAGGACACAAACCCAACTAAGAATGTTTGATCAGTGGGGACAAGAGATCAAAGATTGGATGAAATCAAACGATCCACGGTCCCTTCGAATTTCGGCCGCATTGTCAAACTTGAGTGCGGATGGGCGCAGTCAGATTATTAGGTCGTCCGATCTGGCACGTTTTATTATTGCTATTGACGAATTTGCAAAATCTACGGACGGGATTGAGGGGACGAAAGCGTCGGTGATTAATCCCCCTGACAAAAAAGAGCGTATCAATTTAAAAGCCTTGATCGCAGGGAAGAAACAAGTTTTAGTCATGATGGTGGGGTTGCAGAATTTTCTTGTAAGTAAGTTTCAAGACAAAGATGGCGGATTTTGGCATACGTATTCTTTAGATAAAAACCAATTGATAGATACGGAAACTCCTCGTAAGCTCGAAGATCAAGCGCTGATCCAAAACGCGCTTTTGCGAACCTATGCACGCTGGGGCGGGCAAGGTGCAAAATGGGCGGCAATAGATTCTGTTCACTTTTCTAATACAAAACTGTGGAATGGTAAGATCGGATTTTATAATGCAACTGAATCTGGCGGCCAAGTAAATCCGTATGTCTTTGTTCTTACGCTGCGCAATTTGAGAAATGTGATTCCCCTTTTTAAGAGTGAAAAAAGCCGAGATCAGGCAAAAAGGGTTCTTGAGTTTTGGGATTCAAAGTTTATTGAGTGGGCGATAGATCAAGACAAGATTGGTCCGCGCCCTTAGTCCTGCAAAGCTATACCTAAGCATTAAAATTTAAGACTGTTTTTATAACCTAATACATTCCCATTTTTGTACTTCTAAGCCTGTGATAATATAAAAGAAAATTGGTAAATCAAAAGGGGGACATGGATGTCCACAGATTCAGTTAATAACGACGACAAAAGAGCGCAGAACTACAGCCGGGTCAAAAAAGAATATGATCTGCGTGAGGCCCGACTTAAACAGAAACAACAGGAACAATTAAACCGATTGAATCAAGCACACGCTGAAGAAATTCGAAATATTGAAAAGCAGCACGCAAAAGATTTGGAGTCTTACCGTGTTAATAACCGGAATGCGCTCACCAAGACTGAGGCGAAATATCAAAAAGATATTCAAGATATGCAAGAGGCCAATCGAAAAAAATCTATGCAAGATGCCGAAGAACAGTCTGCACGATTAAAACACAATGAAAATGAGAAAAAGACCACCATCGAAAAAAACAAACAAATTCACGACAGTCAGATGAAGACTTTAAATGAAACTTATGAGCGCAATATGAGTAATCGCAATAACGAATACGCAGACACTGTAAAAGACATGAAAGAAAGTCAGCGGAAATCCATTCAGCATGAGCGTGAGAGCCTGACTGAGGCTCACAATAAAGAGATGGATAGCTACAAGGAATATTCTGACAACAAAATTAACAACTTGGGACGTGATCTGCAAAATACCCGCGACGTTAAAGGCAATGAAATCACAACGCTGAAAACAAAATTGATGAATCAACAAATGAAGGCAAGTAGCGATAAAATTGCGGCCCTCAATGACGAACGAAAAATGCAGCAGAATTATTTAAATAAATACAAATCGGGTGTGGAGGCTGATCGTGAGGCGCTTCAGCGAACCCACGAAGAAACAATGCTCAAGCAAAATAATGAGTTTCAAAAAGGTATGAGCAATATGAGAGCGAACACTCAAACTACGTACGGGCGCACCATTGCAGAGCTTGAGCGAGAGGTTCGCGATAAAGAATATCAGCGCGATATCGATAAGTTTAACAATCAAATTGCAATGCGAAATGAACGAACACGCATGAAAGAAGCGCACAGGAACGAATTGGAATCTGCTGAAGACAAGCGTAAGCAAATCGTAGGAATTGCAAACGAACGTTCGTCCAACGATATCAAGAAGTTGCAGAAGGACAACATGGAACGAATGACCGATCAAAGATATTTTTACGAAGACAGAATCGGACAGATGCAGGACAAATATGCAGAAGATGTTCAGACTCGAGTTTTGAACCTGCAAACGCAAAACGATCGGGATAAACGTCAAGATGAGCTGCGAGATCGCAAGGTTGAGCGTCTCTATGCGGATGAGAAGGCTCAAGTTGAAGGCTATTTTAAAGACGTAATTGATCAAAAAGAAAAGCAGCATAAAGAGGAAGTAGTCGCCCAACGGGACAAATTGCTCGGCGATCTAAAGAGTAATGCAGAAATGTACCGCGGGAAAATACGTAGCATGGATACGGATTTTAATAAAAAGCTTCTGCTTCAAGAAGAGACCTATATGACGAGAATGAACGATATGCAGCAACAGCATAAAAATGAACTGCAGGCGCTTCAAAGAAGGTACCAGGCGCGCATTGACGAAATGGATAAAACACGTAAGTTTGAAGTAGAGACCCAGAAAGCGCAAAGTGCTGCAAGAGAAAATCAAATTAAAGAGCAACATAATCGTCAAATGGAGCAAATGCGTGTTTCCCATATGCAAAACCAAATTAAAAAATCTGAAAGTTAATTATGCTGGCTGATCGCCGTGTGAAGATTGTTGCAACTGTGGGACCCACCAGTCGGGATCCACAAGTTATAAAAGGGCTCATTGAGTCCGGCGTAAATGTATTTCGTTTAAACTTTAGCCATGGCTCGCATGAAGAACATTTGACTGTTATTCAAGCGATTCGTTCTTTATCAAAAGAACTGAATGCCCCTGTTGCCATACTTCAGGACCTTCAAGGCCCCAAAATTCGAGTAAATCGATTGAAAAACAAGTCTGTCATTCTGGCAAAAGGGGATACTGTTGCGCTAACGCCGATGGACGTGGAGGGCTCAAAAGAGCTCATCCCTGTGGATTATAAGGATTTGGTTGGAAGCTGCAAGGTGGGAATGCGGGTTCTGCTTGACGATGGATTACTTGAGCTTCGAGTGACTGAAATTAAAAAAAACGAAGTGGTGTGTTTAGTTGTTTTTGGGGGGGAGCTTAAGGAGCGTAAAGGTGTAAACATTCCAGGTGCTCAACTTCAAATTGATTGTCTCACAGACAAAGATTTAAGAGACCTTGAGTTTGGTTTAAAAAATGAAGTCGATTACATTGCGTTGAGCTTTGTTCGCCATGAAAATGATGTGGTTCAGTTGCGGGAACGAATTGAAAAGGCAAAGTCCAAGGCTCGAATCATCTCAAAGATAGAAATGCTCGAAGCACTTAATCGTTTGGAATACATCATTCGCGAGAGCGACGTTGTGATGGTTGCCCGAGGAGATTTGGCGGTTGAGGTTGGACAGAGCTTGTTGCCAGGGACCCAAAAAGAAATCATTAAACTGTGCAATTACTATTCAAAACCGGTGATTACAGCGACCCAGATGTTGGATAGCATGGTCATAAATCCGCGACCCACACGAGCAGAGGTCACAGACATTGCAAATGCCGTTTTAGATGGTTCCGATGCGTGTATGTTATCTGCGGAAACGGCGAGCGGGCGCCACCCCATATTATGTGTTCAAACAATGGCAGACGTCATTACAGAGGTCGAAAAGACGTCCCAAAACTATTACAACATTGATTTGAAAGCTGAATTTTTGACTGTGGCTGAATCCATTGCCGCGAGCGCGTGTTTGTCTGCTTTGAAGCTTGATGCTAAGGCGATTGTGTGTTTGACGTCATCTGGGAAAACGGCGACTCAAATTGCGTCTTACCGGCCAAAAGCAAAAATTTTTGCAGCGACACATAACCTTCCGACATTAAATAAACTAGAAATGGTGTGGGGGGTGCAAACGCTTGAAATTGTGGATTATAAAACTTCTGACGATGTTTTATGGCAAGTTGCACGACTGCTATTTAAGTTTGAGATTGTGCAGCCAGGGGATCGGATCATTCTGACACTGGGGTTGCCAGTCAAGGCAAAAGGTACAACAGATTCAATGCGTGTCTTCACGGTTCCGGATAGTTTAGACCTACCAGAGACATCCGTTCCGCTTCGATTTCAAAAATTATAGAACCGCTTCTTCAAGAATTTTCAAATAGCCTTGCAGATAAGATTTTTTCTGACTTTTGGATCGGGGCTTTTGATTTATATACTTCGGCTCGTAAGAAACTAAGGTTGTATATTCTAATTCGGATAAAGAACCTTGAATACGCTCAATTTCAGTTTGAATTTCAGTGTCATTTCGATCATTAATAAAAAATTCCGCATCTGACATTCCCATATCATGGAATGAAAACGGCACGGTATTGATGCTTGAATAATCGTATGTGAATTTTTTTGTCTTTTCTTTGTGAAGGCGTGCTGCCCGTGTCTCTTTTTTATTTAAGGCAAAAGTGGGCGTCACAACCAGTAATGCGAGCAAAATGCTAAATATTGTTTTCATAGTCTTATCCGTCCCTTAAATAGTTATTCTAAAGGGTTTTATCGCAATCTGCGTGCCCGCCTGTTGTCGTATTGAAACTGGCAATAGTTGGACAGTACTGTAACAGTTTCAAAATAAGAGACACTTTCAGGCACGCAAGATCCTGATTTTTAAGCGCGCCAGGACTTATGGCCATTGCATAATTGCTGTTTAGTCCAGAGGCCTTCAGCTGCAGAGGCTAACTACCGAATATGATTAAGTGAAATTTAGCAACTGAAGGTGCTACAGCATATGGCGGGGCAAATAAAAAAATTGGAAAAAGGGGATTATCTTTTCAAAGAAGGTGATACTTCCGACGCAATGTATGTGGTGAAAAAAGGAAGTGTTGGAATCTATAAGGCAAAAGGCCAAGCAGAGGTTGAACTGGCAACAGTGAAGCCGGGGCAAATGCTAGGCGAGATGGCATTTTTTGATCAAAAACCCCGAAGTGCAACTGCGAAAGCTGTAGCACAGTCAGAGGTGATCGAACTTCCATTCAATGCACTCCAAGCCCATTTCAATCAAATGCCGGAATGGCTAAAATCAATGGTGAAGACCATTAACGAAAATCTACGCGATGCAAATAAGAAGATTAAGCAATTGGAAAAGGTCGAAGAAGGTAATCAGCACGCGTTTCCCCCGCACACCATCACGCGCTTGTGTGCGATAATTGCAATGGTCGCAGAACGCTATGGTGAAGAAACTGCCGAGGGCGTGGTTCTGCCCCAGTACACGTTAAGGAATTACTGCATTCAGATTTTTCAGCAACCAACAGCAAAGATGGATCGGCTGATGACAATACTTGAAGGCTTTGGAATTATGAAAGTCGAAGATTTGGGTGAGCAAAGAAAAAAAATTATCTTGTTCAAAAAAGATTTTCTGTTTGGGTTTGTTGAATACTACAATGACTATTTATTCAAGGATGAATCAAAACGGGTGACTGTAGAAGACAAGGACCTAAAAATTTTAAAGGCTCTAATGCATTTTGGTCGCAAAGTCCCTGCAAATGATAAAAAACGTCACAAGGTCAGCCTTGAGCAAATTCAAAATGAATCCATGAAGGAAGTCGGCTATGTCGTTACGACTAAGGATTATGAGAATGTTATTTCAAAGCAGCTTACTTCTGAAAAAATTGCTGATCCAGATGGCATAAAGCTCGAAATAGATATCGAGTACTTAGAAAAAATAGTTCCTTACTGGGAAGTAATATACGGAATTGAACGGAACGGTTAAAAACTGGCCCACATGATTGTTGAAAAAAGGCCTCTTTGAACCAAAAGAACTAAGACATCCTGTCTTTGAATCCCGAAAATTTGGCCATCCATGGCCAAACCTGTGGCGCTCGCCATAAATGGCAAGCGTTTTCTGGATTCCTAAGAACAGGGACCCTTTATGCTGTCTTTTCTAAAAGCACATGATTGTGATAGTAAACATAGAGCTCGATATGGTCTTTTAAGCGTTCTATGTTTTTTGTAGTACACCAGGTTTTGCGAAATAACCGATTGATATTCGCCCGAAG
>CAUJEF010000053.1 GCA_963169515.1 Bdellovibrionota bacterium
AACCAAGAATTTTTTTGCGAACGTATCCAATGTCTTTTCAATTTCGTCCACAGGCAAATGCTGATTCACGTTGTCCGGATAATGGAACTGCGAAAAATCACGAACACTCTCGAGATCTTTTAAAATGCTCCCAACAGGTACAGTTTTTGATGAAGCCCACGGGTGGCTGAACGCCAAAATCGAAAAGCGATCAAGCATCGGACCGGACATTTTCTGAATTGAGTTTAAACAAAATTTAGGTCGCCCCTTGCAATCGAACTCCGCGGCTGGGATTAAATGTCCGCATGGACACAGATTTGTCGTTGCCAACAGAATAAAACGAGCGGGGAAAACCATAACGCTTCCGGTGCGTGAAATGGTTATTTTCCCCGCTTCGAGTGGCTCGCGAAGAGCCTCAATGACCTTAGGCTCAAACTCCAAGAACTCATCCATGACGAGCACCCCCCCATGAGCCCTTGTAATTTCACCCGGTTTGGGCTGCCCCCCACCACCAATCATGGCAAGGTTGGTGGATGTGTGATGTGGCGCGACTACAGGCCGCCAATTTGTTGGAATACCAAAATGTCTAGAAATCTGCTGTGATTTTTTAAACTCGTTCGAATTAGGCTCCCCCAATAAATTGGCGATCACAAATGCAAGCGTTGTTTTTCCGGTCCCGGGAGGTCCTGCAAATAATGTGTGGTGCTCCCCATGGGCGGCTATTTTTATCAGCTCTGCTTGTTCAAGTGTGACTTTGATGTTTGGCAATTCAGGACGATTTGCTCGAATTCCCAAATCAACGGGTCTGATGAAATTCGGGCTTTTTAAATCTTTAAGTTCGCCCAAGCTCATCACTTCGAAATCACATTCCGTTAATCTACCCGTATAGAATGTGCGTGACCGCGGTAGTTCTATGATATCCGTAAAATCATCTGGGACCAGGACGTCCCCTTTGAGCGACAGTTCTCCATATAAAGCAACGGATTCAACCTCAGGCGCAACTTCTTGATTTGTTTCCCACAAAATTCCTGCCGCAACAGCAAGATCCAACCCTCTGCTGCTTTTCTTCAGATAATTGGGGCGCAAATTTACTAGAATTTGTTTTGATTTTGGCAACCGATAACCCTGATGCTTTAGCGCTGATTGAATGCGAACAACACTTTCCCTTATCAAAGGATCAGGCAAGCCCAGAAATTGAATCTTAGGAATACCAGGGGTTAGACTGATTTCTATTTCAACAGGGCGTAAGCCCAAACCATCGCGAATATAAGACGTAAGTTTCATGGAAAACAGACAGTGCAAAGATGCCAAGCACTGCCAAATTGAAATTAATTAGTTATTAAATAAACTTTGTCCGATATACGAATTATATGTCTTTTAATTTCGAAAGCGGATGATGCTCTTCAACTGTTTCAACAAGCTTTTTGGCCGTCACAGTTGTATAGATTTGAGTTGTTTGAAGACTTGAATGTCCTAAAAGCATTTGGATCGATCGCAAATCTGCCCCTGATTCCAGCAAGGCGGTTGCGCAACCATGACGGAATTGGTGCGGGCCGATTGGCTCACTAAAGCCAGCACGTTTTGACCAAGATGAAAGCCAGCGCCAAATATCAACACGGCTTGGACGATTGCCACGATCATTTATTAAGATGGAATATGTTGTGTCCTTGATCAAATCAGGCCTGACAGTCTCTAGATAGGCCTTCAATTCCGTTCGCAGATTTTCAGTCAATGGGACCACGCGCTGTTTATTGCCTTTGCCCATCACAGTAAGCCAGCTTTGCGTTTCGTTGAAATCGTGAATATTAAGTTGAATCAGCTCAGACACACGGCAGCCCAAACCAAAAAGCATCATTAATGTTAATTTATTTCGTTGGGTTCTGTTTGTATCGTCAACAACACAGGCATCAAATAGTTTTTTGTAATCTTCGTGGGACAGGACCTCTGGCAGCTTGGTTTGAACTTTTGGTAAGCGCAATTCACGCAATTCTGGCGCAGGGACTCCACGATCTTCAATAAATTTAAAATAGGTTCGAAGACTGCTGATCGCACGCGCCTGTGAACGATCACTCAGTTTTTTCTTTTTCATATAGGGATAAAAACCCTTGATGCCTTGATTTGATTTTTTGTATTCGACGTACAACTCTAAATCATGACGGTAGGCTTTAACTGTATTTTGTGATCGCCCCCGCACATTTTGCAAATCTTGAAAAAACTCGGTCCAAAGTTCTAACATTGCTTTCCTTCAGTCGTAGATAGCATTAACTGTAGGAAACTTTAAAGAATTGGCAAGTCTTTCGCGTGTGCGGCTTAAACGCAATCCGTCAATGTGGATAATTATTTAGATTGAAAATCCTTCGAGATTTGAAAATTTGCCCAGATACAGCGTATTGTCATTGGCATCATAGATCTTTAATTGAATATCGGCGTCCAAATCGCCTTCGGCAACATCATAAGATTCAAGCACTAATCCCCCCGATGTTCCTTCGACAAGTGTATTGAATACACCGCCATCCGAGAAGCCCGGTTCGCCTGCATTAACATTGCTAAAATATTTTACGTGCGATGTGCCTGCAATTTGGTATTCGAGCACAAGCACATCGTCAGAGGTCTCATCAGAGTATATCTTGTGGAAAAAATAAACGCGAACCTTTTCAAGATCGGTTTCAGAGAAGTTTTCTCCCGTTATAAGATTCCAAGAAATTGGCGCAACTGCATTCAAGGGCCCCATCGGTTCATAACCACGTTCCCATTGCGCAAAATAAAAGTACGTATTTGGATCTTCGTACATTTGACGCAAAGACTCGGACTGGCCCGTCAACGGGAGCACATTGTTCATATAATTTTGAATGTCTTCAGCGCTGGCACCGCTATCCACATTGCGGTATCTGAAATCGCACGCCGTAAGGGCCAGACATGCGCTAATTAATAGAATGTTAAGATACCGTTTCATATTGCCTCTAAAAAATTAATATAGCGGAACCTGGCAAAAACCGTCCGAGATCGTTACGTTAAGCTTACCTTGGTTGCCAAGAACGACACCCTGGACATAAATGCCTGGGCCAATTTGCATACCCGCTGACAAAGATCCTTCTCCGTAAACTTGCATACCTTGACCCATCTGTTGGAAGCCGCGGCATCCATACGGATAGGCAGGGAACACAAGCTGGCCTTGCAATCGTTGATACCCTTGGCCAAGATTTTGTAGGTTAACAGCTAAAACGATTGTTGGCGAAGATGGGTTATCCATTGCGCAGTATTGGAACATACAACTACTGCCTCCACCGGGGCCTCTTGGTCCGCCAGGTCCTATTGGACCGCCCGGATAAATATTCCCTTGATAACCGTTCTTGTTCTTATCACTCTTACCGCACGCACCCACTGTTACAACAACGGTGGCCGCAAGAGCCACAAAAGCGATCGCTCTTAATACTTTAGCAAAATTTGTTTTCATAAAAAATCCTCTTAAAAAAAATTAATCCTCAATATTTAAAGCTTTTATTAAATCCACGTTATCAAAACGTCCCAACTCTTCATATCCAGATGGGGGCAACGTCGGTGAATTCGCGTTGTTCAAAATCGTGCTGCACGCATAAGGTCCCTTTGTAAGAAACCAACAAGGAATCT
Source organism: Bdellovibrionota bacterium (assembly GCA_963169515.1). GTDB lineage: Bacteria > Bdellovibrionota > Bdellovibrionia > Bdellovibrionales > JAEYZS01 > CAUJEF01. The sequence continues at coordinate 3,607 of CAUJEF010000053.1, forward strand.
TTGAGCCGTCCATAACTGGTACCAAACTTGATAGAGCCCGGTAATCGCGGATTGGTTGTTCATTACATATATATGGATAGTGCGTACCGCAAATATCATAGTTAAAGTTCTTCATAAACACTCGGCCGCTCCAAGAACCAAGGTCGTTTGTTTCTTCGCTAAATACGATCACAAGCGCGCCGAGGCTATCTTGTACATAAAACTTAAACGCAGTCGTACCTGCGTAGAACACGTTGTATTGGGAGTCGAAAAGCTGGTTTTCGGCCAGCGTTGAATTGCTCGACCAGAACTTTGCAAGTTTATTAGATGAGCCCGTAACATTACCGTTTACAGGGTCTAATATCGCTTGCGTGTAACCGATACGAACCTCACCGTTATATTTTGGTGCAGCTTGAGACTCTTCAATATTTTCAAAATCAAAATTAATAGTCGCGTTTTCAATATCATCTAAGCTGATCGCCCGACCCGTATATTTTTGAAGCATTGCCGTGCTTTTGAAAGCAAACTCAACCGTTTCCCCGCCTGTGTGGTTTTCGCCGTTATCATCGTCGTCATTGCGCGGGTCCACAGTTACAGGCGGATTAAATGCTTTAGCTTTTGTTTTTTTACCACAACCAGTGCCCAACACTGCCAGCAATGCCAGTAGCATGAATATGGTTAATGTTTGTTTTGCCATAATGGCCGCCTCTCTTCTTCTTTCTCGAGGATGTCCAATAATAGGGTTCTCCTCACAGAGTAGTAATTACAATGACCATGCCGATATGCCAGGCTGGCTTAACTGGTTTGAAACACTTGGTTTTTCAAAATAGCATCTCAAAATGAGACACTCGGTCACAGGGGATAAAGTGACCTTCTACGTCTCTTGGAAAAGTTGTTTGTGCATTCCCCAGTTCTTTTAAGCCCTTACCTTGCTTTGTTAAAATATTTTATTGAATAAAAATGCCTGCTCAACATCAAAGGGCCTAACTGCCCAAGGGTAATGTTCGTCAAACTATTCAACTGTCAAAAGCCTAAACAAAGAAGCTTCCTGTTTTGCTTTTGCGCCGCAGTAGCAATACTTTTAAATAGACTCCATCCTTAAAGATTTATCTACTGGTCTGGCTTAGAAAATTCTTCGGGGGGGGAATCATGCGAAGTCTATTCATCATTGTGCTATTCACGTTTACTCAAGCAAACGCAAAATGGGTAAGCTTGGAACAAAATCAAAAACAGGCTCCAGAAAAATCCGTTGTAAAAACAGAGACTGGCTACTTAATTAATGTCAAAACGACAGGATTTGATTATCAACCTGTAAAAGTAAAAGGTATCAATTTTAGTCGACTAAACTTGTACAAAAGCAACAGCGCACTACAAGAGGTCGGAAAGCCTCAAATCCCTGTGATTCGCCAATTGGTGGAATTACCGACAGGTGCCGCAATTCTAAAAATCACTTCAGCCGAAAAAAAACGAATTCACCTTCCTTTGGCGGGTATTGCTGATCGAATTGCTCCTGCCCAAGAATCTTCAGCAAAACTTCCAAACGCAGCCGAGATCCCATTAAAACTGGATCCAAAGATCTACAATTTTGATTCTGTGTATCCGCAGTTTGAAGCTCGCATTGCCTATCAGGGCAGTGTACGCGGTCACCAAATTGCGATGATTGAAATCGCCCCTGTGCAATACAATGCAACTCGTGGCGACATAGTATATGCCCCAGACATGAAAGTTGAAGTGATCAACCAGGCCCCAACGTCTGAGCTTCCCAAAAAATTTAACTCAAAAAGCTTCGACGCCTACCAAACCGATATCATTGAAGGTTACAAACCAACAAGCGATGTAGCCAGTGCCGAAGGCCTTCTTGTCATCGTTGGCGAAGGCTTTGAAAAAAGCGCAAACGTAACTGCGCTTGTTGAGAGCAAAAAATCCCGCGGCTATGCTGTGACTACGCGAAACGTGGCCGACCTGGGTAATGATCCGCAAAGTATCCGCGCTGCAATTCAAAAATTATACAAAGAAGCACCATCCTCAAGCCCACTCGTATACGTGTTGCTCGTCGGTGACGTCGACAAAATCGCTTCTTACGACCAAGGCGAATTTACGAACAATTACTATGCCGCTATCGACAAAGGAACTTACGCGGAAGACTCTACATTTCCCGATCTTGCCGTTGGTCGTTTGACTGTCAGCACAGAAGCCGAGCTTGCTGTGGTTGTAAATAAAATCGTAAAATACGATATTCGCAAATTTAACGACTCTAGCTGGCGCAATAAAATTTCGTTTATAGCGACAGATGATCTTTATGAAGTTGCCGAAGGCACACACAACTATGTGATTAATAACTACACTGGAAATTTAGGGTACAAGGGCATTTTCCCAACGGCCGATGAAAAGGGCGGCGACAAACTCTATGCGATTACAAATAATGCAACTTCCGCAGACGTAATCAACTCAGCCAATAATGGGCGCGTTCTTATTTCTTATTCTGGGCACGGAGCAGAAGATGGCTGGCTCGGCCCTCAGTTCGGCATGGATGATGTAAAATCTCTGACACATGACGAAGCCCTTCCTTATGTGATGAGCCACGCGTGCCTAACAGGTTCTTTTGGCAATTCAAGCGATAGTTTCGCAGAGGTTTGGTTGAAAACCGAACACGGTGCCATTGGTTACTGGGGAACAAGCAATCTATCTTACTGGGACGAAGACGATATTTTGGAAAAGGCATTCTTTGATGGCGTTTACAAAGAAGGCATCAAAACGGTAGGCCAAATGAATCTCTTTGGTTTACAGGGTGTACGCACATTCTATAACAATGAAGGGCGTACAGAATACTACTACCAGATTTACAATTTGATGGGTGACCCAACGACCGAACTCATGCTGCCATAATCTAAATCCGAAGGGGGGGGCCTTACTCGATTTCGCCGAGGGACCCCAGGGTGCAGCTGGTTTTGTTCATCTTAACAATCACACCCAACCTGGTCCCAATTTTTACCTTGTGCTGTTGCCCTGTTTCTTCCATAATGACTTCGGTATATTTTACTTTTACAATAGCTCTTTTTAAGTATCCACTATTACCGGCATAGTTCTTAAGTTTTATCGGACCAATCGAAAGGTCCGAGATAGTGTCGCTTTGATAACCCTCGACAATCCACTTTTTGACCTTTATCACGCAGGCTTTTTCTGGGGACACAATTTGTCCCATTGAGACCGAGCTTAGAACAGACACGGAAAGCAGAACCGCAAACATTAGAATATTTGATTTCATAATTTTCTCCCTA
>CAUJEF010000054.1 GCA_963169515.1 Bdellovibrionota bacterium
TTGGCCCAAACGCAAAAGCCTTCAAACACGAATAAGGTACGCCGTTCCCTTTCAAGAAACATTGCGCAATCCGTCCGAAACTCTGACAATTTGCGCAATGTTTCTTGAAAGGGAACGGCGTACCTTCTTAGTATGCAAAGAAAAACTCATGTTGTACTAACATCACATCCACCGTTTATCTATAGGCAATCACCAGATGTAAATTGGGGACATGCGGACCCGCTAGTTCGCGGGCCTGTAATTGGATCGCTCACCAACAAAACACATCGCAATGCGATTGGTACTCACAGTGGCAGCTATACCGTATACCGCGCACTTGCAATGGCTGCCGCCCAGTTACCAACAGATTTCAAACCGGATCTAAGAAACACATCGCCAGCAGAAATCATTGGCCCCTATCCGTCCTGGAAAGATCCTAAAAAAATTGTTTCTTTGGATCCATGGGGTGGTCACGGCAATGAGATCTTCGAGTCCTATTTCAAAAAAGGCTACGATATCAGACCTACAATCGCCGTAACAAAAGCCCATCTTGACCTTCCTGAAATTTCTGAGCTTATCAAAAGTAAAAAATTGAAAGTCGACGGCCACGTAATTAAAAAAAGTAAAGATATCAGCGTTACCAAGGTGGCCATTGAACCTGTTTGGTACTTACCCGGAATCGCTGAGCGCTTCAAAATCACAGAGGCCGAACTTCGCAAAACACTCTTCGAACAAACTGGCGGAATGTTTCCGGAATTGATCACTCGGTTTGATTTAAAATTATTATTGCCACCAATTGGCCATACTTCGATTTACATTTTCGGAAATATTAAAAACCTGGGAAATAAAAAGGCAGAACATACCTGCCGAGTTCATGACGAATGCAATGGTTCTGACGTGTTTGGTTCTGATATCTGCACGTGCCGACCTTACTTAGTTCACGGAATTGAGGAGGCCGTTAAGACTGCACAAACGGGTGGAGTGGGCATAATTGCTTACTTCCGAAAAGAAGGGCGCTCGCTTGGCGAAGTCACAAAGTTTTTGGTTTATAATGCTCGCAAACGGAACAAAGACGGCGATACAGCATCTGAATATTTCCACCGCACCGAGTGCGTCGCCGGGGTCCAAGATATGCGCTTCCAAGAACTGATGCCCGACATCCTTCATTGGATGGGTGTCACACGCATTGATAACTTAATTTCGATGAGCAATATGAAGTACGACGCTATCGTTCGCAGTGGAATAACAGTAAAGAATCGTATTGATATTCCAGCTGACCGAATTCCAAAAGATGCCCTGGTGGAAATGGAAGCAAAGAAAGCCGCTGGCTACTTTACAAAAGACGCTTCTAAAAAAGAGCTTTCAAAAGTAAAAGGCCGCACCCTGGATGATTAAAGAAAAAGATTTGGAGTTAATTTTTACCCCCAAAAGGGTTCGCGAACAGTCCGAACGTATTTTTGAGTTGGCCATTCAGCAAAAGACGCATTTTAATATCCATTTGGATCAAATGGATAAATGTGCTCAGTTTGTTGTTGAAACAATTAATCAGAACTATCCTGATCTAAACATTCCGTTTCATTCCCGCTGGGGACACTTCAAGGTCGGCGGGGTTGACCGCATCAGCTTCTTGAACAAAAAACTGGAACCACTTCCTATACGCGATCGCGTACGCGCAAAACTAGATCTTGCTATTGTTTCTGTTCTGCTTGACGCAGGTGCCGGCATGGAGTGGAGCTATAACGACGTCAACGCAAAAAAGTATTCCAAATCCGAAGGCCTTGCCGTTGCAAGTTTTAATTTATTTCTACAAGGTTTTTTTTCCTCAGACAAAAAAAATAACTTACGCGTTGATGCAGAAAAATTAATTTCCATCAAACCGAGTGACATCGCCCTTGGTTTTCAAGCCTCAAAAAACAACCCGTTGGTTGGTACAGAGGGCAGGTCCCAAGTTCTTCAAAGGCTGGGATCTGCTCTTAACAACAATAAACCTTATTTTCCAGGTAAAGATTCACGCCCAGGAAACTTAATTGATCACCTGATAAGTGTATCGGATAATAATAAAATTCATGCCGAGCAAATATTAAAGGCTCTGTTGTTTGGGCTCAATGAAATTTGGCCCGCCCGAATTCAAATAAGTGGACAAAACCTAGGTGATGTTTGGAATTATACTAATATTTCTATTAGTCCCTCGTTTGAAAGTCTTGTTCCATTTCATAAATTGTCGCAATGGATGACCTATTCGCTAATCGAACCCATTGAAGAAATGGGATTACAAGTGACCCATCTCAATGATCTTACAGGGCTGCCTGAATACCGTAACGGCGGACTCTTTTACGATATGGGCGTTTTGAGTTTAAGGCATCAAGCAGACTTAGAAAAAGTGCATACTCCGGAATCTGCATTTATAATCGAGTGGCGCGCACTGACTGTAGTTCTTTTAGATAAAATTGCCGAGCTTGTAAGAAAGAAGCTAAACAAAAATGAAGATGAGTTTCCATTGATTAAAATCTTAGAAGGTGGAACCTGGTGGGCAGGACGTCGAATTGCAAAAGAAAAGCGACGCGATGGGGGTGCGCCATTTAAAATTCAAAGCGATGGAACCGTTTTTTAAGGGAAGGACTTATGAAAAAACCACAAGTTTTAGAACATCCATTATTAACGCACAAGTTATCAATCTTGCGGGATGAAAAAACATCTCCGTTTGAGTTTCGACAAATTCTAAACGAAATCAGCGCGATGATGGCCTATGAAGCGACAAAAGATCTAAACGTAAAGTCGGTAAGCATTTCAACCCCATTAGAAAAAACTACTGTCCACAGGATTTCTGACGAGATCTGCATCGCTTCCATCCTGCGTGCAGGCGAAGGCATGGTTGATGGGTTTATCAAAGCGCTCCCATTTGCAAGCATTGGCCATATTGGAATTTATCGTGATAAAGCCTTAAACAACACCGTAGAATATTATTTCAAACTTCCCAAAAAGGTCAAAGGCGCTCGAATTATACTGATCGACCCCCTTCTTGCAACGGGTGACACTGCATTGGCGGCTATTGATCGCCTGAAGGAATACGAGGTAGGTCCAATAAAATTTGTAAATATTCTTTCTTCATCAATTGGAATCAAGAAAATTTTGACAGAACATCCCGACGTAGACATCTTAACCCTTTCAATTGAACGCGAAGTAAATAAAAGTGGTTATCTGTTACCAGGACTGGGTGATGCCGGAGACAGAATTTTTGGAACAATCTAATGGTTAAGGTCATTGGTATTTCTGGGGGCAGCGGAGCCGGCAAAACGACCCTGGCCCAAAAAATCGTCAAAGCGTTTGGTCCTCAGAACTGTACCCTAATATCCCAAGACAGCTACTATATTGATCAAAGCGCACGCTTTGATAAAGATGGCGGTGCTGTAAATTTCGATCACCCATCAAGCTTAGATTTTAAATTAATGGCATCCCATGCCCACGACTTAAAAAACAAAAAATCCATCCAAGTTCCCATGTATGATTTCGCCACGCACAAACGACTAATACAATCAATTGTGCTTGAATCACACCCAATTGTGATTTTAGAAGGAACCTTACTCCTGTCACAGAAAGTCGTACGCGATCAATGCGATGTAAAAATTTTTGTTCAAGTCCCAGAGGAAATTCGATTTTCCCGCCGTTTAAAGCGCGATCAAGAAGAACGCGGTCGAACAGTCGACGGCGTAACGGCTCAGTTTTATAACCAGGTTAAACCGATGCACGATGAGTTTGTCGCTCCTTCAATGAATTTTGCTGACATAATCGTAAAAAATGATGATTACGAATATTGTATACGTGTTTTAAAGCAAAAACTCGCCTAGCCGCGAAGTGCGCCCTTGCTCTTTACCTGAACATTGACTATTCAGAAGCACGGGGGCCTATGAATTTAATTTTATCCATCCTTACTTTTTTTACTATAACAAATGCGACAGTTTTTAAATATCCAGAAAGCTGGTGGGCACCTGTTAATGGCGATAACATTCCAGAATGGGAGGTTTTACCTCAAAGCGCCGTATATGGGAAAAGCGTCGTTCTTTCTAAGCGAAATGAGCTTGGAGTTTTCTCAAACCTTTCTCGCGCCCCATTTATTTTTCGAGGCCAAAAATATGCAAGCATTGAAGGGCTTTGGCAAAGCATGAAATATCCAGAGGGCCCAAATGATCCGCGCTGGAATGTTCCTGGTGTAGTTTGGAAATACACGCGCGAACAAGTTTCTCAATTGGTAGACTTCGAATCAAAAGCGGCAGGCGATTTAGCTAATGAAAATATGAAAAAAATGAAAATCAATTGGGTTACGTTTGAAGGCGAACGCATCGTTTACAAGGGCGACGGAGCGGCCCGACATTATGAAATCATATTTGCGGCATCCCAAGAAAAAGTTAAGCAAAATGAGAAAATAAAGAAATTATTGAAATCCACCGGAACGCTAGTGTTGCTTCCAGATCACAAAATTGATTCCGCATCACCACCAGCGTATCGCTATTTTGATATTTACATGAAAATTCGAGATGCTCTTTAATTATGAGGTTGAGTTAAAAGAAATTGCATCAGTTGCTGAATAGTGCCGCCAAGGCTCTGCATCTCTGGTTCATTACACACTGGTTCGGGCTGAGGTTCTTTTAATTGTTCTGGGTCCATTTCTTCTGTCGAAATTGGACATTTAAATTGGCCAATATCACGTTTTAGGTATCGAATTGAGTAACAGACCCTTTCTGGTGTCTCTTCTGCAGAAAGATTTTTCCAGGTGAGTCTTTTATTTCGAATTGCCTTTGCTATTTCAAGATACAGCGGCGTTAAGCTCGCTCGGATGGCACATACAACATCGGATCCCGGTTTGTTAGGATTTCCATGTTCATAACCCCAACGACACATTTCCTCAAAAAAGGCTTTTTCTTTGGACCAACCATCCCTAAGCATTCTAAAAAGACCCACAAGCATTCCTGTACGATCTTCGCCAACAGTGCAGTGGACAAACATTTTTCTGTCTGGGGACTCGTCCACCTCTTTCATATATTTTAAAGCCCTGAGGGTGTCAGCGCAGGGCTGATACGGATCCTCGATATCCTTCCAGGGCATCGGAAGAATTTCAGCACGAACTCCATTTGCCTCAAGCTCTGCCTTTTCGATCTCGCCGCTATCCTCACCGGGTGCCGACGAGCTTGACCGAGATTTAAAAATTAAAACGTCCGTGATGTTGTTTTTATAGATTTCATTTAACTTCTCACGTGGTTCCATTCCACGAAAAATCTTAGGTTGGCCGCTTCGATCCACGCTTACCGTGTGAGTGTTCAAAATAGTAAAAAACGACCGTAGATCTTCAGACGGAAAAAATGGAGACTTCAACGGAGGGGTTGGCGCAGGAGAAATGGGAGCTTCCTGTTGTGCATTTGCAACAAATCCAACCAAAACCGTGGATAAAACAAAAAGTAAGATCTTTTTCATTATGGCTCTTTCTTAAGCCATGAGTATAACATAGAATTTAAAGAACTCGGTAACCGCCATCCCCACGAATGTAAAAATTGTTGGATCGTCTGTCCTCTTTCAATGGGGTTTTCACCACCCAGTTGAGGTTCAATTCGATCCCAGCAATCGGGTTATCCGTCGTACCGACATTAACCGTTCTCACGACCTGCGACGTTACATTGAAATTGTACATCCATACGACAGTCACTGTAGAAGGTACAAAACCCACCTCTGACAAATACCGTCCCCTTCCATCAACCTGGCCATTGTAGGCATAGGTCACCATAAACTCAAAGTTAACAACTTTGATTCCGTATAGATTTTTATAAATAACCTGATATTTTCTAGCAACCGGATCCCGCCAGTTTTCCATTTCCATCCAACTTTGAATTCCGTTTGGAACTGCGCTGGCGCGGGACAATTCAACATTCACCACGGGTTTGTTATCCACGATAACTTTCCAAACTTTCTTACCAATATTGACGATTTGGCTTAGATCATCAGAACCCAACTTCGGAGTGGACATTTTGGGAGTGTCCATGTTTGTCATCGAGTAAACTTGAACAAGATCTTCTGCGGTTGGATCTATCTCACGAATCTCCATGGTACCAATGCTGTAGTAGCCATGATCAACTTGCCATTCGTATGGCATCGTATTTTGTGAATTATGCGATGCCATTGCTAAGGAACTGAAAAAAGAAAAAAGAAAAATCAAAGATTTATACATGAATGGCCCCCCCGTACATTTAGCCAATACATATTAACAAAACTTATTATTTTCAAGCTAGAATACGGCTACGGCGGCATTTTTTAGGTTAACCACAGAAACGCTTATACTAAAAATAGAGGCAGCTTATTCATCATCCCCGCGACGGCGTACAACGCTTCTCATATTCGTAGCCAATACTTTTTTACGCATCCTAATATTTTTAGGCGTCACTTCGATCCATTCATCGTCTTCAAGCCACTCTATGCAGCGCTCAAGGCTCATTTCACGAATGCCTTTTAGACGTACAAGAATCTCTGCATTTGCAGCGCGGACGTTTGTCAGTTTCTTTTCTTTCGTCGGATTAACATTCAAGTCGTTTTCTTTATTGAACTCACCAATCACCATGCCTTCGTAGACCTCCGTCCCTGGTCGGATAAACATAACCCCACGGTCCTCAAGATTCATTAGCGCATACTCGGTCGCCATCCCGGTTGAGTCAGCAATAATCGCTCCGCTTGTTCGGTGAAGCATTTCGCCCTTCCAGGCTGTCCAACCTATAATACGCGAAGTGAAAATACCTTCACCTCGTGTCGCTGTTAGGAATCGGGATCTCATACCCAATAGACCACGCGTTGGGACCTCAAATTCAAGGCGCGCTCTCCCTGAACCACTCGGTTCAAACGTAACCAAGATACCTTTTCGCTCTTGAAACATTTTTGAAACGTCACCTGTATAAGTTTGCGGTAGGTCTAAAGTCAGCCGTTCTAATGGCTCCTTTTTTTGACCATTTTCAATTTGGGTCAAAACAATGGGTTTACCCACCAAGAACTCAAGGCCTTCTCGGCGCATTTGCTCTATAAGAACTGCAAATTGCAATTCCCCTCGACCCAACACTCGAAACTGATCTGGAAGGTCCGTCTCTTCAAACCGTAGAGCTACATTTAGCCGCACTTCTCGCAATAATCGCTCGCGCAATTTTCGGGACTGAACAGCCTCGCCATCTTTGCCTGAAAATGGAGATGTGTTGACCGAAAAAACCATGGCAATATTCGGCGGGTCCACGGTAATTCGTGGAAGCGGCTGAACCGCTTCATCTGCAAGGGTGTCACCGATTTCAAATGTATCATGACCTGCAATAACAGCAACGTCGCCTGCCTGTAATAATTCAGTTTCCTTTTGTTCTAGGCCTTTGAATGAAAATAGCTTTGTGACTTTGAATTTCTCTGAAATGCCCTTGTCGCCCTTTCGGCAAATCCACTGCCCTGCCTTGATCGAACCAGACATGATTCGCCCAATTGCCAATCGACCCACATAATCCGACCAACCAAGATTTGTGACCATCATCTGGAATCCTCCCGCATCCTTGATTTTTGGCGGGGGAATTACCTCTAGAATTGCATCAAACAGTGGTTTTAAAGATCCCTTTTTTTCGCCTGAAATCAAATGTGGAATATCCTCGAAATTTGACGTGCACCACCCCTGTCGCGCACACGCATACAAGATTGGAAAATCGGCTTGGTCTTCGCTTGCTCCCAGGTCAATGAACAAATCAAAGGCGTGATTTACAACCTCTTTGATACGATGCCCTCCCTCACACTCGGGGCGGTCTACTTTATTCACAACTAAAATAACTTTGTGTCCTTGCGCCAAGGATTTTTGAAGCACAAAGCGCGTTTGTGGAAGCGGGCCTTCTGCGGCATCCACCAACAGTACGGAACCGTCCACCATACTTAAAATGCGCTCTACCTCACCACCAAAATCCGAATGCCCCGGGGTATCGACGATATTAATTCGATTTTCACCATATTGAATCGCTGCATTTTTTGCGCGAATGGTGATTCCACGCTCTCTCTCAAGGTCCATAGAATCCATCACGCGCTCATCAACTTGTTCGTGGGCGCTAAAAGTTCCTGCTTCTCGCAGTAAATAATCAACAAGGGTTGTTTTGCCATGGTCAACGTGTGCAATAATACAAATATTTCGAAGCTTTGAATTCAACATCGGTCATCTTTCGTTTTAAGGATCAGGCATACTAAGACAAAAAGTCCGATAGTTTAAGCGATTTTTTGTTGGATATTGTCATCTTTTTGTGTAAGAGTTTATCCTTTGACAAGGAGACTTAATTATGGGGCCGATTACGCAGTTTATCGATCTTCATTACCGGCACTTTAACGCCGCAACCTTAAAGGACGCTGCTAAAGCGTATAAGGACCATGTGGACAGCGGTAACTTGATGATGGTTACACTTGCTGGCGCAATGAGTACTGCAGAACTGGGACTGTCTCTGGCTGAAATGATTCGACAAAATAAAATTCACGCAATCTCCTGCACGGGGGCAAACCTCGAAGAAGACGTCTTTAACCTTGTCGCGCACGAACACTATGTACGAATTCCAAACTATCGCGATTTAACTGCCGCTGATGAAGAAGCTCTTTTGGAAAAGGGCCTCAATCGCGTTACTGACACATGTATTCCCGAAGAAGAGGCTTTTCGTCGGGTAGAAGACACCGTTTTGAAAAAATGGAAGGAATGTTCCGCCCAAAAACGCGGGCTTTTGCCGCACCAATTTTTTTATGAAATCTTGCGTGAAGGAAGCTTGAAAAAACACTACCAAATCGATCCTAAAAACTCTTGGCTTATCGCTGCCGCAGAAAAAAATCTTCCTTTGTTTGTTCCAGGTTGGGAAGATTCAACCTTGGGAAATATTTTTGCCGCTCGAGTAATGGAAGGCAAGGCAGACCGAAACGCGATGAAAATGGGTATAGATTACATGATCGAGCTTGCAAAATGGTATACAGAGCAGGAAAAAAATAAATCTATTGGATTTTTCCAAATTGGCGGCGGTATTGCGGGTGATTTCCCAATTTGTGTTGTACCCCTGATCGAACAGGATCTTCATAAAAATGTTCGCCGCTGGGGTTATTTCTGTCAAATCAGTGATTCTACCACAAGCTACGGCTCATACTCTGGCGCAGTTCCTAACGAAAAAATTACTTGGGGTAAGCTGTCTAAAGAAACACCTAAATATATCATCGAGTCCGATGCGACCATTGTAGCTCCGTTGATGTTTGGATATGTTTTAGGCTGGTAAAGCAGAGGCGCAAAACAATGCGTTACCTTATTTTAGTCACACTTTTAGCTTTTGAAGCCATGGCTGGGGCCCGAACAGTTGCTGTCCATGGTCACCGCGGGTCTCGAGGGTACTATCCTGAAAATACTCTACCAGCTTTTGCCCATGCCTTAAAAGTGGGGGTAAACGTCCTCGAACTAGATACGGGTATAACCAAAGACGAACAGGTGATTGTGTCCCATGACCCCGTCATAAATCCGCGTCATTGTTTAGATAAAGATGGAAAGGTCGTCACATCCAAAGTTATTTTAAAAAATATCACTCTTAAAGAGGTAAAAGAATACGATTGTGGGGCACTCAAAAACTCTGATTTTCCAAAACAAACTCCTGTTCCAAAGACCTCTATCCCAACCTTGTCTGAAGTTTTTGAACTAGCAACAAAAGATGAGTCTTTGGCGGCAAGCAAAGTTCTTTTTAATATTGAAACAAAAATTGAACCCGGAAACCCGGAGCTTTATACAGACCCAGGAAAGTTCGTCAAATTACTCTACGCCGTCATAAAAAAACATGGGATGGAAAAACGTGTTATCATTCAATCGTTTGATTTCAGAACGCTTGTAGAAATTAGAAAATTAGATAGGCGCATCCCTATATCACTTCTTTTAAGCGATGAACCGGGCGACCTGGCAAAGCTTGTGAAAGAGTATAAACCAAATATTGTCTCCCCCAACTTCAAGTGGGTTAAAGAAAAGCATGTCAACGCTTTAAAGAAACTCGGCGTCCAAACTATCCCATGGACCCCCAATAGAGAATCTGACTGGAAAAAACTAATAAAAATGAAAGTTGACGGAATTATCACCGACTACCCAGACGATTTGATAAGGTTCCAGGTTCCTTTTTCCGAATAATCGTCCGAGTGGCGGACGATTATTCGGAAAAAGGAACCTGGAACCTTAAATACATGATTTTGTGGGGGCCTATTCCGTCGATTTCGAAGGTATCGCCAAAGTATTTGAATCCTAGCTTTTCATAAAAAGGAAATGCATTTCGACGAGCATTAAACCACAGTAGTGAAGCATTTCTTTTTTCGAGCTCATCCAAAATAAATTTCACAAGAAAGCGCGCAAACCCTTTCCGTTGATATTGATGAATTGTGGCCATTCCCCTTAGGCGATATTGTTGCTCCTGCTCAAAGTTTATATTTTTTTCCTTATAAACAGAAGCGACAGTTGTGAGTTTATTATCCAAAAAACCACCCACATGGAACGTATCCGTATCGTTATCACCTGGATAATTACAGGCACTAAATGGTTGGTTCGGCCTCAATACATAGTGACGAATTTCAAGCGTATCTTTTGCTGCAATAAACTTTACATCCATCACCTTTTTATAAACTCCATATATACGGGTAGATGGTCTGAAACTCCGGTCCCATCTTTAAAATCGAAGCGTTTCGGAGTACCGTTGGACTTAAGTTGATTTTTATATCCTTTAACAACTGTGATTGTTTTCTTATTTAATTCCCAGCCCTGTTCGTCCATAAAATTCTTGGAAAGAAAGATCATGTCAAAAAAAGACCAAGTTTTGTTCTTGGAGTAATATTCTGTTCCGATACACGCTTCGCAATAGATTTTATGTGCAATAAGCCAATATGGGGCAACATATGTTTTCAAAATACCATGCTTTTCATCCTCATCCCATGGGACATTAAAATCCCCGGCTGCAATTGCTAGCCGATCCTCTGGCAAAGTTTTTTTAAAGGATGTGAGGCTTTTAAAGGCATCGATTCGCGTTTTATATCCATGATAGGGAGATGGAAAGTGGTTCGAAAAAATCGTAACAAGCGAGCCGTCTGGCAGCTTCAGGGTGACTTCAAGAATTCCACGAGAGTCCGTAAAAACACCCTTGTCCACATCTTGAAATTTTATAGAGTGCAGCTCGGGTTTTCCGACCACTGGAAACCGGCTTAAAACAGCAACGTCAATTCCTCGTAAATCCTTTCCTTCTATCAAAACAACCGTAGGATATTTTTTGGAACCGTAAGATTCATTTAATGAATTCAGTACATTCATGTTTTCAATTTCTTGCAAAAATAAAATATCTGCACCATTCCCACCGTTTACCTGGAGATGTGTGTTTTTTAATTCAGATATTTTATTTTTTAAATTTTTTTCAGACCAATCAATTTCAAAGCAGTCTTTTTTCCAATGAGGTTGAGAAACCGTTTTACAAAAATCTTTTTGTGTTTTTGTGTTTTTATCTTTCAATGGCAGGTACGCAAAATCTGTTTTGCCGCTGTCATGTTTTGTATCAAACAGGTTTTCCACATTATGGGTCATGACCGTAAACTTTTCCGCTCCCCATGACCCCAAAAATATGAAAAAACTAAATATCCATATCTGAACCATCACAGTCCTTTTCAAATACAGTGGTCACATATAAATTTATATCGGCCCAAGTTTTAGACTCACCGTCATCGCCTTTGTGCAGTTCCTTGCATGCTTCATGCAAGGAACTCAATGCATCTTTCCAGCCAAAACTAAGCACGCTTGACTCTGCCCTTGCAATAAAGCGATTTTTTTCATCGATTGTATAGTCAAAAGTTTGATTTATCACCTTACCATTAACCGTAAACTTAACGTCAACAGTTCCTTTTTTATCATCACCATTAACCTTTGTGACGTGACCCTTAATTTTTCCATCCACAATCGCTTTCTTAAAAAAGTATTCAAGTATATTGACGTTCCGAGCAGGGTCGCCAGCATCCGCAGTAAAAGCATCTATTTCGAAATTGATTGATTTAATTAACCCCGCCGCTGAAACCGCAGGTTTTGATTCAACCTTAATTTTTTTGAAATGCCCCTTTACGGGTGCGCGCTTTGTAAATTTATACGCTGTCCATTCGAGCAAGCTGGAGTCATTGTCATACTTGAACTCACATTTCGGCGCCGACCATGCAAACTGTAAAAAAACTAAAAGTGCTATCATGTCACCTCCAAAAAATTGTCAGCTTCCAAACGGTAGCTTGATTCACAAGCGACGACAAGCCTTTAGTCGCAGATAAAATAATGCTGTATTTCGCGGTGGCGTCATATTACGCTAACGTCAAAGGAAGTTATAGTATGCAACAAAAGATCCAAATCGTTGTACGGTTTCTATTAGGGACCTTGTTTTTATTCGGAGGAATTGCATTTTTTTTCACAACCCCGCCTCCCCTCAGTGGCGACATGGCAGTTTTTTTCGCGGGTTTGGTCGCAAGCAAATATTTTTTCTATTTACTTAAAGGCGCCGAAATCCTTTGTGGTTTATTTCTTGTTTCAGGGTTCTTTGTTCCTCTTGCCCTGGTAATACTTGCCCCAATCGTCCTAAATATATTTATGGTGCACATCTTCTTAGACCGCAGCGGGTTACCCATGGCAATAGCGATCGGCATTGCCATGATTTACTTGTCATTTTTTTCGCCAACCTATAGTTTGGCAATTAAGAAGTTATTCACAAAAAAAGCATAACGCCACACCGAGACCTGTATTAATGAAACCTATTCCGACAAATTTCACGAAGCTCTTGGGGATTGACGTGCCAATCATTGGGGCGCCGATGTTTTTAGTTTCAAATGTGGATATTGTTACAGAGGTTTCAAATTGCGGAGGCATCGGCACATTCCCCGCCCTAAATTATCGACCAATTGAAGCTTATAAAAAAGCGCTTGTGGATATGCGTGCACGCACAAAAAAGCCGATCGGCGTAAATATTATCGTAAACAAAAGTAACTCGCGGCAAGCCGAAGATTTGAAATACGCGCTGGATGCGGGTGTTAATCTATTCATTACCTCACTTGGAAATCCATCGACCGTAATTGTCGAAGGTCATAAAATTGGAGCTAAAATTATTTGTGATGTTACCAATCTGGACCATGCAAAGAAAGTTCAGGACCTCGGAGCGGACGGCGTTATCGCAGTTGGATACGGAGCCGGCGGGCACGCTGGCCCAATTAGCCCAATTGTTCTGATACCCTGGCTAAAGCGAGAATTAAAAATTCCAGTCATCGCCGCAGGCGGAGTTACGGATGGGCCAACAATGGCTGCGATGTTAGCGCTGGGCGCAGATGGTGTCAGCGTCGGCACACGTTTTATCGCCTCAAAAGAGGCACAGGTAGAAAATGGATACAAGAACGCAATTGTAACCTCTTCGCCTGAGGACATTGTTCTTACAACTCGTATTTCAGGAACGCCAGCAAACGTGATTCGAACACCGTATATTGATAAAGTGGGCACAGACCTTCCGTGGGCTATCGGAGCACTAAAAAATAATAAACTCGCAAAAAAATATGTAACTCCACTTATTCATCTATTCGGGATGCGCGCTCTCGATCAGGCTGCAAATAAACCCACGTGGAAAACCGTATGGAGCGCGGGCCAAGGCGTCGGTTTAATTGACGATGTTTTATCGTGCAGAGAGATTATGGAAACCTTGGTCAATGGCTACTTTGAAACCATTGAACAGATGCCCTAGAGGTCCTTAATTAATACCTCAAAATAAAGATCGCTTCGTTTAGGAATTCCAAACCGTGGATCATTCTGCGGAAAGACTCGCTTTTCACCACTCATACGATAGCCTCTGCGTTCGTAGTATTCTATCAGTTCTTCCCTCTGTCCTATCACAGTCATTTCCATCTGAATGCAGTCGAAGCTGGTTCGGGCATAAGACTCACCCTTATCCATTAGCAACTTTCCAATGCCATGGCCCTGCATATTTACATTAACAGATAACATCCCTAGGTAACATACCTTTCCTTTCTTTTCCAGATGCACACAACCGACAATGTTTTCTCCGATAACAGCGATTAAAATAACCTGCCCACTGTGTTTTATCATATCGCGTATTTGCCCCGGATCCGTGCGCTGACCGCCAAGCATTTCCGCTTCAGTTGTCCAACCCCTTTTTGAATGTTCACCTCGATAAACAGAATTTACTAAATTATTTATGCCTTGGGCGTCTGCGTCCACCGCTATACGAAATCGAATTTGATCCATACTGATGGTTTTCAATTAGACCTCATTCTTTTCCAAAAATTTGATCTAAAGCTTCTGAGATTGTCGAATAGTTAAAATGAAAATTGGTCTCACTAATTCGTCGAGGTAAAACTTTTACGCTTGCAAGGATAACTTCAGCCATTTCGCCAAACATTAATCGCAATACAAACTTCGGTGTCGGTAATTTTGCGGGAACGCCCATTGCGTCACCCAGTTCCTTTGCAAACTCTGAGTTGCGCACAGGGTGAGGTGAAACTGCATTGTAAATTCCTTGGGCTTGTGAGTTTTCCAATGCCCAAACGATCATCCCCACCAAATCTTCTATATGAATCCAGCTGACCCACTGCTTTCCATCGCCCATTGGCCCACCCACACGCCAACGAAACGGGGGCTCCATTTTTTTAAGTGCCCCCCCACCCATTCCCAAAACCATGCCTATGCGGAATATTACTACACGGGTATCAAGTCGTCTTTGTGCCCCCTGACTTACCGCCTCTGCACGCTCGCAAACGTCTGCAAGAAATCCAATTCCTTTTTTTGATTTTTCATCAAGCTCCTCTTCGCCACAATCGCCATAAAACCCAATAGCAGATGCTGCCACATAGGCCTTTGGTTTACTTTTAAGCTGAGTTAGAGCCTTGATCAGCCTTTCGGCTCCCAAAGTTCGCGAATTTTCAATTTTTGTTTTAGCCTCTGCCGTCCATTTTTGCGCAATGGTTTCCCCGGCAAGATGCACAACGGCATCGACTTTTTCAAGAAGAGCTATTTCTGACTCATTTACTACATTCGCTGGAAAAGGAAGCGCAAGATTCGGCCTTGATCGTCTGGAAAGTAAAACAATATCATGGCCAAGCTCGGTAAGGCGCTTCCCTAGTTGTTGCCCAATAAAACCTGTGCCGCCCGTTACTAGAACCTTCATAGGTAGATCAATTGTTTATGAACATAACGTAGAAGTCAAACAGGCCGCTTCCTTAAGAGTATTTTCGTGGCCCCTTCCAATAACAATATGCTAATCTAAAAAACAGTGAAGAAATTTATAATCTACAATGTTATTTCAACTCTGATAACAATTGCAATCGGCTGGTTTGTAGTTCGCACCTACCTTGATCCGATGCTGAGGGAGATAATAATTGAAAAGGCCACAGAAACCCTTGGGGTCCCCGTTTCACTTAGAAAAGTGAAGACTCAGTTTTATCCACCTCGAATTGACCTCTATGATTTCGACTTCACTAAAACAGATCTGCAAAAAAATGGAATAACTGTTAAGCTAGAAATGGCCGAATTTCGTATAGACCCCGTTCTTGCCCTACAAAAAAAATATTCTATATTCATAGTTGCCTATAAGCCATCAATTACGCTTACGCAGACTGTGGCTGTTCCCCAATTAACTGACGAACAAGTCGCTCTACTGCCCCCACCCGCGAAGGGATTTGATCCCATTTATTTACAACTTTCAAATTTGGCCAATAAGATGAAAATCAGCTTAAATGTTGAAATCACAAACGGAATCTTGAGCAAAATCAGCCCTGAAAGTGCGATGAAACTAGAAAATTTAAATTTGGCTTTTAATATGCCATCCTTTTTTCAAAATTGGGATATCGAACTGTCTAGCGACGTACACACATCACGCCTCGATTTTGCCTTGCCCGTTAAACTCAAAGCAAATATTGCTTTGGAAAGTAGCTTGTTGAAGGTGATAGAAGCCAATGCAACTGTCGCAGAAATACCGTTCCGCGTGGCAGGGAGCGTCGACTTAAATTCAATGAAACACCAGTGGGACGTTAAATCAAAGGTGGAAAATCTTGGAGGGTTAAAATTTTCCAGCTACTGCTTCCAGCCCTCTGGGGGGTCTGTCAGCATCGATCTAAAAGCGTCCACAGGTAACTACGGGTTAATTTGGAAAGCTGACGGAGTTGTCTCAGGATCGAAAGTTTATGGGCAAGCTGATTGTAAATTTCAAAACTTCGTCGTTCGTGGCCCGATCTCAATTGATACAGATATTCAGCTTTCATACGACAAGATTTTAAGTTTTAAGAAGATTCACTTAAATTCGAATCTCGATCCAACCCAATTGGGTTACAAAGATCTTTTTAAAAAATCCGTCAACAAAAAACTGCGTGTAGAAATTTCAGGCATGATGGCAGACGATATCTTTTCTCTTCAAATGGGAAAATTTGAACTAGATCGTCTTGCGATGAAAGCCTATGGAAGCATTTCAACCAATGCGAACAAAACCTCTGAACTACATGCCTCACTGTCTCGTGCGAGTCTACAGGGCATTCAAGAATTCTTTCCAATCCTGGAAGGGTATCCGGTACAAGGTAATCTCGAATTTTTTTCTCATATAAAAGGGAGCCTTTCAAATCCACAAGGCTTAGATATCGAGGTCAACCCCTTGAGAGCGCAAAATGTAAAGGCAAGAATTAACTGGGCAAATGCAAGTAAAACAATGTCTATAAACGGCCCCATTTCTGTCAATGTGAATGGTATTATCAGGGCTCAAGGGCAAAACCTAAAACAAGCCGATGTGACGGCAGACATTGATCTGAATTCGCTAAATATTCATACCCCCGGTCTAGTTAAGCGCGCCAATACCGCACTTAATGTTAAACTCACAGCAAAGCAGCAAGGTAATAAAATTCAGATCAAATCCGGGGAAAT
Source organism: Bdellovibrionota bacterium (assembly GCA_963169515.1). Lineage (GTDB taxonomy): Bacteria > Bdellovibrionota > Bdellovibrionia > Bdellovibrionales > JAEYZS01 > CAUJEF01. The sequence continues at coordinate 16,940 of CAUJEF010000054.1, forward strand.
AAAACTTCCCAGCGGAACACTTGACATTGCGGGAACGATTTCAGGAATCGGACGGCCCGTATTTGATCTTTCCGTTCGGACCCCTCAGCAGCAGATCGACAAATTACTAGGCCTGTTTCCACGCTTCAGTTCTTATAAAGTAATTGGAACCGCAAACGCTAAATTAAAAATTTTTGGAAACTACGACTTCAATTTGGGGATAGAAAAAAGTTTTATTACGATTTCAGGTCAGATGGGCACAAAGATCATGAGCTTAGCACTTCCCTCCCCGCCAGCTGCCGCGATCAGCGCTGCTGCGATCAGCACGGCCACCACTGCGCTTGCTCCAAATTGGCCCATTGTAAAGAATTTGAATATTTCAATTTACTCGTCTATTCAAAATTTTCGCTATGACACTATGAATGTGGCTGGTATTGAAACAAAGGGCATGATTAAAAATGGCTATTTTTATACCACTGGGCACATCCAGGACATATTTGGAGGCCAGGTCCAGATACAAAAATTCAGAACTTCCCTAATAGAAAAGGCTGCCCCTTCTGAGCTCAGCATCAATGTCAAAAATTTTCACATCGGCTCAGCTATAAATTGGAAATTTCCCCAATGGAAAAATTTGGTTTCAGGCATCGCTGATGGCACTTTAAATTTTAATTTGGCAAATCCAAATAGCAAAAAATTCTTTATAAAATCAAAAGGGAACGGAAATTTAAAAATACGGCAAGGGTTTTTAAGCACACTACCCTTTGACAAGGCAATAAACGAACGAATCAGTAAAATTCCGTTAATATCTGACACATCCAAGTCCATGCTCAAGGTGAATTCCAAGGGAGCTACTGTGAATATTTTATCGAACTTTCAGTATTCGGATGGGAAATTTAATTTTTCAAATTTTGACATAATTACCCCCGAACGAAATCAGCTTCAAGCCAACGGATACATATCCATCGATAAAAATATTGATATGAAAGGTAAAGCTTTTATCGTCAACGCACCCATTAAAGGAACTATTGCCCAAGCCAACTCTGATTCAACGGGTCGCTTGATTGTCCCTATAAAAATAACTGGCAATGTTATGGAACCAAATCTCAACTTGAGCGATGAAACGATCTCGACGATGAGCCGAAACGCACTAGAGCTTGAGGGAAAAAAATTCAAGCAAAAGGTCGGAGATCAATTGAAGAAAAAAGCGACAGACGAAATCAAAAAACTACTTAAATAGATTTAACCTTATTTACAAGGTCGTACAAAAGCCCGTCTTTCAGGCCTACTTTCGGTGTTCGAATCTCATTAAAACCAAAAGTTCTCATTGTTTCTTCCAAAATGATTAGCGCAGGTAAAATTACGTCAGCTCGATCCCTCCGCAAGCCTAATTCCTTTATTCTTTCGTCAATTGCGTAGGTTGAAATCAATCGAGTCATTTTGCAAAAGTCATCGTATGGTATGCTTTCTTTGCGCGGGTTTCGAAGAAATTCCTTCGACAATCTATGCATGGTTCGCACATTACCACCCGTCCCAACAATAACCTTTTTGTCAGATCCACAATTAAAAAACCTAGCGTATCCAGAAAGCTTACGCATCCCCTTACGTATTTCTTTCCTCAAAATACTTAAGTGCTGATGTTCTGGATATTTTGCTATCAATTGTGACAGCCGAACAGTTCCCATTTTTAGACTTTTAAAGGTCTTTATTTTTCCGTTAATAGAAATAATATACTCTATGCTTCCGCCGCCAATATCGACAATTAACGCTCTTTTTTTCCCGAGATTAATATCCCTTGTAACGGCCAAATGAATCAAACGAGCTTCTTCACGTTCGGAAATAACCTCTAAATTGATTCTGGATTCACGGTTAATTTGTCGAAGCAGCTTTTGCCGGTTCTTAGCCTCTCGAAAAGCGCTTGTCGCGACAGCTTTTGTGACCGAAACTTTCGACTGTTTAATGATGTCGCAGAATACATTAAATGTATCAATCAGCCGATAGATCGTCTGTCTTGAGATATTTCCCTTAGAAAAACTGTCAGAGCCTAACCGTATAGGAGCTCGAAATGATTTAACGATTTGAACATTGGAGCGGCCGACGCTTCCCAACGCCATTCTTACTGCATTTGAACCTACGTCAATGACTGCCAACATCATAGATCATTTAAGACCTCTTCTACGTGACCGTCAACCTTCACCTTGGGATAAATCTTTTTAATTTTTCCTTCGGCATCAATTAAAAATGTCGTACGAACAATTCCCATATACTTCCTGCCGTACATATTTTTTTCTTTCCAAACGCCATAGGCTTGCGCGACCTTAGCACCCTCGTCCGCTAATAATGAAAAATTAAGATCGTACTTCTTGGTAAATTTTTGGTGCATTTCAACTGAATCCGGTGAAACTCCCAAAATGACTGCCTTTTTCTTTTTTAGCCTTGAAATGGAGTCACGAAAATCACAGGCTTCTTGCGTGCACCCCGGGGTCATGTCTTTCGGATAAAAATAAAGAACAACGGGCCTGCCCTTAAAGTCTTCCAAGGTTACCGTCTCTCCTGACGTTGTTTTCAGCTTGAAGTCTGGAGCTTTATTTCCTTCGGTTAGGCCTGCCATAATTAGGTTCTCCTTTTTGCAAGTTCCATTAATTGCTCTTGGGAGCCGAGACCAACCGCGACATCAGTTGTGCGCAACGTATAGGTTCCGTCTGCATTCATTTCCCAAGCAGAGGCACGATCATTTAACATTATCATCAGGGTCTCCCATATACTGACTTTGTGGGCCTGGCTTTCTATCGGAACCGCGACTTCAACCCTACTCGACAGGTTTCGGCGTAGCCAATCGGCAGATCCAATAAAGAATTGCCCATCAAGCACATTGTCTTTTCCATTTCTAAAATAAAATACTCGCGAATGCTCTAAAAACTGCCCTAATATAGAAACTACCGAAATATTCTCGCTTAAGCCGGGAACCCTGGGGCGAAGGCGACAAAACCCACGAACGATTAGCTTGATACTCACCCCTGCTTGAGACGCTGCGTAGAGCGCTTCAATGATATCGTCTTCACCCAAAGAATTAATTTTTGCAATTATTTCTGCCGGTCGACCATCTTTTGCATGCGCTATCTCTGTATTAATCAACTCAAGAATTCGAGCTTTTAAATTAATCGGCGCAACCAATAATTTTTTATAATCAGATTTCAAAGATCGACCAGTTAAGTAATGAAAAAGCTCAATTAGTTCTGTCGTAATTTCATTGTTTGAAGTTAACAATCCAAAATCTGTATAAAGCCGTGATGTAATTGCATGATAGTTGCCTGTTCCAATGTGAGCATAGGATTTGAATTCTTGTCCTTCATGTCGAATGACAAGGGCTACTTTTGCGTGGGTCTTTAGCCCGACAATACCGTACACGACGTGCACACCTGCATCTTCCATTGCCTGAGCCCAATAAATATTCTTTTCTTCATCAAGGCGCGCCTTTAGCTCAACCAAACAAACAATATGTTTTCCGCTCTCCGCAGCTCGAATTAGTGCCTTAACAATATTGCTATCGCTATTCGTCCTGTATAAAACCATTTTAATTGCAATGACCGCAGGGTCCACGGCTGCCGTTTGAATGAAACGCTCTACACTGACCGCAAATGACTCATACGGGTGCTGTACTAGGATGTCTTGGCCTTTTATTGCATTAAATATGCTGTTGCTTTCGTCAACCAGTGCTGTGGGGACAATGGGCGTCCACGTCGGATATTTTAAGTTTGGTTTATTAAGTTTTGTCAGCACAGATATGTCATGCATTTCCAGGTTGTTGGGGTATTCGTAAATATCTTCGCTTTTGACCTCAAGCTCTTCTTTAAGAAATTCCAAAAGCCATGGGTCTGGATTTGGGTCATGCTCTAAACGTACAACGTCTGCAAATTTTCTTTGCTTTACCTCTTCAACTATCGCTTCCATTAAATCTTCGATATCGTCATAGTCATCGTTTGCAATGTCGATATTCCTAGTCACCCGAAAGGTTAGTGTGTTTTGAATTTCCATATTTGGAAATAACAATGGTAGGTTTTGGTAAACCACGTCTGCCAAGCTGATGTATTTTTGTTCTTTTGAATCCGGCCTATCTTCAATCAAAATCCACGTTGGAAAAACCTTTGGTATTTTAATGCGAGCAAAAAGAAGGTCCTCTTGTTTTGGGTGTTTTAATGAGACCGCCAGCGACAATGAAAGATTTGAAATTAAGGGGAATGGATGTCCCTGGTCAACCGCCATGGGCGTCAGAACTGGGAAAAGTTTGGATCTAAAAAACTCATTCACCCATTTTTTTTCCGATTCATTAATCGTATTGTAGGTTAGCAGGTAAACACCTTCCGCCTCTAGTGCGGGTACCAAAGCTTGGGTGATAAAGGCGTTCGCATCTCGATTCAATTCTAAAACATTTTGGCGGATCAGTTTGAGCTGTTCTTCGGCTGTCATGCCCTCACTTGCATAGTTTGAAAATTTAGACAAATGCTGACGCTTCAATCCCCCCACACGCTTCATGAAAAATTCGTCCATATTAGAATGAAATATATTTAAAAAATTGACCCGCTCCAGTAGGGGGATACGTTCGGATTTTGCGAGATTCAAAACCCTTTTGTTGAATTGGAGCCAGCCCAACTCCCGATTAAGATAACGTGCTTCATTGATCATGGATGGCACAATATACACAAAAAAATATGAAATAACAGTGGGGTTTTAAAGGTCTAAAAAAATCAATAAAAACAAATATTTATTGCCAATCATTTGACGCCAGACAACCTGCCCCAATGAACTAACAATTTGTGGCACTTCGACAGTTTTTTACAACTTAGATGTAATTAAATGGGCTTTGATGCTCCCCACTTTTGCACTCCATATACAATGATGACTAAACTTAATTTATTTGTTTTTATCTTAATTATATCCTGCTCAGCGAACGCCGTCCCCTTGCCCAAATATTTTCGTGAAGACGTTGGTGCGAGCAAGCCGTTATATGTCGGCTATTTGGACTCACGAGTTACTTTAATCTCGAAAATTAAACCTGATGAATTGAATTCATTATTTTCAAGTGCAGACGAAGTGGATATTTCCAACGCAGAGTATCCGGGCATAAAGTTGAAATATTCAGGGATAAGTGGAAAACGCTTTTTTAAAAAATTATTTAATATAGACTTGGATAATGAGAAATCCAAAATACGTATTTATGGAAATAGACTATCATCTCAAATGGACGAGGTTCACTTTAGAAACAAAAAGCTCTATATCATAATAAGCTGCTGGGATGGTTATTCCCCAGTCCTTCCGTTATCAGCTTTTTTAAAAAATGATGAGGGAGACGGCAATGACGCTCTCTTTGCTACCCGAGATAAAAGCTGGCCTAAAAAATATCCACGATCAGCAGATTCCAGATGGACCATGATACCAGACAGGAGCGGCGGCTTTTTTAAATCACCAGGCCCTTTGTATTTGGTTTGGAAAAATGAACGAGATTATCTGAAAAGCGCATGGCCTTATCAAATAACAGGTATTTTTATAGCGCCAGAATACGCGATTTCCACTGCTATACGTAAAATCTCTAGGGCTGGATGCAAAGGTGCTTTCAATAGTGAAATAGATGAAAAATATATTTTCGATCTCTTGGGTAATCCCCCTGGGGCCAACTATACAACATTTCCCCACAAGCCAGGCGAACCGCTTGCAGTGCCCTGCCCAGAATAATGTTCTCATTTCAAATATTACAAACCTTCCGCGAAGAAACTTCTGCTGGATTATCTGTGCGTATCTTATTGCAGAGACCGTTAGTAATAAGATCCATGTCTTGTGCGTTAACACGTCCAAAATCAACGCTGATCACAAGGGTCCGCGATGGAAGAATCTTATTATTCGTTTCGGCAATGGTGTGGGTTCCAATAGTTTTCTTTTTATTAGAGTCTTCCAAAATTGCAATCACCTTATTTTTTAATTTCAAGTTATCCAACATAAATCCGGCCATCGGGCCTTGTGCTTGAAGTTTTATACCTTTTAAAAACCCTGTGCCCAGAAGGCCTGGGATGTCGATTGCTTTTTTCGACTCGATGTTGATCGTTTCTCGAACAGCTTCGGTTACAGCAACTTCTGGCTTTTGCTTCGGAGGAAGTAGTTTTTCAACTCGCCCCCAAATAACCAATAAGCCGCCCGCCCGCATATAGCTCAACAGAGTTTGTTGGTCTTGAAGGTTCAGCGGAGCCACTATGCTATTGGCCGATATATGAACAACTTTCAGAGTACGCTTCAACACTTGATCTGGGGACAATCCACGCGAAAGATTTAATGTTTTTAAGCCCAATTGGGTGACCTTTTCTTGATCAACGGGTGATAGTTCACCCATTGCTATATAAACGCCTTTAAATGCGGCCTCTTGTTCTAATGCCAGGATTTGCTTTTCGATTTCAACAATCCGAGAACGAAGTTCGGCAATTTCAATTCCCATCTTATTTATAAGAGCTTGAAGATCGACATTGAGTTTTTCAAGTTTCACAATCAAATCTTTAGTGTCGTACAGCGATTGCAGATTGGCTTGTGCTGTATTCAATCGTACCGCAGAAGCATCCACCTTTGCCTGGGCAGCTACAAGCGGTCTGCGGACTTCTGCTAGCTGGGTCACAATGGGCGCTCGCTCTGCCATGAGTGCACTTTCTTCCCGACGCAGTTGGGAAATATAAATCTCGAGTTGTTGATTATTATCGTAAAGAACTGGCAATCGCGCAGAAAGCTGTCGATGTTCTGCCAGGTCGTTTTGAGCCTCGGCCAAATTTTCTGTCACATTATCAAGCTGCTGACGGATCCTTTCGACCGGAATCCATAAATCACGCTTGCGGCGCTCCAACTGCGAAATTGTTGTTTCCATTTGGTCGCACTTAGTCTGTGCCAACGAAATCCCGCGAGACAATTCATCGCGACGCGCCTGTAGGCCTGGGATTTGAGCATTGCCTGTGTCTAGCTGTGACTGTAAACGCACAAGTTGATCATCGTTTGCAGAAATTCTACGCTGAAGGTCAAGCTTTTCACTTTGCTTCTGATTACGACGCATTTGCAGTTGCTGAATTACCACAGGATCTGTTGCTGCACTGATCTGAGCATCCAGTTGCGCAAGCTCGGCATCTATCGTTGGAATTTGACCTTTCAATTGGGTGTTGTGACGATCCAATTCGCGAATCTGGTTGGCAATCAGTCGAATATCGTTGATTTGGCGATCTATATCCGAAATCTCGCTACGCATCCGATCAATCTCGAATTGCAAAGTTCGTCTTTGGTTGTCAAGCCTCATGATCTCTGAATCGATTTGTCTTTCCTGACTTTGAGCATCTTGTTCCAACCGTGCTAATTGTATTCGAAGTGATTGTTGATCGCGACGAAGTTGATCCACCCTGGTAAGCAACGATTGTTCCGAGCCCAACGCCGCTAAGCGATTTTTGATGTGGCTGATTTCAGAGTCGTTTTGAGAAACCTGACTTTCAGCCCGCGCAATGTTATCGCGCACATTTGAAATTTCAACATTAAGCCTATCAATTTTCGAAACAAGAGGAGCTTCTGCGGGTGCAATCTCTGCTGCGACACGGTCGCGCTCCGCCCTTAAAATTGCGAGTTCTTTTTTTGCGGATTCAACTTTTGAAATCAGAGTAGCTTCGGGTTCCATCTGTTTAAGCGCTTTTCTCGCGTTGTCTAAATCGACCAAGTTTTGGCCGATTTTTTGATTCGAATCCGAAACGACGGTTTGACGCCGCAAAATTTCAGAGTTTAATGTGCGTATTGAATTTCGTGCTGCCTCTATGTCTTCTTCGAATGAACTCGCTTGCGCTAGACCCGCAATCAGAATAAGGCCCAACATTATAACAATTCTCATTGTTCCCCCCAGTTTTGGTGTCAAACTGTCCACTCTATGGACACAACAGAGAATAACAGCAACATAAGTGCCAAGACATTTTGACACCAAAAACTAATTACTCAGTGGTCCAGTTTATTTTACCAAGAAAGTCGCCTTTGCCGATTGTTACACCACTAACTCTCAAAATTGTGTAGGCGGTCGTTACATGGAAATAAAAGTTGGGGATCGCGTATTGGACCAGAAAACTTTTCCCGCCTAACTTCATGCCTGGCTTGTGTTTTGAAGCGTATATTGCCTTCTCGTAATCCTTAAACTGTTCAGGCTTAAATTTTTGTAAAAAAGTGATCGTCTTATCTATACGTTGTACAAATTGCTCATAGGTCTGCTCTGTATCTTCAAAAACAGGAATATCCTCATTGATCAGTCTTCCCACACAACCCTTTGCCGTATCGGTCGCTATTTGGATTTGGCGCGACAATGGAAACTGATCCGGTACTAACCGAGTCTGAAGCAGTACTGACATATCGATTTTTTTTGCCTCCGCAAATTCCTTCCCCTTGCGCAAAACGTCTTTCAACGCGGTAAGTGTAGTAATAAATTGTCCAACCGTAATGTCATAAACTGGAACCGATGTATTCATTTGCTTCTCCTATTCCTATAAAGTGAAATATCTAATCTCATGGACATGAAGCGCGCAAGGCATGGCTCAGCACTCGGGTTGACGCGCAACGCCTCGGTCTTTTTAATGACATTTCGGTGACAATTATCAATAAACTTTCACTTAAAATAGCTATTCAAAATCGAGCTAAAAAGGACAGCAGTTTGAATTTGCTTCAATGGTCGTTCCATATCAGAGACATCGGCATCGCCGGCATGAATACACTTCATTTCGAAGACCCAATTTCCCATCTCAAAAAATTAAAAATTGAACTGGGCGCGCACGAGGCTTGGTTCCTAGCAACCTGCAATCGCATAGAATACTTATTCATCCTGGATAAAACTTCAAAAGTAACCCACCCAACATTTACCAATTTGAAACCGAAGATTCGAATCCAACTGAACTCGATTGTGCAACATCTTCTGGAAGTCGGATGTGCTACGGATTCGCTCGTATTTGGGGAGAATCAGATCCTAGGACAATTAAAAAGATCCTATACCAGCTGTTTAGAAAGCAAACTTCTGGGGCCGAAACTCTCTAAGCTTTTTAACTTAGTGTTGAAAGAGTCTAAATCTATTCGAGCAGAGACGGGATTAAATGCATTGAATACATCTGTTGCTGGAGTGGTGGCAAAACTACTGGCACAGGAGTTAGATTCAATGGATCCAATCTTACTTGTTGGAGCCGGTGAAACAAACCAACTCCTTGCCCAGGCAGCTGTTAAACGCGGGTTTAAAAATATATCATATACAACCAGGTCAAATTTAAAAAAACTAGATGCTAAGCTTATACCGTGGCAGTCTTATTTGGATGCTGATCTGCCGCAATTCACCGCTGTAAGCTTTGCGACGCCATCAAAAACGATATTGCTCAACGAAGTACAAATGAAGAAAATGAAACCCAAATTTGTCCTAGACTTGTCTGTGCCACAAAATACAGATCCAAAGCTTGTTAAAAAATTTAAATGTAAACACATAGATATCGAAAACATTCAAGACAGTCTTTCCTTCGAAAAAGATCAAGTACGGGTTATGAAAAAGAGCGTTCAAAATAAAATTAAAACTGCTCGGCAGAATATTTTAAACCAAATTTCAATTTTAGACATCAACGGCGTAATCGAAAAAAATATTCTATTGTCAAAAATGATTCACGATACACTTATTTCGCAAGGCCTTCCCACTGCGTTTTCTAACCTGACAGAGGAGCAAAAAGAAGCCTTGTCCAAATGGTCTAAGTTGCTTTTGAACAAGATTAACCACATTCATATTGAGTCTTTAAAAAACTATGCCCTCACTCAAAATCGGGACTCGTAAGAGCGAGCTCGCCCGTACGCAAACTCAAACTGTGCTCCACGCCTTAGAAAAGGCAGGGTACTCTGCGCAAGAGCATTTTGTTGTCACAAAGGGTGATATCGATAAACGTCCACTCAGTCAAATTTCAGGGGATGGCTTTTTTACCAAAGAAATTGAAAAACACCTTCTTCTTAAACACATTCATATGGCCGTTCACTCTTCAAAAGATTTGCCCTCAATGACCCATAAATATCTACCCTGGGTGGCTTTTGGTGAACGTGAACAAAATATGGACGTTCTTATTAGAAAGAAAAATCAAGATGTGAAAACGATCGGAACCTCGTCCCCAAGAAGAACCTCACAACTGAAACAGCATTTTCCAAACTGCAAGATTGTCGACATAAGAGGGAATGTCCCCACCCGCATCGAAAAGGTTCGGGACGGAATAATCGATGCCACCGTTCTTGCAAAAGCAGGCATCAATCGCTTAAAACTGGAAGATTTCATTTATGAACAGGGGCTTGAAATTGAAGAGCTTCCATTTACAACAGCTCCATGCCAAGGAATTCTAGGTGTTCAGGCGTATTTTGAGTACCAGCATATTCTTGAAAAGATAACAAATTTAGAGCTGACGAACATTGCTCATGCTGAAAAATCTATCTTAGCTTTGTTGGGAGGGGGATGCCACCTGTCGGTTGGAGTGCACATCCAAAAGAAAGAGGAATTTCATCTTGATTTTTTTTATGATGACCAATCAACGCTTCACAACCATCACCTACAGTCAAAGCGCTTGGGAGATCTTGTCCGCAGTGCCTATTCAAAAGTTTTTTCCGATAAAATTGGCAACCCGAAAGGACGTGTTTGGCTGACTCAGCCAATCCAACATCAACATAGCGTCGCAAAGAAACTAGCGGAAAAAAACTATCAGGCTATTTGTTGGCCCTTAATTGAAATTCAAACCGTCTGGGATCCTCAGCAGCTTGACAAGCTCAACCTGAAAAAATACGAAGGCATTGTCTTTTCAAGCCAGTTTGCCGCTCAAATTTTTCTACTGGAATGGGCTTACCAATCAACAGATCGATTAGAAAAGTTGAAAAATATGCCGATCTTTTCCGTTGGAAAATCAACCTCAAAAATTTTACAAGAATTGACAGTTACTGAGGCACCAGAAGCGACGTCGAATTCATTGAGCAAAATCCTGCCCAAAACGAGAAAGCCATACTTGATCCCAGGCACTCCTATGACGCGTATGGCCAGCGAACTGGCAGAGCAAAAAATCCCTTTTGAAATTTTATCTTTATACGAATCCTTTCCATCAAAAAGTCCCCTTAGAACTGATATTCCGAATGTTCAAACCGGAGACAAAATTGTCCTAACAAGTCCTTCCGCCGTAGAGCAGTTTATTGTAGAGTGCAAGGCGAATGCGGCATTAGAATCTCTTCAAGTTTTTACAATTGGCCCGACAACAGCACGGGCCATTGAAAAACACGGAATCAAACACCAAATGTCACGCACCCCAGGCTCATGGGATAGATTGATTGAAGAACTAGAATAACGGAAGAAAAACGATGGAAACTACGCTTTCTGAAAAACTGTACGAAACTGCCGTACAACTAGCGCCAGCTGGCGTTCATTCTCCTGTACGAGCCTTCAAGGCCGTAGGCGGATCTCCTCTTTTTTTTAAAAAAGGGGTCGGCGCACAACTGACAGATGTTGATGGAAATATATATGTTGATTTTTGTATGTGTTGGGGGGCGCTTGCACTAGGGCACGCGTCCCCGGACGTGATTGGTCCAATGGAGCGGCAGCTCCAGAATGGAACTCATTTTGGCACCCCAACTGAAAAAGACGTAGAATTAGCCCAATTGATTTTGTCAGCTCTTACACCCTTTGATCAAATTCGGTTTGTAAATTCTGGGACAGAGGCCGTTATGACTGCGATTCGGCTTGCGCGAGGTTACACCGGAAGAAATAAAATTGTAAAAATTGATGGCTGCTATCACGGACACATGGATCCGTTATTGGTATCCGCTGGCTCAGGACTAATGACTCAAGGAATTTCGTCTTCAAAAGGCGTCACGGCTGGCGCAATCCAAGATACCCTTGTCGTAAAGTATGATTCGAAAGAATCAATGCTAGAAGCTTTCAATAAACACGGTAATGATATTGCGGCTGTAATTATTGAACCTATCCTTGCCAACTCTGGCCTATTTGAACCATCCAACGATTACATGCAGTTTTTAAGAAAAATTACGGAAGATCACGGAACACTTTTGATTTACGATGAAGTCATCACAGGCTTTCGTATTGGTTGGGGGGGCGCCAAAGCGAAATTCAATATCGTACCTGATATTGGAACATATGGAAAAATTATTGGAGGGGGGCTTCCTGTTGGCGCCGTCTGTGCTATGAAAAAAATCATGGATGCCTTGGCCCCGGTGGGTGGGGTTTACCAGGCCGGAACTTTGAGCGGCAATCCATTATGTATGACCGCAGGCGCAGCCACCCTTACTGCCCTACAAAAAAGCAAGTTTTATGAGAAAATAGAAAACGATCTGGGTCCTTACCTTGATAAGAAAATTCAAAATATTAAAACAAATGCCCCTCTTTATTACAAGCGCGTGGGAAGTATTTTTTGGCTTTGTCCAGGTCAAAAAGGCGCGCCGAAAGATCCCGATTCTATTTCCAAAGAGGCTTCGGAAATTTTTAAATCGATATACAGAAAAATTTTGGCCGCCGGAATTTATTTGTCCCCATCCGTTTACGAAGTCAGTTTTTTATCTGCAGCACATAACCGAAAAGACATAGACAAGCTGGCCGAAGCCTTAGCAAAGGCTCTAAATGAAATTTAGATATCTGAAGGGAATTTTGATTTCTCTAACATTGCTCACCTTTGGACAAGTGATTTGGTGGGCGTATCTTTTGAATTACCACCACCTTCTTTTGCTCAAAGCAAATCCACTCGATAAAACTTTACAAAGCTACCAGAGCTTTCAACGTATGATTATTTTGGAAAGTTGCTTTTTCTTTTTTATTTGGTCCGTGTTTATGCTTTTTGCATACCGTTCCCATAAAAAAGAGCTTGAGCTTCAAAAAGCACACGCTACCTTTCTTGGAGCTATTTCCCATGAGTTGAAAACGCCACTAGCTGTCATTCGACTGTCACTGGATACACTCGCCCGCCCTGTTTTAGATAACGAAAAAAAAGTGGTCTATTTGAACCGTGCAAACATTGCAACAGACAGGCTCCTAAAAGAGGTGAATACAATTCTTCAATTGACTGCCCAAAGTTCTATAGAAACAAAGAAAGAGTCAATCGCACTCAACAAAATGCTCAAGGATTGCATCACCCAAGCAAAAGAAATGAAGCCGCAGTATGATTTCGATGTCGATATCGACCTTGAAAAGGAATTGATAGTCACGGGGGCGCCGCTGGAAAGCCGTTTGGTTTTGCAAAATGTTATCGAAAATGCAATGAAGTATGGCTCTGGTAAAACGATAAAAATTTCGGCAGATTGTTCTGGCCGGAAAACTTCTCTCATTGTCAAAGACCAAGGCATTGGAATGTCAAAGGCTGAGATAAAAAACGCATTTCGCCCTTTTTGGAGGAGCGAGCGTGTATTAAATAATGCGTCTCCCGGTACGGGCATGGGGTTAACCCTGGCTCGCGAACTGTGCAATAAAGCGGGGATCCAAATTTTATTGGATAGTGAGGGCATCAACAAGGGAACCACGACTCGAATTTTTTGGGAGCAGGGAATATGAAACCGCATGTGCTTCTAATTGAAGACGATGACCTGTTAGGCCCTGGGTTGATTGACAATCTTCAAATGGAGAATTTTACCGTTGATTGGGCTCAGGATGGCGAAAGCGGCCTGCAAGCTGCTACAAAAAATCTTCATGATATTGTTATTTTAGATATTATGGTTCCAAAGAAAAATGGATTTGATGTTCTAAAAGAGATCCGCCAGGTTTCCCAGGTTCCGGTTCTTATCCTTTCTGCAAAAAGCTCTGCACAAGATCGTATTTTAGGATTGGAATTGGATGCAGATGACTACTTAACAAAACCGTTTCATTTTAAAGAATTGGTTTTACGCATTTTGACTTTGCTAAAAAGAAAAACGCGAGAATTTAAAGGCCCCGAGGTCATTCAAATTGGTAAAGCCAAGATTGACTTCAAGTCTCTGAGCATTCAAAAAGATGAACAGCGCGAATACTTAACTGAAAAAGAAATGTTGGTTTTAAAGATGTTGCTTTCACATCAGGATCAAGTCATATCACGGGAACACCTTTTAAACCAAATCTGGGGTACCAACAACTATCCTTCGACTCGCACAATTGATAACATCATAGTAAAGCTCCGCAAGTGGATCGAAGCCGATTCCCCGTACGAAATTCGGTCCCACCGCGGAATTGGATATGCTCTTACAAGGGTAGATCAACAATGAGCACCTATATCGCTGCAACCCAGAAATTAAACACGTCCACAATTCCCGTTTGGTTTATGCGTCAAGCTGGTCGGTATTTACCAGAATACATGGATCTTAAGGCGAGGTTTAGCTTTCGTGAGATGAGTCATACGCCCGAGCTCATGGCAGATGTCACTTTGCAACCCCTACGGCGATTTCCACTGGATGCTGCGATTATGTTTTCTGATATTTTAACTTGTCTTGAATACATGGGTGCACATTTTCAGTTTACAGATCAAGGACCAAAACTGGACCTGTGTGGAGCAGATGTTCTGATGAATCTGAAGAGCTTGGATCCTCAAAAAGACATGCCCTTTATTTGCAAAGGAATTGGGCAAATTAAGTCGGAACTTCAAAAGCCACTTATTGGTTTTGTAGGAGCTCCATTTACGCTTGCTTCGTATTTGGTAGAGGGAAACACCTCTAAAGAATTTAAAAATTTGAAGACCTTTATTTTTCAAGACCCAAAATCATTTTTTAAAGCCATGGACCATTTAGCTATCCAGGTTGGAAACTATCTTGTTTATCAAATTGAATCTGGTGTAGACGCCGTTCAGATTTTTGATTCCTGGGTAGGCGTCTTGGGCTATGACGATTATGAAAAGCACGTTCTTCCTCATGTAGCAAAAATGATTTCAATTGCAAAAAGCAAAAAGAAAGTCCCTGTGACATTATACTCGCAGCCGACCTCACATCTTCTTCCATTGTTAACTCAAACTGGCGCTGATGTTTTAAGTGTCGATTGGCGGTTGCCACTGGATCAAATAGCAAAATTAACAGATCACAAAGTCGCCATTCAGGGGAACCTAGACCCCAATATTGTATGCCTTCCATGGTCGGATGCAAAATCACACGTCGAACGCGTCTTGAATGAGGCAAAGCATGGGGAAATCCTGCAACAATTTATATTTAACGTCGGTCACGGAGTGACACCGTCTACGAAGGTCGATACAATAAAACACGTTATCGACTTTGTTCATAACTTTAGGTAATAGATTTCTACAACAGAGGATGCGACGCCTTGGAATTTTTTTCTAAAAAGAATCGAATTGCTATTTTAGGCGGTGGCATCTCTGGACTAACGCTGGGCTATCTACTGAAGAAAAAAGATATCGAGGTGTGCGTTTTCGAACGTACCCATAGGTCTGGTGGATATATTGGCACCAAGATCGACTCCGGATTTTTGATTGAGCATGGACCCAATGGATTTTTTAGTAACGAGCCTAAAACGCTAGATCTTATAAAACAGTTGGACCTGGAACCCGGAATCATCAAATCTAATGATACCAGTCGAGAGCGATATGCATATTATGACAAGACCTTGCACAAACTACCTGCTAAACCAACCGACCTTCTGAAAAGTTCATTTTTTTCTTTTTCATCCAAATTCAAAATTTTTAAAGAGTCGGCGTTTCCGTCCAGTACCGGAACACGTTTAAATAATCGCAGCTTGTATGACTTTGCACGTGATCATTTCG
>CAUJEF010000055.1 GCA_963169515.1 Bdellovibrionota bacterium
TATAAAAGCGAAGAAGAGATGGACCATTGGGTGGCTTCTGCAAGTGCACACATTTGGAAAAAGAATGCGCCCAGTTTAATGGTCGTACACCTTGCGAATGTGGATCACGTTGAGCACGGAACGGGTCGTGATTCGGATGAAACAAAGGCCGCAGTTTTTGACGCCAACAATAACATAAAAACAATATTACAAGCTGTCGATTTGGTAAATACATGTGTGATGATCGTTGGAGACCATGGCTTTTATGATGTTTCAAAAAGCATAAATTTAAACGTACTTTTTTTGGAAAAAGGCTGGATCACAGCAGATGAAACAGGGAAAATAGAAAGCTGGAAAGTTGTAGCACATTCGAGCGGTGGCCAAGCTGCGATTTATTCTAAAGACAAATCCCTGAGGGCCGAAGTTTTAAAGCTTCTTGAAGACAATCAAGTTCTTGGTTATCGATTGATTAAAAAAGCGCAGCTTAATAGCTTGGGATCCTATCCTGATGCGATTGCGGCAATTACGGCAAAAGAAGGATTTACGTGCGGCAATACTGCAAAAGGCGAGATCATTGCAGGCACAAGCGTAAAGGGGCAGCATGGAGCTTTGCCAGATGATTCAAAGCTTCATACTGGCTTTATTGCGGTCGGTTGTGGGATTAAGGGCGGCCAAAACCTTGGGGTGATCTCAAATCTTAACGTGGCTCCGACTATTGCAAAATGGTTAGGGGTTCCAATGCCATCGGCTGAACAACGATCACTTCGAATCGTGCGAGATGGTCGAAAGAACTAAATTTTCATTCGAGCTCGGGTTGCCTTCCAGGCAATTTGGGCCTTCGTTTGAATTTCCTGATGCTTAAATTTCAATAATTTTGAGTCCCGAACAATCAGTTCGCCGTCGATTAAAACGTCTCGGACATCGCTTGCTGTCGCACCATAGACAATCTGGCTGGCAGGATCACCGTCTGGGTGTAAAGACATGGAATCACGCTTTATAATTGTGATATCAGCGGACTTACCAACCTCAAGCGTTCCGATTTGATCGAGGATATTAAGCGCACGTGCGCCTTCACGCGTTGCCATACCCAGTACGGTCCAAGCGTCCATCGCGCGGGGGCCATGTTTTATTTTATGCACAGTTGCAGCAAGCGACATTTCCTGAAAGATCGAAAGCTTATTATTGCAAGGGGGGCCATCTGCCCCCAGCGCCACGACAATTTTATTTTTCAGGTATTTGGGAACGTCTGCAATTCCAGAAGCCAATTTTAAATTTGCGCCAGGGCAGTGGCAGATACGTGTATTTGTGTCTTTTAATGTTTTAAGTTCAGAGTCAGTCACATGAACCCCATGGGCAAGAATCACATCTTTTCCTAGAAATCCAACTTTCTTCAAATATGCGATGTTGGATTTCTTTGTTAATTTTTTTACACGGCGAACTTCATTAATGCTTTCATTTGCATGGGTATGCAGAAGCCAATTGTTTTTTCGAGCAAGCTTTACAGCTTCTTTCATTAGAATCTCAGTGCAGCTCAACGCGAATCGAGGTTCGACGACGTATTTCAATCGACCGTTGTTGTTCCATTTTTTTCCGAGATCTTCGGCTTCTCGTAAAGAGTATTCCGTATTTTCTAAAATCTGTTTCGGGACGTCAGTGCCTGTATCCATATGGGTCTTTCCGCTGAAAAGACGTATCCCCATGCCGCGTGCGGTTTTAAATACGCGATCGTGATTATGGGTTGTCCCAAAATCAAGAGCTGTCGTTGTCCCACCCAAAAGGAGCTCTGCAATTCCCAGTTCCGAAGCGGCTTCAACACCGTCGCCATCCAAAGCTGCTTCGTAGGGCCAAGTTCGCTTTTTAAGCCAATCTAAAAGCTCAAGATCATCAGCCTGATGACGCAAAAGCGATTGAACCGTGTGAACATGGCATTGAATAAAACCGGGGAGCACAAAGCAATCGGTTGCATCGATAACCATGCAGTCTGCGCTTATAATTTGTCCGATTTCTTTAATTCGGCCATTTTCAATTAGAATGTCCCCAGCAAAATATTTTCCGGATTTTATCATGGGGACTAGAACGCCATTTTTAATCAAGATATTTTGCACAGAAGACGATTAAATTATGTCCGGAATCCGGATGTCAATTTTAGAATTTGAACATCATGCCAGCGCGTAATGCGAAAATGCCGATTTTTGCATCGTCTTGGCCCATGAACATATCATATTCACCCTGGATCGGGATAAAAAAGCTGCCCATCGGGATATTAACACCCGATGCGACTACGACCGCCCCAGAACCGCCAACGGATTCCAAAACATTTGCCTTGGATGAAGAGGCTGAGTAGAAGTCAAATCCCAAACCAACCCAGATTTGTGTCGCTGTATCAAGAAACGCATACTGCCCCATCAAGCCTGTTTTGATGAAGTTAATGGAAACTTCTGGGGCAAAGGTGCCAGCGGCTCCGAAATTTTTAACTCCGCTGTTCGTTTTGAAAGTCTCATAGCCAACATGGCCGCGCAAATAAAAACTTGAAAACAGCTTGTAATCTGCAACAACATCAAAACCGAAGCCGCTGCCAGACATATCTACATCGCCGACATCGGTTGTGACAGTCATGGAATCAATTCCATATCCAAGCATACCGCCAACGGCCAAACTTCCGTCGCTTGAGCTGCGCGAGGCGCTTCTTTCGCTTTTTGATTTCCCTTTGACAAGAGCCATATTGGGGACGGCTTTGCCCTTTACAACTTCACCGAGGGCTTTTTCGCCTTTTACCTTTGTGATTTTGACGATGGCTTTTCTTTTGCCGTTGGCGTCTACGGCGAAGAATTTTTCTCCGGACGACATTTCGTCACCTTCAGTGCTGACCATAACTTTTTTGCCCTTAACTTTTGTGATGGTTGCTGCATTAGAAGATGTTGGGAAGAATAAGAAAAAAGATAAAATGACGAAGGTGACTGTCGCCTGAATTCTCACGATGATTCCCCTTTGTTGAATCTATAGATTTATCATGACATCGTGGGTGAACTGCCGCAATAAAATCCAAGAATTTCAGATATTTGTCCAGACTTCGGCAGAGCTAGCAAGACCTTTGTCGTACGATGGGTGACTAATACTGTATCAGATTGAAACACTTTTGCCCTCTTTGCTTAAGAAAAGTGCCATTGTCTCCGATTGAGATAGATAGGGGTCTATGGCGTTATGAAACTTCGAGTTTTTTTAATTTTTACGGTTGCCTTGCTGATCCTTGGCTATCAGAACTGCTCAGTTTATCAATCCGAAGGACGACAAAATTTGGAAATGCTATTGAACACAACCACAAAGGGCAGCTGTCTTCCATATTTGGATTCAAATATTGCGGCAATCATTATGCAAGATGATGTCACTGCTTTTTTCAGTTTAACACCGCCTGCGGGCAGCGTGGCTGAATGTCGAATTGCGACCTCTAGCGATACAACCCGAGGTATTGACCGTGTCGTCTGCGGTTTATCGAATAGCTACAGCCAAACGGCATCATTGGGGCGCGACGATGCAAACAGCATTATTCAGAAAAGCGTGAGCGAACAAATATCCTTACTAAACCAAGACGCGGCTAATTTTATTGAGGTTCTTGAAGACTATCAAACGGAACTTGAGGGTGGTAGTTTTGCGTACTCCTATAAAGTCGAAGAAAAAGTCGTCATGCGATTTCTTGGTGCCAATCAAAGTAGCTCCATTGGCGTTGCCTGTTACATCGTGTTTCCATCGTTAGAGGAATATGAAGACTCTGCGATCGGGCGTGATGAAGCGGGCCGAAGGCTTTCAGATTTTGTTCATGAAATTGTGAGCCATCTATAGAAAAATATTTTCGCAAGTTTGTCCGTTGCTTGGTCTGAAAAAATCTAAAATCTTACGTGCGATCTTGTGAACGGTATCATAGCCGTCTTTAAAGATGTCATCTGCGTTGGATCCAATTTTTATAAAACCGGGGAACAGCCGAGAAATCGCAATATTTACAATGCTGTATTGACTGGTTCTTGCCTCGTAACCATAGAGGCTATCAAGGCTTGGCATACCAACACCAAAATAAATAGATTCTGGCAACAGTTGGACATCAAACGGGCCAGGTGGGTATTCACCGCGTCCACGGGAAACGGTAATTCCACCGTCGGCCCAATCGCGAGTTGCAAAATAAACTTGCACCTTAACGGGAATTGTTGGGCCGATCAGCGTTAACGCTTTGAGCGCCGTATCTACGTTTTTAAAAACATTTATGACCAGCGCTTTTGCATCCGAATTATAGCCGAAAGAAATCCCAATCCCGAGACTTTGGAAAAAGCCCCAGTTTTTAGAGCGCACCATCAGGCCAGCCCCGCCACCAGCAAATAGGGCAGCGCCAAATTCATTCTGCCTAGCAATGAGTTTTGGAGCTTGCCAAAGTTGATAGTCGATCAGTCGAAGGATCTCTTTTGTTTTTTCTATAGATTTTGAGATTTTTGTATTTTCTTTTGGTGGACCTTGTTGGAGCTCAAGCAAGTATTCGACAGGGTGCAGGTCTTTTTCATTCCGATTAAATGGCCGCAAAATCTGATAGAATCTGTTTTTGACCATTGTCCCCAAACCAAATCTTAGTCTTGATTTGAAATGTAAAAGGCGGCCAAGTGCTTGCAGAAAGCCTGCGCGATTTTCGCAGAATTTTATAAATTCTTCATGAGAAAGTTGGCTCAGTTGTTTTTGAATTTCCGGAGTTAAAACAGGGGCAGGGATAACGTAAGTAGTTCCATCCTTCATCCGAAGGGTGGCATTGCCATTCCAATAATTGGTTTCAAGCTGTCCCTCTGGTGGGAGGCTTTCATAAAAATTGGGGTCAGCAAACGCCGGACCCCACAAAAATAATATAAATAGGATATACTTAACCATCTCTCCATCCGTCCTTTTATCCGCCCACCTGCACCGGTAAGGTAACTGCAATTGGGACAACCGATGAAAATCTTAGATAGGTAATGTTTATAAGCAAATTCAGGTCTATTTCCATAGGGTTATGTCGTTCGATTGGAGTAGGGCTTTTGAAGGGGGTACGAGCCTAGAAGAAAGTTCAAAGAGGAAGACAAAAAATGTTCGGGTAGGCCGTACCTTTTTGATGTGCGGCGCGTTATTGGGATGGGACGTACCCTTTGAGTCTCTCGATTCTCTGTAAAATAGGCGGGTGGGTATACTCTAGAAAAACCTTAAGGGGATGGGGTGTAAGGTTTGAAAGGCTGTCTACACTCAATTTTTTTAATGCCGTAATTAGTGAATCTGCTTTTTTAAAAGTATCGACGGCGTATTTGTCGGCCTCAAATTCATATTTGCGAGACAAATACAGGCTATAGAGTGAAATCAAGCTCGAAATCGGAGAATAAAAAATACCAAAAAACAAAAGGCTTGCGTAAACCGAGGTGTAGTCCATCTTGAAGGCTAAAAAAATGTTTTGATTATAAATAAACTGCCCCATGATAAAAAGGGTCAACCCAAGGGACAAGACCGAAAGCACCAACTGTCTTGGTATGTGGTGCATTTTGTAGTGGCCGATTTCATGAGCAAGCACGGCCACCAACTCATCCACATTTTGCTTTGCAATCAACGTATCAAATAAAACAATTCGACGAAAGCGCCCAAAACCCGTGAAATAGGCATTCGCTTTGGTGCTCCTTCTCGAGCCATCCATTACAAAAATTCCTTGTAGCTTAAAATTTTGTGCATGGGCAAATTCGTTTATTTTATTCTTAAGTTCGCCGTCATCAAGGGGCCTAAACTTATTGAACAATGGCATAATGGTTACAGGTGCGATGTAGAGCATAAACATTTGCACTGCGAACAAGAAAAGCCAGACGTAGAGCCACGCCAAATTTTCAAATTTTTCAAAAAACCAAAAAACAGCGGCAAGCACTGGTCCGCCGATGACAATACCAAGAAAAAGACTTTTGAGCTCGTCAAAGACAAAGGTTTTTGCCGTCATTTTATTAAAGCCGTATTTTTCTTCAATTACGAATGTGCCATAGATGTTAAATGGCAAATGAATCAACCAAGAAAGTGCGGCCAATATGCCTATAAATATAAGCCCAATTTGGACTTGTCCGAGCCCAAAATCGTGAGCAAAGCCACGGGCAAAACGGTCTACATAATTGAATCCGCCGAAATAAATAAAAACCACCAACATCGGAACAAAAATAAAACTGGTAAGCAATCCAAAGCGGACGTTTTCTTTTAAGTAGGATTGAGATCTTTTATACTTTTCCTGATCGTACCAACCTTCAAATTCTTTGGGTAACACGTCTGAAAGATTTTTTAGGTTGAGTTTTTCGATCAACGTATTCAGCGCAAGACCACCGAGTAAAATAATATAAACTAGGATTTCGTAATTATTCATTCTCCCTGCTCTTCCGTTCGGGAACGGACATCCGAATTCAAAACAAGTACTGCAATAGTAAAAAAGCCTTCTGGAAGGAAGGCTTTTAGATTTTAAACTATAAAAGGAAATTAAAAAGGAATTTCTTCGTCGGAATCAAATGATGGTTCTGAATCCGTGCCTGTGGATCCTTCTTGCGAAGCGGCTCGCTCGCCACCGGCAGAACCCAGAAATTGAACGGTTCCGGCTACGATTTCAGTCGTGTATCGTTTTTGCCCTGACTTTGGATCTTCCCACTGACGTGTTTGTAGGCGGCCTTCGACATAAACTTGACGGCCTTTTGCAAGGTGCTCGCCGCAGATTTCCCCCAGGCGTCCCCAAACGACAACGCGATGCCATTCTGTCCGTTCTTGTGGAGCTCCGGTTTCTTTATTTTTCCACTGCTCGCTTGTAGCAACATTAAACCGCGCAACAGTTTGACCATTTGCGGTCTGTTTTACCTCTGGATTTGCACCGAGACGACCCACAATAATAACTTTATTTACACCTGACATACCTATGCCCCCTTTTTGTTTGATGGCCACTCGGCCACCACTCATCTTAATTAACTGACGTGCCAGGCACGCCATTTAAGTTTTAGAGTTTGTTATCTAATAAAAATATATAAAAGTAAAAAGGCAAATGTCCCCAATTATTCGTGCGCAATAATTAAGCACAATCGCTTTAGTCAGTTAATGTTGCAAATTGGTAATACCAAGCAATATCAATTAAATGAAGTTAGAGGGGTCATATTGGGCGGCATTCGGACGTCGGACGTTTCGACGCGGAACATATACTCCGGGTTAGCTGTCGAGCTCGAAGAGACTTTCATGTTTTCGATAAATGCAAAAAAAAGGCTCGCACGATCTTGAAAAGCCTTTTTTGTTTTAATTCGAACACTCAGATTGTAGCCCCCCAATACTGGCGAGACCTGCCCGCGATGGGCTTCTACGGTCACCCTGAGCGTTCCCTTGATTTGAGCGTATAGATCATCGGTGTCATTTCCGATAATGCCTTCCTCTATATTCAGGCGTCCTTCCTGCAGAACCCCTTTCAGTCTTAGTTTTTGCAAAGAAATGTCGGGCAGGGGAAAGGCCCCCATCACTGTGTCGATGGAAAAGTTCACCAACTGAACTTTTTGTCCCTCGACAAGAAGATCCATGCTGGGTTGTTCTTCAAATTGTGGATCTATTTTTCCTGAAACTCCTAAGTCGATTTTCCCCTCTAGGCCAGAAAGGTTTGAAACCATACTTAAAGCAGACGCGAGATCTAACCCAGATGCATCCAATTCAATATTTTGCAGGACCTTAGCGGCTTTGCCGTCGGTGGCTTTTTTTTCACCGCGGGTGGATAGACTGACATCGCCTTTCAGAAGACCTTTTGCTTTTGCAGTTAATCCTGGATTAAAAGTGAGCAGCCCCAGTATAGTCGGCGCCAACGTCAATTCGCGTGCTTTGACTGCGGGAAACGCAGTGGTCTGAACCTCTACGTTTGTGAAATCAAGCCCCAGCGGGAACACGGACAAACTGAGTTCATCAAATTTCAGAAATACGTTATTTTGTGATTGTTCTGCGACTTGTGCAGTTACGAATGTTCCCAGGTCATTAAACGGAAATAGAATGAATAAAAATAAAATAAAACTACAAAATGCCAGAAGCAGCTTTAGTTTATGAAACCGAAAAATATCCCCCAAAAACTGCAGGACACGCTTCACAGCTCTTCCCCTTCTGAATCTGTGGGTTTTCCCTTAAACGACTTTGGTTTTTGGGTCTTAGAGGCTTTGCCTTTAACATCCAAGGCTTCTTTTTCTGTTTCATTAACATTGAAGCTCGCAATTGCATATTTGACGTCATAATAATGATTATCCGAAGGGTGGGCAATCACATCAGCAGCCACAATTTTGACAAGCGGGGAAATTTTTGAAAATGCGAACTCGATCTCAACCATCTGTTTGATGTTTAATTGGCCAAGTTCCACATCTACGATATTTTGTACAACACTTGCGGGGATCAATTCATTTGCGGCGGCCCGCCCCGCACGTTCATTAACACCTTTAATTTGTTCCGGGGTTAATCCGGCCTCTTGCAGTCGCGCATTTAAGGTTACTTTCAACTGGGCCCCATCCATACGCGGCGGAAGGGGTGGTAAGGATTTTGAAGTTTGTGTGACTTGTAAAAGCTCTTGCGCCTGATCTTTTTTTTCTTCAAAAACTGTGATCGAATCGCCGGCGGATGTAAGAAATGCGTTGGGAATCATAAATACGATAAACAAGAAAAATATCAATCCTGCCCATAGGATACTTTTTTGTCCCACCGGGGAGAGGCTATCGTAGCGTTCTTTCAGTTGGGAATAGAGTGGGGATTCTTGGAATTCTTCCCACTTGGCAATTAAGGTATCTTTGATCCTAGCCAGTAAGTCGTTCATTCCAAGACTCCGGGGCTGCGGTCCACTTTGAAGTTGAGTCCAAAATTTATTTTTCCAGGGGCAGGCGGAAGGCGGGTGGCGATTTCACTGATTTTTCCTCCCTGAGCGATCTTTTTCATTTCGCGTTTGATTTGTTCTAAGTGAATTTTTTGGGAGACCTCGCCTTCCAGCGTGACTGTTTCATAATCCAAGTTGAAATGGCGAATATCAACCATGATTTCCTTTTTGCTCGGCATAGCTTTAGAGATTTGATTTAAAATATCAATTGGTGAATTGATAAATTGCAAATGTGACAGTTTCTTACTGTCTTCGTTTTCTTTTTTCTTGTCGCGGATGTAGCGTTTGACGGATATTGAATCCCCTTTGATTCCAATCTCATGGGATTCCGCAATTTTTCGAACTGCTGTTCGACTTTTTGCTTCCATAGAGCTCGCAAGCTGGCTTTTAATTATACCATATACCAATAAAATTCCAAAAAAGGCGGCGGCGTAATATGCGGTCGTATTCCAACGCTGCCAGAATTGTTTGATTGAGCGTCCCTCTTTGGCAAGATCGCCTTTTCTAAAATTCAACGGTGGATTTCCAGGTCGTTTGAGACCCTCAATTGCTATGCCGATTGCCACTGCCGAGTTTTTTCGGAGCTCAGGTGATTCCTCTACATTGGATTTAAACCCAATCGCTAAATGGTTGAAAACATTTGTAACGACGTTGAGTTTTTGAGTGATGTATGGAGCAAGATTCACAAGCGAGCTCAAACCGCCCAATAAGTGGATTTGGCTGACGGCAATTTCGAATTGGCTTTGCGCCTCAAGAATTGTTTTTCGAATGTCGACCAGAAATTTGTCAAGCCCCGTCGAAATCGCCTTGGCAAAAATAATTTGGTCTTGAGATGCTCCTTCGGCCTTTGTCAAAACAAATCCTTTTTCGTTCAAGCCCTTCAAGGCCTCTGCATAGCCAATGTCATAGGTTTTTTGAATACGAGCTACGATTTGCATCCCACCAAAGGTAATGCTTCGAATCTCAAGGATAGAGGCCCCGCGCATAAGAATAACCAGGGATTTATTGTGCCCCATGTGAATGTATAATTCCGCGGCGGGCATGACCTTATCACCGTCGGCACCGCTCTCGATCTGAACAAGTTCTGACGGGCTGGTGAGTGGATCTGCCTCTGAAGGGGGCTCGTCCCAATTCGTAATCAGATTCGTCAGGGCAAAGCCGTCAGCGGTGATTACGTCAGGATCGATGCCCGCATCTTGTACGAGTCCAAGAACCTCTTTGACTTTGCTAATCGGGCAGACGGCGGCTAGCAGCTCGCTTGATTTATCGCGGTAACGTAGGATTTTCGCATCAAAGATCGCATTAGAGGGATCAAACGGGACGTCGTCTTCAAGCTCAAAAGGAAGACTTTTCATAATTTTCAGTTTTTCTCGAAATGGAAAAACTTTGTGGCGAACGGCGACCAGGTCCTGGGATACGGCAACCGAGAAACGAGTGGATGCCGGGTCGTAATGCGTGGCAATTTTTCTTAAAACATCAAGGATTTGCACTTTTGGATCTTGAGATAAATCAAGCGCGTAAGGGACTTCGATGTAGTCTTTAAGAGTAAAATTGTGATTCGAGCCTTCAACCTCTGCGATCTTGACGGATAAGGTTCCGATGTCGATTCCTACTGAGCGCATGCCGTGTCCTTACTCTTCTTGCCAGTAAACAATTTTTGGTTTTCCGGACAAAGGGGGCTTTGATTTTGCCGCCGAGTTCCCGCTGTTGCCCCCGGGGGTTGCCGTCGGGGTGGGTGTGGGGGTGCCGCCCTGTTGGTCTTCCTTGTCCATGAATTCCTTTAACCTCTCTTTGACTGTATCAAAGTCATAGACAATAGCAATGATTTCACTTCGAGATTTCGAATAACTTCCAATGCTTGTAATGCGGAAATTATATTCTGAACCAAAGTACAGGGGGATTCCGGAATCTTCAATTTCCTTCCAATTTACTCTGTTCCCGAGAAACCCTTTGAACTCTTCCATAGAGGCAAAAGGTCCCTCGTCTGGGTCTTGAATTCGTGCGATGATTTCGTCAACAATTTCAGCTGTAAATGTCGGATGAATGGACATTAAAACTTCTTTTTTTGCTAGATTTACACTAATGCCCTTGGTTCCATAAACTGTTATGTAAGGAAATATTAAATTGAAAATTTCGTCCGTCATTCCCTTGACCATGTGAAGTTCTTGAAAGGTTTTAAATGGGCGGTTTGGTGGATAAAACTCACTGTCGACCCCAAATTCCTCATAATTATTTTTTTCGTCTCCGCCATTCAGGGCCTTGTCGTCTGCATCGATCCAATCAGTGATGTCGTTTAAAAGCTCGTCTGTTTCTAAGTTTTCATTCCAATCATCATCTTCATCGATTCGGTTTTGGATAAGCTGTCCGATAAGCTTTCGGGTGCTTTCCCTTAAAACTTTTGAAGGTGAATCCAAGTCGTTGATATCAATCTTGCTTCCCTCAGACTCTATGCGAACGTCGTAACTTGATCCCATCAAAGACTCGCCAACGGACTCTGTGATGGCTTCTGAATTGGTCAGGCTCAGATCTTTTGGGATAAAAGGTGGCCATTGAAACGGGAATGCCCAAATTTTATTTAACAACTCGGTCTGACCCTTTAAGTTTTCACCGAATTGGTTCATGATATTTTTAAACAACTGAATGCGGAGCAAGGCCAGCTCTACGCCAGACTTCGCTGCATAATAGGCGCGTACCTTATGATAATCGCTATTGGAAACTCGATATTCGACGCTGGTTTCATAACTGATTTCAACGGCAACAAAGGTCATCAACATGATTGCAAAAATTGTGATCATGATGGCAACGCCGCGATTTCCAGGTCGAAGAGGCTTAATCGCCACCAACACCCCCCGTGCCGCCGGCCCCACCGTTAACTCCCCCAGGGGCGTCTGCCGCATTGGGATCTGTTTTTTCTTTATTGTTGGGGAATCGCAGTGGAACAACGCGAATGGCCGACATGGTCTTCCCCTTCTCAGCTCCTTTTTCTTTCCACTCGGTAGACAGAGAAACTTCAACTGCCAATGGAAAGTTGTCTTTTGTTATGTCGTCGCCGCTCTCGTTGGTCTTCCATTCTTTGTACCAGTCTTCTTTGCCCTTTCCAAAATAGCGAAGTTCGAATTTCTGCACCCCTTCAAGCACAACATTTTCGTCCCCACCCTCATCGACTTTATCGTCAATGTAGGGACTGGTCCGTCTCCACAGACACTGGCCCTTTAATTCAGGCTTCATCACGCTTTCGCAATTTTTTAAAAAATACCCAACCTCTTGCTGATCACTTTGCTGTGAATTTTCGCTCACACGGATATTATTCAAATTTGTGAAATCTAATTTATTTTCAGAACCTAAAAATTGGGTTAGCTGCTTTAGCGGCTTTAGTTTGCTGACAAATGGCGGAAAAACTGACGTGGTTCCGTTTTTTTTAGCGTCTTCTTCGGCCTTTTTCTTTTCAGCTTCATATTTTGCTTTTTCCATTTCGACATCGAGATCGTAATAAAAATCTTGGTAGTGAAATGCGAGATTAATATCGCGTTCAATGATTTTCATTGCGTTGTTAAGTGCCGTTCGCTGATCAAGGCTACCCTGTAATTTCCCCTTGAATTGAACGCCTTGGCGAATGCTCCTTGCGGTAAACAAAGAAATAAACCCCACGATCATAATTGAAATAAGAACTTCGATTAGGGTAAAGCCGTTACGTTTCATGGGCCACCTATTGCGGGAAGTTGATTTTGATAATTCACCAAATAGGTCGTTGCAGAATACTCGACGTTGCTTTTCCCGGCGGACCAAGTAATCGTGACTTTCATTTCTTTAATGTTTTTTGAAAAATGTTCGGTCATTTTTTGAATTGTTGTAATTAACATCTCATCATTTTGCCCTGAAGAAACTAAAATCTGGGACAAATCGGGGAACGCGAGCAGTTTTACTTCTGCCTTCCATTTAAGGTCGCTAAATTCCTTGTACTCGCCCTCTTCTTGTTCCGTTATTTGGTCAAAGGGGAGCTCTGCATACTTAATTTCAAGCTCTGAAATTTTACTTTTCAAAAGCGATGTGATCAGCTGAACCTTGTCCGATTTCCGATAGGCAAACAGGCTTCCGCTCCAGGAACTTGTGAGTGTCACCATTGCAACGCTTAAAATCATGATCGCCACTAAAACTTCGATCAACGTAAATCCGCCGTTGCGGATTCTATTGAATGTCTTTAAGTGCGACATAGGTTTGGGCTGCATAGCTTTGTCCGGTTAGGGGATGAATTGCAATCGTAAATTTTTTATCCTTGCCGTCGGAAATGTGAATTGCGGCTTTTGTGGCGAAACCCTGTGGAAAAAAGTAAACATAGGCTTTGCCAGTGGTGACTTTTTCTTGTTTTGATCCGAATTCGACATCATCGAATTGGTAGCCCTTGGGCAATTCCATGGGCTTTTTTAAAATACCTTTGTCCAAAAGAAAATCTGACTTTGGCGCAGGTGAGCCTTGTGGATTGATTTCTTCATTCGATTTCAGAGAAACAACGGCCGTACTTCCTCGCTCCACATACAGAGAATTTGGACTTCCTTGTCCTAGTTCGATGACCATGCGATAGGGAATGCCTTTTAATCGCGATGTTGAATGTACGTATCTTGCCAGGACCGTGATTTTTCGTATGATGGCTTTTGCCTGATCACCAGATCGCAAACGAGGGAGGGTCAAACTCATAATACCTGCAACAAGCGTCAGGGCGATCAGTATTTCCAGAAGGGTCATTCCGCTTTCAAACTGGGTTTGCCAACGGCAAATGGAGTTTGAAAGGAAACCTTTATTCCATTTCGTATTCGATATCGGCATTTTTCCCTTCGCCGCCCTCTTCGCCGTCAGCGCCAAGTGATCTCAGGGTGAAGGTGCTACCGTCATTTGAGTAGATGAGTTCATTTTGCCAAGGATCTTTTGGAACTTTTCTCATATATGGATCCGGGCCCCAGCTTTCGCAGTTTTCTGAGTTTGATGAAAGCGCGGCCAGGTCAGCAGGGTAAGAACCACAATCTTGTTTGTACATTTGAAGTGACTTTCCAATTTCTTGCATGACAAGCTTTGCAGCTTTTGCATTTGCGCGGCCGAAGGTGTCGAAAACGGTTTTGCCAATGTAACTTAGTACACCGCCAAGTAATACGATCACCAACATAATCTCAATTAACGTCATACCTTTTTGGTTGCGGAACCTTTTGGTCATTTCTTCCTCCGATGAGCTGGTCTTTATTGAAAAGTATGACATTCTTTCCACCCTTGGACAATGATGTCTAATTAATTTTTTTTAATGATTTTGCCACTTTAACAGGGAGGCTCAAAAATCTTTGCGGATTTTCTTCATTTCTTGACGCACAAGACCAGCAAGCTCTCCGCTTAAGTTTGCGACAGGATGATGGTAATAGCGACCGAACTGTTCTGCGCTTAAAAGTATAGCATTCATCCAAAAGTCTATGTTTTTGAATGCGTTCTCATCATACTTTTCAAATTGCTTTATCCATTCACGGGCAATTTCACGGGCGGCTTGCTCAAGTTCCTTACGGGCACGGTTCAGCATATCTCCAACTTTATAAAACAGGTACATGGGGGCGCAAATTCCAAAAATAAAAGTCAGAAAACCGACAATGATCAGTTGTTTTACCTTTTCAGGGGCAATGGTCAGGTCGGACCAATATGAGCCTGTTAAAACAAGGGAGGTCACCAGACAAAAAATATTCAAAGCAAAAAACGTAATGAGAAGTTTTTTGTAAAACTGCCATTTACGCCAGCTTTCATACAATGCAAAGTTCATATGATCCTATAGGCTTTTAAGCCGTGGAAAAATGTTTCAAGCACCACTTTGACAACAACAATTGTCGGAATTGCGAGTAACATCCCTGCAAATCCAAAAAGCATCGAGCCACCGAAAACACTCAAGATCACAACGATCGGGTGCAGATTTACAGCGCCACCAAGCACAAGGGGCTGAAAAATCGCATTGTCCAGAAAGTGAGCGATCAATACAACGACGACAACCCCGATCATTAAATTGTTGGCGTTCATAAACGGAATTATGGATTGCACGTCTTCGGCGATCAGGGCGTACGCGCATCCTACGATACAGGCCATAACCGTTCCAAAGAAAGGGATTGCATTTGTGAATCCACCAATGGCACCGATCAAGAAAGCCGCTTTAAATGGCATACCGCAAATCCAAAAGCCAATATTCAGTGTGATCCCGACAAGTGTGCATTCCACGACAGTTCCGCGGATGTATTTTCCCAATGCTTCGTCTACGCGATCAATTACGGTTAACATTAATTCAAAATAACGGTTTGGAATTTGGCGTACCGTAAAGCGCAAAATTTGACCTTTATCAAAAAGCAAAAATAAAAAAGTAAGCGGAAAGATCAACCAAATTGATAAGCTATGGATCAGGCTAAAAAGGCCCTCTTTTTTTTCTGCGATGACCCTGTTCTCTGCGTCTGCCGTGCCATCTTGCTTTAGAAGATTTGCTTGAAACTCCTCTGATATTTTCGAGTTTTGCAGAAAGTATTCATAATATTTATCTGAAATTGGGGGCTCACCGTTGTGGCCTTTCCGATAGAGGAAGAACAGGCGGATTTGATCTGGGGCGAGTGTGAGGAAGTCATTTATCTTTTTAACTATTGGATTTAGCTCTTCGCCGAAATTGTTGTAGATTACGTTTCCTTTCTTGGTTTCCTCATTGATACCCATCCAAGTGACGTAGCGTTCATTCAATCTGTATTTGAGTCGAACTTGCAATTCTAGTTTTTCTCGCTCTGAAGGTAGACTTTCTTTTATTAGTTTTCCCCCCCAATAAAAGACGGTGCCAACAAAAATTGTTAGCACTGCGATTTTGCTATATTTTGTAACAGTGGATCCTTTAAAGCTATTAGACAGAGGTTTAAACAAATAAGCTAAGAACGCGCCCAGGATAAAGGGCAATATCATTGGACGGAGTGACCAGATTAAAAAAATCGCTGTGAACAGAAATATTGCTCCTGATACAGAATAGATAACAATGCGATTTAATTTGCGCTGACTTGCTGTCATTATGCGGCCTCGGATCGGCGCTCGAGAAGTTCGTTAGTCGCTTTCAATCTCTGGCCTACAATGTGAGCGAGAGCCTTGAAAATATGAGTTGTGATTTCGGGATCAATAGCCTTGATTTTATCAATGTCGCTGCGGAAAAGCGCCAAGGCGTGTGTTCGTGTTATGGAACGCGCCGACGCTGATCGAGGAGACTCATCAAGCAGGGCCAGCTCGCCAACAAAAGATCCCTTAGAGAGGACTGCAATTTGTAGTGGAGTTGGTTCATCTGTTTTGATTTCAACGGCAACTTCGCCGTTTTGTATGATAAAAACTGCGGCTCCGGGTTGGCCTTCTTCAAACATAAATTCGTTTTCGTTGTATTCACGTTCGTGGATGATTTGTGCGATAATGTCCAGTTGATGGCGGCGTAAATTTTCAAAAAATGGGATTTTTTTAAGAAACTTTATTTTATCCATCTCGGGTGCGTTGCGATCTTTTTTGCGCAGATTTCCCCAAAAAATCCGTAGCGAGGACAAAATATGTGGCGCCCGTTTAAGCGAAATAATCTTCATAAAGGACCTGTACCTTCCCCTTTAATAAATCGGCGTTTTTCAGCGGTATTTTAGGGTGCCAGACACCAAGCGTCCGCCCGCCCGACGTACGGCAGGCGGACGCGTTGTGTATGGCACCCATACAGG
>CAUJEF010000056.1 GCA_963169515.1 Bdellovibrionota bacterium
CTGGGAATTGGCTTGAGAGGACAAGACTCACAATTAAACTCATCAATTGTGCAAAGCGGATTTGATTGTCACCGAAGCCATCGCTTGTTGCCATACGCGTGGACATAACGCCGAAGAAACTTCCACGTTTATACACAGGGCACACAATTAATGAATTGAAGGCAATTTTTTGAAAGTTCTTTTTAATTTCCGCCAAATTTGGATCCTTATCCAAATTCTCAACCACAACTGGCTCTTCCGTGTTCATCACATGAACAACCTCAGGATAACGGTTCAAATCAATTTGGAGTGATTTTAACTTTATATCATCGCTTGAAGCACGCACCCAAGCATCCAAACGATTTTCATGGGTTTCAATAATCGAACATCGAACTGCTTCTAAAGTCAGTCCCAACATTTTTGTCATGTTATGAAGAACTTCATTGAACGGCTTTGTCGTATTCGCTTCCTTCAGCACAAAGGCAAAAAGATGCAGATAAAGTTCGCCACCTTCGAGCAAAGTCTGATCCTCTTTATCAACAGCAATAACCTTACGCTTCTTTTGTGCATGAAATATTAACCTAGAAAAAACATCTTCAAATTTGAATGGTTTAATGATGTAGTCCGATGCGCCGGCCTTGATGCAATCTTTGACATTTGTAACATTGTTGTGCCGTGACGTAACTAAAACCTTTATTTTGCGTTTTTTTAGTTCTTCATTGGCATTCACAAACTGTAACAGTTGAATCGCATTAAACTCAGGCATAAGCAGATCATAAAAAACAAATTTAGGCTTCCACTCAACCAGGGTGGTCTTACACTCTTCCGCCGTCGCAACAACACGCACTTCAAAACCCCGCTCTTTCAAAAAATCTTGAAAGCGACGCGCAGTCTGAATGTCATCGTCACAGATTAGTACCGTGTATTCCGGGTTTCCCATACGTGACTTTATCGGCTCTGTTCTTCAATGTTAAGAGTCTAAATCTTTGATTTTAATGCGAAATAGCTGTCCACCATTTATAATTCTATAAACTAAAAATAACCCGGACTTGGGTATGGCCAGCACGTCGGGAGTTATGGTAATCCTGTCTGTATGGCATTTATTGTTTTTGAAGGCGTAGACGGTGCCGGCAAAACCACGCTCATCACGAGGTTGGCTGAACACCTAAAATCAAAATCGATCCCCTATGTTTTAACCCGTGAGCCGGGGGGCACTCCTTTGGGCGAGGAAATTCGAAAGCTTCTACTCAGGACCGATGGCGAGGTTCCCAACCCCCGAACCGAGTTGTTACTGTACGAAGCAATTCGTGCACAGCACGTTGAAAGCCTTATTCGTCCTGCGCTAAGTGAAAACAAGTGGATCGTTTGTGACCGCTATGCTTCAAGCTCTATTGCATTTCAAAGCTCTGGACGTCAGTTAGAAGAAGCTGATATCGTCACGCTCAATGATTTTGCGACAGCTCAGCTGTATCCTGATTTGACAGTGCTTCTTGACCTTTCAGCGGAGGAAAGCGTGAGCCGACGCGCAAAACGCGAACGAGAAACCAATCAAGATGCCGACCGTTTTGAAAGGGAAAAATTAGAATTTCACCAACGCGTGCGACAAAGCTATCTCAAACAGGCAAAAGATAATCCCGAAAGATGGCTTGTACTGGATGCCACTCAAATGCCCGAGGATTTATTTAAAAAGCTACTTATATCTTTGAAAGAGAAAAAATGGCTCGCTTAATTGATAAAGTTTTAGGACACGACGATATTGCTAAAGGTTTGGTCCAAAGCGTACGAACCAAAAACTTAGCTTCCGCGTACATATTTAGCGGCCCCACAGGAGTCGGAAAAAAAATCATCGCCTTGGGGGTAGCCCAAGAATTACTCTGTGAAAAAATACCGGCCTGCGGGATATGTCCATCATGTTCTAAAATCGAGAACTTTCAACATGAAGAAGTGAAATTTATCGAACCCGATGGCTTGCAAATCAAAATACAGCAAGCACGAGAAATTTTAAATTTTCTTTCGCTACAAAAATTGGGGCGAGCCCGTATTATTATTTTAAATGACGCCCACTCTTTAAACCCACAAAGCGCCAACCTATTGCTAAAAACACTTGAAGATCCCCCTGCGGATACCCATTTCTTCTTAATTACCCATTTAGAAAAATCAATTTTACCAACAATTCGGTCGCGCACACAAATTATACGTTTTCCAGTCCTTGATAGAAAAAGTGTAAAGAAATTAACGTCGGCAGCTGATTGGATGATCACGGCTTCGCAAGGGCGTATGGACATTTTAGAGCAATTTCAAGACACAAAGCACGAGGAGGTTCGCATATTTGTACTCGAATTCCTAGAATACTTAAATGAAAAATTTGTGCGCGAACCGTTTGTGAAATTAAAAGAACGTCTCGAGGACAAAGAATTGGCCCTCTTTGCAAGCCTCATACTGCAGCAAATGGTTCGCGATATTTATTTTTTGAAATATGATCTACATCCGCTGATCCATGCGGACCTGGCAGACCGATTGAAAGTGTTTGCAGAGGCTTCGGATGAAAAAATCATGGCCCTTTTCCAAAATGCGTTTGAAATTGAACGAAATTTATTTTCAAATACGGATCGCAATCTTGTATTCGAAAATTTTCTATTACAAAATCAAAAGATTTTGCCCTAATTGGGACAGACTATGTGGATAGACAATCATACCCATATTAATATGCTTAAAGCTTCGGCAGCCGAAGCAATCGAAGCCGCTAAATCAGTAAATATTGAACGATTTATCAATATTGGGACCCATCCTGACGACATCGAAGCGGTTTATAATACGACAAAGAAATTCTTCCCGCTGATTCAATGTACACTGGGCCTTCATCCTCACGAAGCAAAACACTACACCAAGGACATTGAAAAAATGATTCGTACCTTTGCTGAAAGCAAAGAAGTTATCGCCATTGGCGAAATCGGTTTGGATTTTTACTACAACCACTCAGACAAAAATATTCAATTAGATGTTTTTGAAACACAAATGCAAATGGCGGCCGATCTTGGATTGCCTGTTGAAATTCATACCCGAGACGCTGAAAAAGAAACAATAGAAATTTTAAAGAAATTTGAAACTGTTAAAGGTGTTATCCACTGTTTTACAGGGACCCCCTGGCTTGCCGATGAAGCCATGAGATTGGGTTATAATATTTCAATTAGTGGTATTGTAACATTTCCCAAGGCAAACGACTTGCAGGCCACAGTCAAGAACCTTCCTCTTGATCGTATTCATATTGAAACGGATGCACCCTTTTTGGCGCCTGTCCCTATGCGGGGGCGGGAAAACATTCCAGCATACCTTGCCCATACCGCAAAATTTGTAGCAACCTTAAAAGACGTTTCTGAATCAGAACTTGCTTTGCAATTACAAAAAAATACTACAAAGATTTTTCCAAAGTTTAAGTTGTAATTTAAAGTTGAAAACTGATGTAATTCTCTCTATATTAGGTTCTTAGAAAATTCTAAGGAGTTGTTCATGTTACGTGTTGGAATTAATGGCTTCGGTCGCATCGGAAGAATTGCATTTCGAGCAGGCTATGGCAAAGTGGATTATGTCGGAATTAACGATTCGTCAAAACTGGATGTGAACGCACATCTTTTAAAATATGACTCCACTCATGGTCGCGCCCCCTTTGACGTAAAAACGGATAGCAATTGCCTTGTTGTCGATAATAAAAAAATCCCTGTGTCGATGACGAGGAAACCAGAAGAAATTCCTTGGACCAGTTGGGAAGCCGAGATGGTTTTTGAATGTACGGGCGCTTTTAAAGATCGTACAGATTTTGAAAAACACCTTCAGGGACCAGTTAAACGAGTCGTTGTGTCCGCACCCGCAAAAGGGGCCGACCTGACCGTTGTTTACGGCGTTAACCAGAGCCAGTATGATCCAAAAAAGCACAAAATTGTTTCAAACGCATCCTGCACGACAAATTGTTTAGCACCTGTTGTAAAAGTTCTTCATGAAGAATTTGGAATTGAAAAGGGCACAATGACGACGGTTCATAGCTACACAAATGATCAAAGAATTTTAGATGCAGGACATAGCGATTTACGTCGAGCACGTTCAGCTGCAATCTCAATGATTCCAACAACAACCGGGGCCGCAAAAGCTGTTGCAGAGGTCATTCCCGAACTCAAAGGAAAAATTGACGGAACTTCGATTCGAGTTCCAACTCCGGACGTTTCATTGGTCGATTTTGTGTGCCTTGTGAATAAAAAAGTCACAGTAGAAAATGTTAACGAAGCGCTAATCAAAGCCTCGCAAACAACCCTTAAAGGAATCCTGGCTTGCGAAAAAGATCCCCTTGTTAGCGTAGACTATATAGGAAATCCTTATAGCTCAATCGTAGATTTACCATCCACGATGGTTATGGGTGGAAACTTAGTAAAAGTTTTCGCATGGTATGATAATGAAATGGGCTTTTCAAATCGCATGATCGATTTAGCTCTTTTTATGCAACAAAAAGGTCTGTAGTAATGACCGGACTAAAAGGAATTACGTCCATAAAAGAGCTGGACCTAAAAGGGAAAAATATTTTTCTTCGATTGGATTTGAATGCTCCCATCGATGAAGGGAAGATCACCGATACAACTCGAATTGATGCCGCAATCCCAACAATAAAATACATATTGGAAAGTAAAGGTCGTCTTGTTATAGGCTCTCATTTAGGCCGGCCCAAAACCGCTGGCGATAAAAAATTTTCTTTAGAACCTGTGGCTAAAAAACTCAATGAAATTCTAAATGCCGAAGTCATACTTGTTGACGACCCGGAAAGCGACGTACCTAAATTGCTGATGCCACAGCTCGACGATCAACAAATTATTCTCTTAGAGAATTTGCGATTTTGTCCCACCGAGGAAAAAAACGGGCCCGAGCTTGCAAAAAAAATATCGTCTTACTGTCAGGTTTATATCAACGACGCCTTTGGGGCGTCTCATCGCGCACACTCAAGCATCGTAGCGCTACCAGAGATGATGTCGCAAAAAGGAATTGGTTTTCTAATGGAAAAAGAAATTTCCATGCTAGACACTTTAATGTCTATGACAGAAAAACCCTTCGTCGCAGTCCTTGGCGGCGCAAAAGTAAGCGACAAAATTGGAGTTATAGAAAATCTTTTAGATAGGGTCGACACATTTATCATCGGCGGCGCTATGGCGTACACATTTTTAGCCGCAAAAAAAACTCCGGTAGGCCTATCAAGGGTGGAGACGGAGAAGCTGACCTTTGCCAAAGATTTCCTTGCCCGCTGCCATGGCCGCGACAAAAAAGTTCTGCTGCCTATCGATCATGTTATTGCAGAAAAATTTGAGAATCCAAAAAATATTTCTATCGCGGATACAATCCCAGATGGATTTCTCGGGTTAGACATTGGTCCCAAATCAGAAAAGTTATTTGCAAGCGAGATTGAAAAATCAAAAGTCATTTTTTGGAATGGCCCAATGGGTGTGTTTGAAAATAAAAATTTTTCCAAAGGAACATTTGCTGTTGCGCAAGCCCTCAGCAATGTTGATGGATTCACATTTGTTGGCGGTGGTGACAGTGCCGCAGCAATACAGGCCTCGGGATATGCAGACAAGGTGTCGCATATCTCTACAGGAGGGGGCGCCAGTCTCGAATACCTTCAAGGCGACAAACTTCCCGGATTGGAAGTATTGAGAAAGAAAACATGAAACGCAGAAAACTTGTTGCTGGCAATTGGAAAATGAATATGGCCCCATCTGAGGCGAAATCCTATGCCTCGAAATATCCACGCCTATTGAAGCGGGATATGGAAGTAAATATAATTATTTTCCCCCAAAGTATTTTATTACCTATCTTAATCGACGAATTTAAGAACTCCGGAATTAAATTAGGCAGCCAAAACTGTCATTGGGAATTACAAGGGGCCTTTACAGGCGAGACATCCCCGCAAACACTAAAACAATTGGGAATCGAGTATTGCCTAGTAGGTCATAGCGAGCGTCGCCATACTTTTGGCGAAACAAATGTGCAAACCGGAATGAAAGTTCGAACCCTTCACCAGCTGGGGATGACCCCCATTATTTGCGTTGGAGAGACTGTTGGCGAAAGAGAACGGGGGCAAACAGAGGACATCCTTCGCACCCAGATTGACAGCGCCCTTAAAGATGCCGATCCTAAGAAAACGATCATAGTAGCTTACGAACCTGTTTGGGCTATTGGAACAGGTCGGGTAGCAACGCCCGACATTGCACAAAAAGCACATGCGGTTTTACGAGAATATTTGAAGCAACGCGGACTCCAAAATACGACGATTCTTTACGGGGGCAGCGTGAAGCCGGATAACGTAGCAACACTGGTTAGCTGTCCGGATATCGACGGATTTTTAGTTGGCGGCGCCTCGCTTGAGCCAGAAGAGTTTGCAAACATCTGTTTGCTTACCCTAAATGCGTCGCGTTAACCCTTAAATTGAGTGACCACTTTGCCTAGTTTTTTTAATGTAACTTTCTTTGGTTAACTTTAATCGCCGAGGGTGCCACATGGGTTTTCTTACCGTCATACACATCATAGTCTGTCTGCTACTTATCGCTCTTGTTCTTTTGCAAGACTCTAAAGGCGCAATGGGGAATATGTATGGCGGAAGCGCTTCGTCCTCACTCCTTGGTCCGACCGGCGCACCGAACTTTCTCGCAAAACTTACTCGATGGTGCGCAATTGTTTTTGCCGTGATCTGCATTGTCTTATCAAAAATTACTGCGGAAAAAGAAAAAAGTGCTTTGGACACTCTCATTCCGCCATCAATTCCAACAAATTCAGCACCGGTTGCTCCAGAGGCTCCAAAGACTGACCATGCACCCACAGGAAAGTCTACAAATCCATAAATCGAAAGTCCGTTTGCGCTCTTACATAGAACATGGTGAACTATAGCCATGGCACAAAAGATAACTCTGGGCGCAATCCTTATTCTTGGACTTTTAATCATCTTTTACCATGAAGGTGTGATTGAACAGGTACGCACTTGGATTGAGCCAAAAGACGCTCGCGAAACCATTGCAAAGCTTACGAGTTTCAAAGGCAAAGTGCGTTTCAAACAACCAAAAAGTTTAAAATACAATAACGTAAAAAATGATTTATCTCTAAAAAACCAGGACACGCTGACAACCGATATAGACTCTACCGCACGAGTCGTATTTGCCGATGGCTTTGAACTTGAGATCAATCCAAACTCGATGATCATTATTGAAAAGCCAAAAGTTTCATCCACAGGCGCTGTACAAATCACTTTCCTTCGCGGGGATTACACTGTTGTTAACGAAGGGTCTGGAGAGGCTGGGAAAATCGTGATCGCAACAAAAGATAATAAATTTCAGGACGTTGCCGGGCGTCCGCCGCTTGAGCCAATTAAAATCCGAATTCGCGAAGAGCCGCAGATTGAAAAAAGCGTAAAGCTAGAGGAAAAAGAACAAAAACCAATTCTGCCACCCGCCCTTGAAAAGCCGACACTTCCAAAAAAGAGGAAAGTTCGAGAAACTCTACCGGATGAATATATTGCCAGCGTCGTGAATAACCAGAAGCCATTCTTCAACCGTTGCTATGCCCAACATTTACGGCTTAACCCTGATTCGCGTGGACAGATTAATTTGGCCTTTACAATTGATCCTCAGGGCACAGTAACTGCGGTAAATTTAATCAACAGCACAATGGGGGATCCTGCGCTGGACCGCTGTACAATGTCGGTGCTTGAGCGATGTCGGTTTCGAACGTATGACGGTGATCCCATCGTCGTAAACTACCCCATCAACTTTGAATAATTATATTTCCTTTTTTTCTTCAGAAAGCAGAATCAGGTGCGCCACAAAATATATGACAGTGGTGAGTCCGCACGAAATAAGGAGCGAACTGAGCGCGAGGGTTCGAACAAGCCCAACTTCTGCATCGACTTTTTTGGCAAGTTTTAAACACACTCCGAGAATTTTGGGCCTGTTTGCAAACTCGATTTGGTCTTCCCTTGGGAGACTAAAAGCCAATACAAAGTAAAACAGGATCGGCACAAAAAGAAAAATGCTCACAATCCAAATCACGCGCATAATCCAGGGTTTAATTCCAAAATGTTTTGCCAAACCAGCACAAACGCCAGCGATCCATCCATCTTTTGATCTGACCCAGAGGGGGGCCGATACCATATTGTCCATGGACGTAATTTATAATAAGCAAATTAAAATTGGAAGTCGTTTTTTAAGGGCAAATGTGCCCGGTATTCCCACCACACGGAGGCTCACCCTGGTATCGCCACGTGACCTGGGCTTCGCATGAATAAAGATTTGGTGAAGTCGGCTCTGCTGTACAATCCGGAACTTGATACAAACGATAAAAGAATGTTTGTACCCTATTCGAAGGAGTCGCCACTTTGGCTCGTGAAATTGTGCCCGATGTCCCACAGCCAATCGCGATCGAAGAACCAGAGGCAGAGACTTCGTAAATTCGAACAGATTGAGTCGCGTTGTAGAACTGCCATTGTATATCAGCCAAACAAGTTGCCGCATCTTCAGAATAGCACGTTGTGGACCCAGGATTTGATGGAATAGTCGCCGTAACCGTGCACCATGGTGGCTGCGGTGGAGGCGTCGGCGTTGGGGTGGTTGGCACGGGGGTTGGAGTGGGACTCGTCGAGCCATTATTAGAAACCGTATAACTCACTTCACCCGAACACTTTATTGTACTTCCAGTATTTGTTTTGATTTGTGCAAAACGATTTACTGAACCAGGCGCTCCAAAAACTTCAGAGTAATTTGCGGGTGTATTGGATCCCTGAGCAATTAAAGCCCCATCTCCGAAAATCTGAGCCTCTAGACCCGAAGGGTCGCTCGTCACCGTATAATTTACTGTTTGACCAACAACAATACTTGCTCCGGTGGCGCGACTTGAGCTCAAAATACAAGTTGGAAGCACATCGTCTGCAGAGCGAATCGTAAACTGTTGCGGCGGCGATTTGCAGGCACCGGTGCGGCCATTAGAATTCATAACGGATTGAAATTCATACTGTCCCTCGTCAGTATCTGAAAAATAAAGCTTCTGGACATATTCAGGGGTTCTTACAGAGATGTTATCCTTAACCTTCCCCCCCTTTTTAATTACGAAATACCCAACCGAACCGCTGGGGTTTGAAGAGCTGATAAAGTTCACCACTTCGCCCGGCTTAAAAATATTATCCTTTTGACCGCTAGAATTAAAAATATCGGCAGAACATGAATTTACACTTTTACCATTCGAATCATCAATCAATAGGGATCCCGTATCTTGTGCACAGTTCTGAAATGTCATCACGATCGTGATCGAAAGGGCTGCAATTGATAATAGAATAAGAAACCTTTTCATCACACATTCCTAATTATTAGTAGCCACACGATAAGCCACCACATGGATCATAGTTAATTGGCTCCAAGTACCAGATTACATTCGGTGACACGCTTAAAGCACTCGCCGTTGAGGGGCTTATCAGCGGCGTGCAATTCGACGTCGCAAATAAATAAAATGTACGCGTCACGCTTCCGTTTGGTACCTGTGATAATCCAAGCGTCATTTGCGTCGAAGAACTTGTACTGCACCCCACGTACACGAGTGACGAACCCTCTTTATAAAACAATTGAGCAGATGGTGTGTTGTACGCGCTCCACGAGATTGTTACGGTACATGGATAA
This sequence comes from Bdellovibrionota bacterium, assembly GCA_963169515.1. Taxonomy (GTDB): domain Bacteria; phylum Bdellovibrionota; class Bdellovibrionia; order Bdellovibrionales; family JAEYZS01; genus CAUJEF01. The sequence goes on from CAUJEF010000056.1 coordinate 9,669, forward strand.
TCTGTCGAATTTTCAAAATAAATTGGGCAATAACCACCTGCTGGCGAAATGTTGATTGATCCTGTTGCGCTTGAAGAGGAAGTCTGTCCGCACACGAGCTGATATGGGATTTGGCCAGATCCGTAGCCGCCGGCATCGTACTGAAAGCTGCAGTCCATTGTGTTTCCCGATGGCGAACACGGTTGATTCACATAGCTTTCACACGATGGCCCGCCGCTACCGCCAGATGTACCATAATTCCAAACGAGGTTTTGAGTTGGCGTCGGTGTTGGCGTCGGAGTTGGAGATGGATATGGCGTTGAAATTGGAGTTGGCGTCGGTGTTGGCGTTGTTTGGGCTGGATCGGCAATCGTGACTGTCACTGCGCCAGAACATCGGACGAAATCTCCCTCCACATTCTTTACGTAACCGACGCGACCAAAACTTCCAACATTTAAAGAGGCATGTGGTACAATAACATCGGTTACACCAACGGCTTTTTTATTATAGTTTTCCTCTTCAACTTCTAGAAAAGCCTGGAGGCCTGTCGGCTGACTTTTGATCGAATACTGTACTGACTGACCAATGTTATGATTTGTGCCATTGAGCGATTTCAGTTCACAAGAGGCGCCCGCACACCCTCCAGAAGGATTTACTGTAAATGTATACGTACGCGGGGTCAGTGTGCGATTTCCCTCACGAACCCCAACGACAATAGAATAATCCCCGAGCTGACCCACCGCTGGAAACACCTGCTGGGAATAGATTGGTGATACTGCAATTGCACCACCTATACGACTGCCTGATTTGTAAATCGTATATTCAAGAGTTCGCCCACTTGGAACCGTGTCAATAAGCACGTTTGCCACCTGACCAACCTCAAAGCAGGATTTTGCGCTTTGCGAGGAATTGAATATTTTTACGTTAAATACAACAGGACCCTTTCCAGGATCGATATCAAAAGTTCCAGATTTTTTTGCACAGTTTTGAAAAAATACAACAAGTGCAAATCCCCAAAACATTGAAAGGTAGAACCCGCCCCGGTTAGTGACCATTTTTTCCCCTAAAAGCGACGCACAGGTCGTCATCTCATTATCGGACATTTGGCCTAAAACATTTAATCAAATTGATACATTTTTTCACTTTAAAACTGTGTAATTTCAGATAGTTGCAGGCCTAGCGGTAATCGTTTAAATAATCAATTTTCACCGGCACCCAATCTGTATTGGGCTCTCCGACAAGCATAGACTTGACCGTCTTTTCACTAAGACTGAATTGCGCTGGCAACACATTTCCGTCCTTAAGGGTTTTGATCACCTGATCTACGGCTTCACTTTTTAAAAACCCTCTCTGCACAAGGTCTTCAAAACTCCACAACAGCTCGTCCATACTGAAGGCGTAATTTGTTAAAAGATCCTGCGCTATGTTTTTAAGGGTCACTATTTCAACTCGTCTGTCTTGAAATAAATTGAGTGCAATTTGAAATGAATTGTAGGTTGGGACTACTCGGCGGCCAAACTTTGAATAATAGTCCGAGTCTGTATCTGAAATAAGGTTGATAAATATTTTGTAAACGGGGTCATGATTGGGAACCTGGGACTGAAGGTCTAAAATAGAATCTATTTGCAGGGGCAAAACATTCAAACCCTCAAGAACCGCTCTTAATTCCCCCTCTGGAATTCGACGTGCGCATATGTCCGAATATAATGAATAAATAATAACGTCTGATTCGCTGTCATCCCCCCACAGAAACTGTTGAACGTCATCTTTTAAAAAAATGCGCAGTTGTAGCAGGGCCTGAAGCTTGTACCCCACCTGCTGGGTCAGCCGCCACAACAAGCTTGGTTTTAAATTTCTTAAGTTGTCTTTAAAAAAGGCCCCAAAGGGATGAATTCCATCATATTCTAATTTTGCACGAATCCCCTTTTCCATCTGCGGGGGCGAGGCGGTAATAAAATAAATTGCAAAGGTTTTTCCCTCCTGCTGCTCGGTCAACGCGCGAACTAATAACTGTGTGCCCGGAATATTTTTTTTCTGAAATGCCTTCTCACGTATCGTGCGCCAAACCTCTTTGAGAGTTCCAAAGTTCGTGTCCAAATAGGTTTTGTCCAAATCCCAAACATAAACATATTGAATATTCTTGATGCTTTCGCGGGGCACATATTGAAACTCAACAACATCGCCGTTTATTTTAGATCTGCTATGCCAATCTGCCATTCAGAAGGTTTTCCCGTTGTTCTTTTGTGTCTGATCGATTAATTATAAAGCCAAGGAAAGCTTATGCAATTCATTGAAATATCGCAATGCAAAACTATTAATTTTAAGCCATTGAAGCCATGGCCCAAACACCTACCGTCAATTTCTGTTCGCAACAATCTTATCGCAGGGTTTGATAGCAGCCGCACACTCGCCGTTCAGTTAGATATAGTTTTTGAAGACGCGCTTACTGACTGTTATCAAAAACTAACTTTGCCTGAACTTGCCCGTCTTTATAAGATTAAACCTGATTTGCGGTGGGATTTCTTGTGTGATTTTTATCACTTCCGCTGGAACAGCGATCTCAAAAACATTTTTGAATTATTGACGGAAACCCCACCGAAATTCCAAAATTGGGCAAGCGAGAAAGATTTGGGGATAAAAGATCTGTCACCACTGAAACTCTCAATTGTCTCTCCCCAATTTTTAGAACACATTACTCGATACAGTAAGCAGATAGGTTGTAAAGTTCTGGAATGGGGAATTGAGCTCTCCGAACACCATTCCTCTGAACGCATTTTACAAAATTCCGAAAATACAGAAAGATGGTACCATGATATTTTTAGCTTGCGCCACCCCATAACTGCCAGCCGGGATCAGAACTATACCAACAGAGTAATCAGTACGCCGTGGCCACGGCAAGTGGATGCACAATGGAAACGCGTCGGAGACAAAGCAGGCATTGAAGTTCGATTCATCAGCGTAAGCAGCGCGGACTTTCAAAAAAAGTCAGAGGCCTTGGTAAAACTTCAGAGTAAAGTAGAAAAAATATGGAACCCCAACTGATTTCGCAATTTGAAAAAATCTTCATTGATCAGAATTCTGCCGAATCTGCCGTCGTCCAAAGAATTTATAATATCTTCCCTCACAATAAAATTGAAATCGTGAATGAAAAACCCTTTCCAGATGCCTTTGGAATTTTAAGCTCCAACGAATTTTCACGTTCGAAACGATTACTTTATGTAACAGAACATAAGGGCCACTTTTTCAAACGCTGTCCGGGGGCAAAGCCAGGCCTAGCTTGCTGTAACTACTTTGTTTTAAACTTGGGATTACAATGTAATATGAACTGCAGTTACTGCTATCTGCAAAGCTACATAAACACGCCACTCTTGACGATATATTCAAATATTGATCGCGCATTGACGGAACTGAAAGAGGTAGCCGATAGATACCCGCAGCACACATATCGGGTGGGAACAGGCGAAACAACGGACAGCTTAAGCCTTGATGAAATCACCCTGTATTCAAGAAAGCTAATTTCATTTTTTAAAAAATATCCCCGCTGGACGCTGGAGCTTAAAACAAAGTCCAGCAAAGTAGACCAGTTTTTAGATGTTGAACACGCCGGGAACGTCATTTGCGGCTGGTCTATGAATCCCCAAAACATCATCGAGCGCGAAGAGCACCTAACGGCAAATTTAAGCCAACGTCTAGATGCCGCAGGAAAATGCTTAAGTAAAAAATTTAAATTATCTTTTCATTTGGATCCGATGATCTGGCATCCCGAATGGAAAGAATCTTATTGCGAATTGGTCGAAAAAATATCTTCAATGTTTAGTCCCGAAGACGCCGAATACATCACTGTTGGCGCCTTGCGATTTCAACCCGAACAGCGCCACATGATGAGGGAGCGTTTCGGATTGAAGAGCCTTGTGACTCAAGCCGAAGTTTTCCAGGGGAAAGATGGAAAAATGCGCTACGATATTGAGGTTCGAAATGAAATGTTTGAATTTATACGAAACCAATTTTTATCTAAAAGCCGCGCATGGCGGGTTAGCTTATGCATGGAAGTCCCTGAAACTTGGTCCATGACAATGGCATCAACCCCGCGGCAAATTCCAGAACTCAAAGAACTGTTTGCTCCGGCAAATACAAACTGTTAGCATTTTAGCATGATAATGTTACTTTCCATAATTATGAGCTTAGGAATTGCGCAGGAACCGACTACGCCGCCACCCCCAATTGATACAACCTATACAACCAAAAAAATAGAAATTAACGATGATGTCGAAGCCCCCGTGACACACCAAATTGTTCGAAGACTTGCTCTGTTTCCATTGGCAATTGACGAGTACAAAAAGGAAGCTGATGCTGCTTGGTGGGGTATTCGCGAATTTTTTGCAAATTCGCAAAGATTTTTAGTCGCCACCAAAAGGCTCATGTCACAAAAAGATGTATTCCAGCCTCGTAAAGCGATTGTTCCTACTGACGTAATTTTGCTTGCGAAGGTGCTCGATGCCGACTGTATCATTTCCACCTTTGTTAATAAAAATAGCTTGAAAATGATCGCCTATGATGGTGACGACGGGTTTCCATTATGGGAAAAATCACTTCCTTTTAATGCATCACTCCCCGTTGAAAAGCAGGTTGAATCCCTCAGCATGAAACTAGCAAAAGATTTCATCGCATCCCTTCCATATCAAGGATTCCAAATTGTCGATCCGCTCATTGGAAAACCAGTTTACGAAGAAGGTGATGTTAACCTTGCAAAAGTTGATATCGGGGCAAAAGCTCAAGCGCAGGTTGGCGAACAAGTTCAATGGATCACTATAGAACGACAAAGTTCAGCCCCCCTTTTTCAAGGGGGTGGCTTGGTTCGCGTGCTCGCTGAAGGAGAAATTATAAAAACTGAAAATCAAACGGTACTTGTTGAGATCAAACGCGTAAATGACGTAAAGCAATTGATCGAAAAAAGTCTTGTCAGTATTCCATCAGAGTCTGCCCGTCTTCATACCTTATACGCCATTGAAGAGCCTGGCCGGCCTAAAATTTCAACTCTGATGCTGGCACAGCCAATGCATCCCACTGAAACAAAAAGCTCGCAAGCCCGGCCATTGCTCACATCGCTTGCAAGTGTTGCTGGTCTGGTCGCGCTTATACTTCTAGCATTTTAATTTTTTTGAAAAAAACTTCTGCAGTAAATTCATATTTACAGCAAGATCGCGCATCCTTTGTCAGACTAAAGTCGTGACGTTGCGCCGGCCCTTGGTCTGGATTTCTACAACGTCTAATGACCAAATCCACCCAAAAGCTTTCTAAGTTTTTGTATAATCTCAAAAATTTTTCGATTTTTTTTACACATAAAAATGTTCGACAAGAATTGCAACTTTCCATGCGCTAGAGCCTATCTACTGTGGCCGTGGCGGCATATTTCTTGCTGTTGTTGTAAATAAGAGCGTGTATTTCACAGGGGTGGCCGCATGAATTTAAGATTAGTCTCATTATTATTCGTTTCAAGTATGCTTGCGATTGGTTGTAGCAAAAACATTGATTTTTCATCGAAATTAAATTCAAGCAGCCTGAGTGCTCCGGATAAGAACTCTGTCAACGGACCACTTATTGTTATAAACGATGATGCCCCATACACTCGATCTATTGGCGTGAATGTTACACTTAATGCAGAAAACGCCACTGAAATGTACATAACAAATCAAGAACAGTGTAGCTCTGGTGGCGTGTGGGAACCATATAACAGCCAACGAGCATGGGCACTGGCCGATAGCAATAAAGAGACACGCGTCTATGCCATGTTTCGAAATGAAACTGCTACTTCAGATTGCATAAGCGATACAATTATTCATGACAGCAACGCTCCTGACATTACATTTCTTGTGGCCCCTCCGGCAAACTCACAAAGCTCTGAAGCTACGTTTCATATCCAAGTTGTCGATCACTTGAGCGGAGTCCGCTTATTTGAGTGTTCATTAAATGAGGCCGAATTTGTCCCTTGTGATACAGAATTTACTTTGCACAACTTAACAGATGGAATGTACAACCTAAATGTTCGTGCATCGGACAATGCCGGAAATGACACCGAAATTGCAACCTACGACTGGACAGTGACGTTGCCAGAGCCTACTCCAGTTCCAACTCCAGAGCCTACTCCAGTTCCAACTCCAGAGCCTACTCCAGTTCCAACTCCAGAGCCTACCCCAATTCCAACTCCAGTTCCAACTCCAGAGCCTACCCCAGTTCCAACTCCAGAGCCTACTCCAGTTCCAACTCCAGAGCCTACCCCAGTTCCAACTCCAGAGCCTACTCCAGTTCCAACTCCAGAGCCTACCCCAATACCAACACCAGAGC
>CAUJEF010000057.1 GCA_963169515.1 Bdellovibrionota bacterium
ATTTCAATGTCCAATGTCGATGGAAATGCTTCCGGTTTAAAAGTAAGGGCCGGTGGGATCTTATTTTTCCTAAATTCTCGAACTCGAACCATAGAGACCCTCTAACACACTTAAATAGCAATACGGACTGATAATGCGCCGTCTCTTAACCTGGGCCGCGGGCCTGGTTGACAAATTTGAACGTGCGCCCATATTGAAATGCAATGAAAAACGAGAGCAAACACATAAAGTTAGATAAAACTACCCCCGAGGTTCGGGCGTACATATATCAACAACTGAACGACATCGAACACATGATCCCAAAGGGATCTGCGATAGCCGTCTCCGTTGATGAGGACAAGACCCACCAAAAAACGGTTTCCATTATCTTAAAGACAGTAATTGGAGACGTCGTCGTTAGTTCCCAAAGCACCAACATCTTTGCAGCCATCCAAGCCGCCAAAGATGACCTAGAAGTACAGCTCAGCGATATTTCGAGCATCATCGACGAAGATGATGTCCGCTCAATGGCTCTAGATCAACTTTTGAAAAATAAATACCTGCATTAATACAAAGCTATAATCAATTTTTTATAGCAACCGTGAGCCCCTCCCCGGTAGGAATCATCGTTGCCTTGAATTTCCCACTTTGGGCTAAAAACTTATTTGTTTCAATCATCGCTTCCGAGATATAGCGATCACGATCATCCTTGAAATCCTCACCCAACACCAAACCCCACGCAAATGTGTTATCTGCAATGACCATACCGCCGGGCCTCAAATGTTCTGCTGCCCAACGAACATAGTTTGGATAATTTCGCTTATCCGCATCGACAAATACCAAATCAAACGGACCCTCGACTTCAATTTTTTTTAGATTATCCGTCGCAGGTCCAACAAAAATCTGAACTCGATCCTTAAAACCTGCCTTTTCAAACGAAATTTTCGCCTGCTCCGCATGTTTTTGATCGAGCTCCAGGGTGTAAAGCCTTCCCTCTGGATGAGCCCCACGCAACAGACAAACACCCGAATAGCCAGTCAGTGTCCCGATCTCTACAATTTTTTTAGGTTGGAGGGCTTTTGTTAGAATTTCAATATGAAGGCCATCCATGGCCCCGACTTGAATGGGCGGAAACCCCATTCGGTGAGATCTCTCTCTGATCTCACTTAAAATTGTATCGTCGGGACGAAAAGTAGCAAGAACATATTTTTCAAGCTTCTCATTTTTTTGGGAAAACTCTTTTTCCATAACGGCAAAAAAGTAACATGTTGTTGGTTCGGTTGAAAGTTACAACTGAACATTGAAAGTTGACACGCAGGGGCGCACGGTGCCTGGCACTCTATTCAAGGTCGGTAGTGATGTTTTTTTGGTGGGCTTCGATTGTACCCCCACCGATTTCAAGTAGCTTGGCATCCCGCCATAAACGTTCGACCACATATTCGCCAACATAGCCGTAACCACCCATAACCTGCATTGCGCGGTCTGCAACCCGCTTCCCCATCGGAGCCGCAACCAACTTCACGGCATCTGAATCCAAGCGGTTACCCGCTTTATTCAAATCGATTTTGCGTGCAACATCATATACATATGTCCGACAGGCCATAAACTCTGCATAGCTATCACCGATATAGCGTTGAATTTGCCCAAACTTGCGAAGCGGTTTTCCAAAAGCGACACGATCGGTAGCATATTTATTCATTTCTTCAACTGACCGTTTACCGATCCCCAGGCTCATCGCAGCCAAAGTGATGCGCTCTACTTCTAAATTTCGCATCATGTGAACGGTGGAGTCACCTTCTTTGCCAAGCAAATTTTTAACTGGCACTTTGCACCCTTCAAAAACAAGCTCCGCCGTGTTTGATCCGCGCATCCCCGTTTTGTCCATGATTTTTTGTCCAACGGAAAATCCAGGCATTCCCTTTTCAATGACAAATGTAGAAACCGCATTCTTGTCTGTTCCCGTTTTTGCATAAACCAAAACGGCGTCGCATGGGGTTTTGTTATCGTCTATCGCCCCATTTGTAATCCACATTTTGCGGCCGTTAAGCACATAATGATCCCCTGATTTTTGCGCTGTTGTTTTCATGCCCAAAGCATCGGTTCCAAAATCTGGCTCTGACATGGCCATCGCGCCAATCCATTCACCCGAAGACAGTTTTGGGAGCCAGCGCTTTTTTTGCTCAGGGTCCGCGTTGTGGGAAATATTGTTTGCACACAACATCGCGTGCGCAAGATAAGCCAACGTAAATCCAGGATCAGACGCCGCCAATTCTTCATGGACAATTACCGCCGCAACTGCATCCATACCAGAACCACCATATTCTTCTGGCACAGTAATACCCAAAAGTCCCAGTGGTCCCAATTTTCTAAGTAATTCGAGGTTAAATTTTTCCTTACGATCATGCTCTAAAGCTTGGGGCTCAACCTCTTCCCGAACAAAATCGCAAACAGTTTTGCGGAGCATTTTGTGTTCTTCAGTCGGATTGAAAAGATCAAAGTCTTTAAGGTTCATAAAGGCCTCACAGTAATGAAATATATTGTAATTTATATGACAACGCGTTGTCGAAGTAAATCTTCGTTGCTATATTGAAAACCATGAAATCATTAGTCCCAACGCTTTGATTTTATTTTGTGACTGACATTGCACTATCGACCGCACTTTTCATCTCTTCAAGGCTATCTTGTTTCAGTTTTAGGTGCCACTCCCCCTTCGGATAGATCACCGCGGTAATCCCCTGTGCGCAAAAGTCTAAACAGCCTGACTTATTAATCCGAATGCGCCCACCATACTTTTCCTTGGCCCATAGCTTAAGTTCTTCGTGCAATACGGCCGAACCCTTATCTGCACAGCACTCTTTACCCTCGCTTTTTTTGTTGGTGCAAATGAACACATGACATTCAAACAAATTCTTTGTAATCACTCGACTCCCCTATGGGTGTTCTATAGAATATTAAAGTTATAAGGCCAACAAATTATGGATTCAAGTTTATACTTCTATGCCCTGCTTTCGACATCATTGTTCGGTTTTAGCTCTCTTATTTTCACAGAGTACACTCGAAAAATCAGCTCAATTTGGATGAACTGTGTAAAGGCCGGCGTTGCCATGATCGCAGCGCTTATCGTGGTCAGCCTATTTTATCAATGGAATACCGTTTCCACAAAAAGCGTGGGACTCTTTATGTTTAGTGGGATTATTGGGCTCACGCTTGCCGATATTTTATTGCTAAACTCGTTTAAACGATTGGGGCCCGGTCGTGCTCTCGTGCTTTTTGGGTTTCATCCACTCACCCTAGGAATTGCGTCATATTTGGTGCTCGGCCAAGAGGTTTCAACCTCAAAATTTTATGCAATTATTTTTCTTGTCGGCTGCTTAGTTGTATTTAGTTATGAAAAATTTAAAACCGATGGTCACTGGGAAATCAAGGGGTTGTTGTTGGCGCTGTCAGCTGTTCTGATGGATGCCACTGGGCTTTTAATTACACGGATAGGATTTGATATATCTCCACAGGTAACTCCGCTCGAAGGACATTTTTATCGTTGCTCAGGATCTTCGCTTGGATTCCTATTTATCCAACTTATTTCCCCTTTTGGATTATTAAAAAATTTCCAAAGTTTGCCCAAAAAAACTCGCTGGGTCCCACTCGCGGGTGGTTTGCTTGGAACCTTTTTTTCACTCTGGGCATATTTTATCGCAATTCAAAAAGGCAACTTGGCCAGCGTCACCGCTGTTGCCATTACAAGCCCTTTTATTGCAACTATCTTTGAATGTGCATATTACCGAAAAAAACCAAGCATTTATCTAATGGTGGCTTTTGTATTTTTTGTATGTGGATTCATCATCCTGGTCATGTAGCGTTGCCGCTCGCAATAAGTTGACGGACCCCATTCAAATTGGGAACATTTTAGCTGATTAATGGGGAGGACCTATGAAAGTAATTATTTCCTTACTGATGCTTTGCGCTCTACCTGCATTTGCAGATCACCACACAGGGTTTAAATCTGGAAACGATATTTCGATCGTTACATTACGAGGTACCGTTTACATGACTTGCTACACACCGATGCCGCCAGCTTGGGCGACTTTTTATTGTTGGGATGCGCTCGCAAATCCAGGCTTCTCTGACAAATTTGTTTTATCCGAACCCGTTGACGCAGACAAAGTTACGCTCTCGGTAACAAAGAAGAATGGAAAGATTATTAAAAAAACCGAAAAATACAATGCAAAGAAAAACGAAAGTGGCGATTTCAATTTATTAATTGATACCGTATTTCAAAATCCGCTTCTTGAGCTTGGATCAAACGAAGTCTCTTATTCCATGATGAAAAAAGGGAAAGAAGTTGCTCGTGGAACTTTTATCGCAACAGCGGCAGTCACAGAAGAGCGTGAATGTCGCCCACGCAGCCTCTATGGAAGCTATAGCGACTGTACGAGCCAAGCAGCGGCCTGTAACTACTATTTCTATTCAGAAAACGATTGCCAGTATTAAATCAACAGACCTGCGATTGAGGCAGTAATGAATGAAGCAAGACTGCCTCCAATCACCGCCCGCATTCCCAGCTTTGCAATTTCGCTACGTCGGTCCGGCGCCAGGCTGCCTGTTCCGCCAATTTGAATTGCGATCGACGAAAAATTTGCAAAACCACACAACGCATACGATGCGATAATCATGGATCGATCACTTAATTGGTCCCCCAATGTCGATAGGTGCTGATACGCAACAAATTCGTTTAGCACGACCTTTTCACCGAGCAACGAACCGATCGCAGTCACTTCATTCAAAGGAACACCCATCAACCAAGCCACCGGGGCAAAAAGCCAACCCAAAATCATCTGCAAGCTCAATACAACATTACCGTCCGTTTTAAAAATCGGGTGAACCATTGCCTCCCCCCATTTTTCAAAATGAATAAGATGGCCAATCCATCCCAGAATGCCGTTCATCATGGCCACCAACGCAATAAACGCAAGCAACATCACACCCACATTCAAAGCTAAATGAAGCCCATCGCTCGCGCCACGAGCGGCAGCTTCAACAACATTAGAGTCAATTTTTGTGGATTCTTTTGGAACTTTGCCCAGCGTGAGTGGTTTTTCTGTTTCTGGAATAATCAGCTTTGCAACTATCAATGCCGCAGGCGCCGCAAGCACACTTGCCGTTAATAAATGGCCGGCTATATCTGGAATACGTTCGCGCAATAACCCCACGTATGCAGCCATGACCCCGCCTGCCACGGTTGCCATACCACCCACCATGACGGCATAAATTTCTGATCGAGTTAAAAAATTCACATAGGGCTTTATCATTAGCGGAGATTCTGTTTGTCCAACAAAGATCTCCGCCGCTGTTGCAAGAGCTTCGGCCCCGCTCACTTTCAAAAATTTATGCATAACAACTGCAATACCGTGAATCACTTTTTGCATAACGCCAAGATGATATAAGATTGTCATGATCGATGAGAAAAATACAATTGTCGGCAGAACATGGATTGCAAATACAAATCCCGTTTTTTGCACATCCGCCAGTGGGCCAAACAAAAATTGGACCCCATATTCCGTGAAATTTAAAAACGAATTCACAACGTCATTTGCAACGGCAAAAAGCCCCTGAAGCAGACCCTTTACCCCCATCGCTGGAATCCCCAGAACCAAAACGGCAAACACCAGCTGAAGAACAATACCATTCAAGACAGCCCGTCGTTGTATCGCTTTTTTGTTTTCTGATAACACGTAACAAATGCCTAGAAACGTCGCAACACCAATTAAACTTACAAATCTTTCCAAAGACCCCTCCTAATAGAAGGTTCCAGGTTCCTTTTTGGTCCGCATATCGGACCAAAAAGGAACCTGGAACCTTTTGGAACCTTTTTCTCCGCTGACACCATAGGGGAAGTGGACTAGTTTAGGAACCTATGATGCATGATTTATCGACAGAAAAAACCATCGGCGTTTTAGGTGGGGGCCAATTGGCTCTGATGATGGCCCAAAAAGCCCAAAAGCTGGGGTTAAAAACACGCGTTTACAACAAAACCCCTGACTGTCCAGCTCGATTGGCAGGAGCCGAAGTGAAAACGAACCTTCGAGACTTTTTTAAAGGGCTTCACGTTGTAACCATCGAAAACGAATTTTTAGATTTCAAAGAGATAATGGAAGCAGTTCAGGACATGCACATTCATGTTTTTCCTGCCCTTGATATCATCGAATTGACTCAAAACAAACTAAATCAAAAGTTTATATTTCAAAAACTCGATCTTCCGACCACAGATTTTGTGCATTTCGATCCACAAATGGATGACTTAGACGCATGGGTAAACACATTGGAGATTCCGTGCGTAATCAAATGGGCGTTTGGCGGCTACGATGGGCGTGGAAATTTTGCTATTCATAATAAAAGCCAAATCGCAGACGCCGTATCATTTTGTAAAAAAGCTTTAGAAAATAACTCGACAGTCTATGCCGAGCAATTTGTTCACTTTACCCGTGAACTCGCGATGGTTTATGTCCGTTCAATGGCAGGAGACTTTATCCACTACCCACTTGTTATTTCAGAACAAGATAAAAATATTTGCAAAACCGTGATGGGGCCTGCCAATTCTTTTTTTGATTCAAGTCTTTTAGAGCAAGAGGCCATTCGAATTGGAACAGAATTGTCAGACATTCTTGGTTTTACAGGAGCCTTTGCGATCGAGTTTTTTGAAACAGAACACGGTGAGCTTTTAATTAACGAAATGGCTCCGCGAGTCCACAATTCTGGCCATTACACCCAAGATGTGTTCAAGGTCGATCAATTTGAAAATCATATTCGTGCGGTCTTGGGCCTTAAGTTGGCAGGGGAAAAATCTACAAATCATTTTATAATGCGAAATCTTCTCGGGCCAGATGGGCTGTCAGCGGATCTGCCCAATGAAGATTTAGCCAAAGCATTCAGCCTATCGCCCGATATTCATGTACATTGGTACGGAAAAACAGAGCTAAAACCAGGACGAAAAATGGGTCACCTGAACCTTGTGTTTGAGGACAAAAACCAAGTCCAGTCCAAAATGGCGAGCCTCGTGGACGCAGAACAAAAAATTTGGCAAAATATCAAGAAGAACTACGGAAAAAGCTGATATGGCAACTAAGAAACGCACCAAGAAATCTCGAAAAAAATCAAAATCGAAGCGCCGCAAATCACAAGGCCTAATCGCAATCATAATGGGCAGTGATTCGGACTATCCGATAATGAAAGAGGCCGAATCTGCTCTGGACGAATTGGACATTTCTTACACCACCTTAATTATTTCTGCCCACAGAACGCCTGACGAAATGACAAAATTCGCAAAAAGTGCCGTTTCCAAGGGTTTCCGCGTTGTCATTGCCGGCGCTGGTGGCGCGGCCCACTTACCCGGAATGGTTGCATCCCTGTCCCCACTCCCCGTAATCGGGGTTCCGATTTCAACAGGCACACTTGAAGGACAGGATTCTTTGCTGTCGATTGTTCAGATGCCCAAAGGTGTTCCTGTTGCCACCGTTGCCATTAATAACGCGTACAATGCTGGTCTGCTTGCAGCACAGATACTCGCCGCCGGTGGAGAAAAGTCCAATATACAAATGATTAACAAAATCAAAACTTACAAACTACGATTACGTTCACAAGTTCTTAAAAAACGCTTAAAGAAATAAAACTGGTGGGACAAGTTTTTTACTTGAATTATATGGTATAATATGCCATAGTATTTGAGAGTGAAGGCGACAAAGCGGCGAGCTACTCTAATTTTGAATGAAAAGATTCCCTTGGAATCCGGCTTACTCCGTGAGGTTGTCGTGTGGTCGGTACCAGTCAGCGTGAAGTATCCAGATGGAGTAAAGTATCATCTGGCTTTGGTTGATCCTTTGTCGGGAAAGGCCCTGTTGTTATTTGATAATCATTTTCCGAAAGGGCACCACCACCACTCATCTGACGGCGAAGAAAGCCCGCTTGTTTATACCAATTTAACGGACCTTCTTACGCTTTATTACGAACAAGAAAAAGTGGAGATTAATAGATATGAAAGCAATGCGAATAGAGATTAAGCCAAAATCCGATTTAGAAGCTGAAAGCTTAGCTGTAGCAAGAGCCTTTGACCAAGGCAAAAAAACGAAACGCATTTCGGGCACATACTTTGAGTCAATGCAGGCAGTGCGTAAATTTCTGACAGATAAACGATTGGAAGTTTGGCGCACAATCCGCGATCAAAGACCCGGATCTATCAGCGACCTGGCAAAAATGCTAAATCGTGATTTCAAGAGCATTCATTCCGATGTAACACTGCTGGAATCAATCGGACTTGTGAAGCTAAAGAGACGTAAAGGTCAGCGCGGCGATGTACAAACACCTATAGCGTTGGTCGATGAGATACTTCTTTC
>CAUJEF010000058.1 GCA_963169515.1 Bdellovibrionota bacterium
TGCGACAACAAAAGGTTACTCTCGTTTTTTATCATACCTTTGTGCAGACCCTATTAGAGATTTTTGACCCCGCCGCATTGGCCTTTATTGACAAGGAATCCTTCATTCAAAATATTAAAGCGCGTGAGTTGCAAAGTAAATCACGTTTAGAGCGAGTGCGGACACTTCCAGTATTTTATGAACCAGGGTATTTTGAATACTTTGCTTATTCTACATGGTTGCTCCCAATCCCAGTAAAATTTGGACGTTCTTCTGATATTGCAATGATTGAACTGGTAAACTTGTATTCTGAAATAGGGGATAGATTTAACGCCCTTTCAGAAGCGGCAAATTTTGAGATTCATCGAATCCAAAGTTTTTTGGGCTCGGGCTATCTGTTAAAAATGCAAAAATCAGAGAGAAAAGTTCTTACAGCGTTCATATATTTGTCAATTTTTAGAGACGGCAACTGGAAGCGAGTCATACGATTGTTTAACGATAGAAATTTTAGGACTGATAAGGACTTTGTTCTTCATCTGCAGAATACGCTCAATTTTTTAGATAATGATGCAAATAGCTTTGATTTTGACCAGGCAGTACGCGCATTTCAAAAGATCACGGTTGATTACACCGTAGAAACAATTAAATTTGGTGTTGTGTTTGGGCCGGCGATTTGGTCTTGACCTATTTTCATCAGGTATTGATGATAAAGGTGTGTTTTCAAAAAATAGTTTCGCAATTTTAATTTGTATCATTACAATAGTTTCGATTGGTCGTTTCTTTTTCTTGGAAAAAAGCCCGCCGGGCTTTTATGTCGATGAAGCAATTGGCGCTACCAACATTATTTGTATGCGACAAACGGGGCACGACGGTTACGGTGTTCCGATGCCTTTATTTGCCGAAGCGGCAAGAAATGCGGGGGGATATACAACGCCCGCCTTCCTTTATTCGGGCATTCTGTGGACAGCGCTATTTGGTGACTCTATATTCAGCTTCCGAGCGTTTATGGCCTTTGTGACGACGCTTACAATTGTGGGGTTGTTTTTTCTTGTTCGTCAGCAAATGGGAAAAGATGTGGCTTTGCTTTCCGTATTTGCGGCGTCCTTATCCCCGTGGGCGTGGCAGTTTTCAAGAATATCGTGGGACCCCCCGTTTATGCCGCTCTTTTTTGTGTGGGGAATGTACTTTTTTTTAAAATCGAATCGCATAAGGGATTCTGTTCTGGCCGGCATACTTTTTTCGCTTGCGATGTATTCTTATCCTCCGGGCAGGGTAATGGTACCGTTATTGTTTGTGGGGGTATGGTTTTTTAAATATTTTCAAAAAAAATTCGATTTTAAGTTTATTTTAATTTTTCTGGGCATATTTATTTTGACGTCGGTACCGCTCTTTGTATTTCTGTTGAAGCCAGAATCTTTGATGCGATTTGGGGCCGTGGGGATAACAAACCCCGAATATTTGAGGCACTTTGGTGAGCCAGGCATTTTTTTAATCTTAAAAATTTTAGTTAAAAACATTTTGCTGCACGTTCACCCGCAGTTTCTACTGATTTCTGGCGATACGAATTTAAGACACTCAACCCAATACGCAGGTGAGCTTGGGTGGGTGGATCTTTTCGGGATGCTGGCGTTGATCATCACGTTTTTTAAGTATCGTTCAATAGGTAAAAAAAACGATCAGAATTTTTTGGGGCTTTGTTTATATGGCTTTTTCTGTGGAATTCTTCCTGCGGCGCTTACGTGGGAATCAATTCCCCATGCGCTTCGGGCTATTGGTGCATGGCCATTTGTTGCTTGTATGGTTGGAATCGGACTTGCAGAACTCTGTCGAAGGAACGGAAAGTCCATTTATAGCATTGTGTTCGTTGCTATTCTTTTTATCATTGTTTTTGGTTATAAATATTTTGTGATGTATCCGAATTCTTCCCACGCATGGTTTGATTCAGAAGTGAAAGAATGGGCACAAGAAGCTACTGTAACTGGTGACTGGAATTTGTTCGACCAAAAGACCACGGGGTATCTTGAGCTGGGTCGGAATTATTATCATCTTGCCTATGGAAAGAAATTCTGTGGACAGCTGCCTCATGTCGCGCAATAAATTCAAATACGAGGAACTGGAATATGTTTATTCATAACCAAAAAGACTGCCATATAATTATTATTGAGCGCAATGAAAAATTGGCCGCTGTTCTAAATGATATCGTAGCTAAACATAAAATTAAGGGTGGTTTAATTTCAGGTTTGGGCGCTTTGAAAGATGTTGAAATGGGCTACTATGAACTGGGTAAGCGGGATTACATACGCAAAACATTTTCTGAAGAAGACTACGAGCTCATTTCGCTCAACGGAAACATTTCGTTGAAAGACGGGAAGCCATATTGCCATCTTCATGCGTCGCTTGGTTGCTCTGATTTTTCTGTTTTTGGCGGCCATTTATTTGAAGCAACAGTTGCCGTCACGTGTGAAATTTCGATAATTTCAATGGGGTTTATGCCTGAGCGATTACTAAACCCAGATGTGGGGATTGCAACAATCTGTAAAATTACCTAGTGATGGTGTTCCAAGTCTTCGGAGCACTTCTCGGATTGAAGTTCAATTTCAATGGTGGAATGAATTTTCCCAAAGGACTTGAAAATAGACCGCAAATCATGTTTCATTCTTGAAAAATCACGGACATTGTCATCGGCAATCACGTGCAGAGTAAGAATATGTCGTTCGCCATCGAGGGACCAAAAATGGATGTCATGAATGTCGATGACACCATTTACAGATAAAATTTGGGTTTTCAAATTTTCAGTATTTACATTAAGCGGTGTCGTTTGTAGAAATAAACGGCCTGTTCCATAAAGCATCTTGGAAACATTCCACAAGATATAAAAGGAAATCGCCACTGCCAGTGCCGTATCGAGCCAATACCACTTGAATGCGATGATAAAAATTGACCCCACAAGCACGGCTGCCCATCCCAAAACATCTTCGATAAGATGCCACGTTAAGACCCGCTCGTTCATCGTTTTGCCGTGTGACATTGAAAGTGCAGCGTAGCCGTTTACAGCGACACCGAAGATGGCAAAGCCCAGCATACCCCAACCATGAATTTCTGAGGGATTCAAAAATTTTTGATAGGCATTTATTAAGACATAGACAGATCCTGTAACGAGGATAAGCCCTGTGATTAAAGATGAAAATAAAGACAGTCGGCGATAGCCGTAAGTGAACGCGCTATCGGGTCCTTTTTCAGAAAGGCCTTGTAATATCCACGCAAGACCCAATGTGAGCGAGTCCCCAAAATCATGTAGGGCATCTGCAAGAATTGCGAAACTTCCAGTCAAAAAACTAGCTATAATTTCAATGATTGCAAAAACAAGGTTTAAGAAAAAAGCGACTTGGATTCTTTTTGTTGGGGTGTGGTGATGGTGTGAGTGCAAACCAAGTCCTCCTGGACCATTTAGCTTTAAGTAGAACTAGACCCATTCTAACTTTCAAGTTATTTTTAATTAATGAAAGCTTTGGTCCTACTTGTAACACTTTTTTCATCCCTTGCACACGCTGAACTTGAGGTAAAGGGTGTTTTAGGTGGGCGGGGGTTGATTCTGTGAAGAAACGCATGATACCCACTGCAAATTCAATCCATCCCTCGCTTCGGGTTAAGGTCCCGTATGTGTATGTTCCCCGAAGCGACTTTGTCATTGGTGATCAAAAAGGCGAGCGAATTCGAATGTTTTTTTATAAAAGCGCGCGGGCAAAAGAATTATTGGCAAAAGTCTATCTTGGGAAAAAATGTTCAGGTCCGCCAGGGCATGCCCACGGCGGCTGTACTGCTGCGGTTTTGGATGAGATTATGGGGGCAACAGGATGGTACTGTGGGTATCCTGTTGTTGCCGGGAAAATTGAAGTTGAATTTTTGCATATGGTTCCGCTGAAAGAAACCTATGTTCTTCAGGGGCGCATAATGGGGAGCGAGGGGAAAAAGGTTTTCACGGAAGGTTATTTGTTTGACCGCTCAGGTAAGCTCTATGCCCGTTCGAGCGGTATTTTTATCAAGATATCCGGCGAAAAACTGAAGAAGTTGGAGAAGCTAAGATTCTAAATGTCTCATTTTTATTTTTAGAAGCCACGCTCAGAATAAATTTTTTCGACGAATAGGTTTTTCCATTCCATTTTTCAGTATGGATTTTATTAAATCCATACTTGAATCCCTGGCCAATGCATTTGGAAATAGCCTCCTTTAGTGTCCACAGGATGTAAAAGTCTTTGGTTTTGTCTTTACATTTTAAATAGTTTGAAATTTCCACATCTGTTCCGATGCGTTCGGTAATCTTTTGAAAATTACGGATCTTCATTTTTTCTATATCAATGCCCACCTGTGATTTTGAAAATGCGATTGTCCATACGGTGGACGTGTGTGAGATATTGAAATGAAGCGCTTTGTGATTTTTGAAATAGGGCTTGTTGCAGGAATCACGTCCGATAATAAGGTCCTTGTCTGTGTAACGGCGGGCAAGCTTCAAGATCATCTTGCGCGGGTTTTTGGGTCTTTTTAGTATAAAAATATCAGTTGTCATGGCCGCAATTTAAGCGGAAAGGGTGGGTCTGGGTAGAGCTTTTGCCCTGAGAACAGGCAAGACCCGAAAACAGACCAAAATCTTGATATGTTTCATATAGTTGTCTTGTTTTGAGACAAATTTAAAAATAGCTTTTAAATACGAACGATCGTGCTAAAATAGGGGTATGAGCAAGGGGAAGAGCACTAAAAAGCAGATACTTGATACTGCGGTTCGCATTGCGAGTACCTTTGGTATCCAGGGGATCACGATCGGTAAATTGGCAGGGGCTACGGGGATGTCTAAAAGCGGTCTTTTTGCTCACTTTGAAAAAAAAGATAATCTTCAGCTTGAAATTATGAAACTTGCTTCAGAAAACTTTGTAGAAACTGTTTTTATTCCAGCTTTCAAAAAGCAAAAGGGGGAAGAGAGAATCCTGGCAATGTTTGAAAACTGGATGAGTTACCTAAATGACGGACAGACTCTTCCGGGGGGAAGCATTTTTATTTCAGCCTCGTTTGAGCTGGATGATCGACCTGGAGAATTGCGATCCTTTGTACAAAAGAGCCAGGAAGATTTGATTCGCAATATAGCAAAGGCAGCATCGCTTGCCATCGAAGTAGGAGATTTTAGAAAAGATCTTAATCCCGATGAGTTTGCAAAAAGACTGTATTCGTACGTGTTGGGGTATCACCATTACAAGAGAATGTTGAATCACCCGGATTCAGATTCATTCATCAGAAAGGCCTTTTGCGATTTGGTCGGAGACGCGCGTACGGAAAATAAAAAGCATAAGGAAATTAAGTTAAAGGTTGCAAATTAATTTAATCGCCCAAAAGGCGATAAGGAGTTCCACGTGGACATTTTAAATACAATTTACGGAGTTTTTAATGGGCCGTATTTTGGGTACTACATCTTGATATCGGTTGCTCTGGCTCTATTTTTTGGTTTTCGAGCGTTTCCGTTGTGGTTGTGGACGGCGTTATTAGCCGTTGTACTGGTGGGGTTCGGCGCGCCCGCCTGGCTACTGGTGGTTTTCGCCGGAGTGGCGTTAGTATTTAATGTTCGGTTGATAAGAAGAGTTGTGCTGAGCTTGCCGATTTTAAGGCTGATGAAAAAGCTTGAGTTTTTGCCTCAGATTTCTCAAACAGAGCGAGTCGCTCTAGAGGCGGGTGTTGTTTGGGTCGAAAGTGATCTGTTTTCTGGAAAGCCTGATTTTGAAAAAATCAATCAGGAGCCCTATCCGCATTTGACTGCAGAGGAACAAGCATTTCTAGACGGGCCTGTCGAAGAATTCTGTGGTCTTGTTAAGGACTGGGATGTTTGGAAAACAAAAGATTTGCCGCCTGAAGCGTGGGCATATCTTAAAAAACACAAATTTTTAGGAATGATTATTCCAAGAGAATATGGTGGGCTTGGATTTTCGGCCACTGCACACAGCGAGGTTATTGAAAAAGTTGCATCGCGCTCGATTCCTGTGGGCGTGACTATTATGGTTCCAAACTCATTAGGCCCGGCAGAATTGCTAGTTCATTACGGAACAGAAGAGCAACGTAAAAAGTATTTACCAAGGTTGGCGTCAGGGGAACTTATTCCCTGCTTTGCACTGACCGAACCAACTGCAGGCAGTGATGCGGGATCTATTCAGGCTGAAGGTACTTTATTTAAAAATCCAGAGGGAAAGTTATGCGTCCGCTTAAACTGGAATAAGCGTTGGATCACGCTGGCCGCGATTTCAAATATTCTGGGGCTGGCTTTTAGGATGAAAGATCCTGATAACCTTTTGGGTCGGGGAGAGGATCTTGGGATTACATGCGCTCTGATCCCGACAGACACAAAAGGCGTCATTATTGGTCGTAGACATGACCCACTAGGGGTCCCGTTCTATAACTGTCCAACGCAAGGTAAAGACGTGGTTGTGCCAATCGATGCTGTTGTGGGCGGGCTTGAGGGTGTGGGAGAGGGCTGGAAGATGCTGATGGAATGTTTGTCTGCGGGTCGTGGTATTTCTTTGCCGGGGCAGACAACAGGTAGTGTGAAATTTATTGCTCGAGTCGCTAGCAATCATGGGATTATTCGTAAGCAATTTGGAATGTCTATCGGGAAATTTGAAGGCATCGAAGAGCCTTTAGCGCGGATTGCAGGGTTTACGTATTTGATCGAAGCCTTCCGCCGATTCACATTGGGGGCTCTTGATAAAGGAATTAAGCCGCCAGTCATTACTGCGATTGCCAAGTACCAAACCACCGAGTTGGGCCGCCAATGTATCAATGATGGAATGGATATTTTGGGCGGCTCGGGCATTTCGCGTGGACCAAGAAATCTGTTGGCAAATTTATATATCTCAACCCCAATCGGCATTACCGTTGAGGGGGCAAACATAATGACGCGGACATTGATAATATTTGGTCAGGGTGCTTTACGTGCGCATCCGTTTGCCTACAAAGAGTTAACTGCCTTAGAAAAAAATGACATTAAAGGATTTGATCGAGCATTTTGGGGGCATATTGGACACGTGATAAATAACCTGTTCCGAGTGACTTTACTATCCTTGTCGCGGGGTCATTTGGCCTCTGGCGTGACAGGTGGACCTGTTGGCCGCTATTACAAAAAGCTTGCATGGATTTCGGCAACATTTGCGTTGCTGGCTGATATTGCGATGGCTTCCCTTGGCGGAAAGCTGAAACAAAAAGAGAAAATCACCGGGCGTTTTGCAGACATTTTGTCGTGGATGTATATGTTAACGTCGGTTCTCCGTCGCTATGAGGCGGACGGCCGTCGATCTGAGGATTTGCCATTTGTCCAATTTGCGATGAAATACGGGTTTACTCAAATTCAAAATGCCTTCAACGGTATTTTTTCAAATATCAAAGTTCCAGGTTTGACCTGGTTATTCCGCGGACCTCTTCAAATCATCAATGGTCTGAACTCTGTTGCCGAGGCGGTGAACGATAAATTAACCCAGCAATTGTGTGCGCTGATGCTACAAGACTCTGAGCAACGTGATCGTGTTACAGCGGGAATTTACATACCATCGGATGTTAACGATGCCTTGGGGCGGCAAGAGCATGCTTTCAAAATAGTTCTAAAAGCAGAGGCAGCCGAACGAAAAATACGCAAGGCCGTTCGTGAAAAGGTGATTCCAAAAATCAAAGGGCCAGAACAGGTGGAGGTTGCCCATCAAAAAGGCGTAATCACTGATGATGAACGTCGTATCATTAACGAAAGTACGGCTGTACGTCTGAATGCCATCCAGGTGGATGATTTCTCACAAGACGAGTATATGGCGGGGCCCACGCAAAGTACTAAACACGCGCTTCATAAAATCTCATGATTTACATTCTTGCCGGAACAAATCGATCCGACAGTAAGACGTCCGATGTTGTGCGAATCATAGAGGCCAGCTATAAGAATAAAAAAATCCCCGCTGAGATTATGAATCTTGAGGTCCTGAATGATGTTAATATTGATTCACTCTATGGCGCTAAAACGATATCGCCCCTAAAAGAAATGGTTGGAAAGTTGAATACTGCCCAAGGGATTCATTTGGTCGTCCCGGAATATAATGGCGGTATGCCAGGAGTGTTAAAGTACTTTATCGATCATTTTGAATATCCAAAAACTTTTGAGTGGAGACCGGTGTGTTTTGTTGGACTGGGCGGTCGTTTCGGGGGATTGCGACCAGTCGAGCACGCACAACAGATATTCGGATATCGAAACGGGTTTCAGTACCCACAGCGAGTTTTTATTCAAAATGTTGAGAAAGCCATGGTGGACGGGAAAACAAGCGACCAATTCCTGTTGAAACTTTTGGATGAGCAAGTGGAGGGCTTTGCTAAGTTTATTTTGGCCCTTGAAGGTCAGGGGCTTGATGCGAACTCTGTGAATAAAGCGAAGGGCCAGTTGTAATAATCAGTCGTAATAGTCAGTTACAGTAATAAGACGTTTTTGAGTAGTGCACGCTGTTTCCGGATTCCGAACATTCCTTAAAGAAAAATGAATTCGGATCCGCTCGGCGCTCACGGATAGTACGTGGTGCGCCCACGTTAAAACTGTTTCCGATATCGGCAGCAGGGTGTGCGGTGGATCCGGTTCCGTCCCCATTTGAAGTTGAGACGCGATCGTCTGTCGCGCATCCGGCTAAGGAAAAACAAGTCAGCATGATGAGCATCGTTTTCATATCTTTATTCTAATATAATGGGTGGACCATTCTCAAGTCTGGGTACTACCTAAGGTTGCCATAATAAATAGAGAGTTGGACTTAGAGCTTGTCTGTCCCGTACAAGTATTCTAGTCTGAAGATCAAATGCTCTATCAAAGGACGATTCAAAAGAAAGCCACAGTTAAAGGCATTGGCCTTCATACGGGGGAACCCGCGACCCTTTCATTCTGCCCCGCACCCCCTAATTTTGGAATTCATTTTGTTCGTAAAGATCTAAAGGGACAGCCATCTCTTTCTGTTCAAGCGAAAAACGTGCAAGCAACGTCGCGCGCGACGACTTTGGGTGGGGCTCACTTTTCGGTTTCAACCGTGGAACATTGCTTGTCTTCCTTGTCGGCTCTTCGCATTGATAATCTTGTCATTGAACTAGAGGGACCTGAAATTCCAATTGGGGATGGGAGCGCCAAGCCATTTTTGGACGCAATTTTTCAAGCTGGCATAGTTGAACAAGATCATACCCGAAAATATGCTTACGTGACCCAACCTATTTATTTGGGCGAAGACGACAAGCACGTCTATGTTGTTCCATATAACGGTCTTCGCATTACGTGTACGATTTCGTTTCCACATCCCGTAATTGGTGACGAAACCCTGGACTTGGATATTGACGAACACATATTTCAAACACAGGTTGCGCCAGCAAGGACATTCGGGTTCTTAAAAGAGGTGGAGGCCTTGAAGGCAAAAGGGCTTATTAGGGGGGGGGGGCTTGAAAACGCCGTGGTTCTGGATGCGGATAAAGTTATCAACCCAGAGGGGCTGCGTTTTAAAGATGAATTTGTTCGGCACAAGATCTTAGATACCCTGGGCGATCTTGTCACTTTGGGAGCGCCATTGATGGGCCATATTGTGCTTTATAAAACCGGACACGATTTGATGAATAAATTTATCCATAAAATTATCCAATCACAAGATTGTGTTAAATTTGTAGAGCTTGGTTCCGATCCCAGTGTCCATTTTCAAAAACTTCATTCCCAATACTCATGAAAAACATGATGGCAATATTTGTGATTTTTGTTCCCGTATTTCTTTTTGTCCATGCTTCGTGTACAAACCTGCAGCTCGACATTCTAGATGAGCGAATTCAAGACAACTTCCATGGAAATTTATACCAGCCAACCGATATAGATCCGCCGGGAGTGAACGCCTTTTCATTTGCTGTCATGGGAGACACCCACGTCGGTAGCCCTGGCGGGGGTATTATCACCCCGATGGTGGCCAAAGCTCTTTCGGGTGGTGATTCGTTTATTGTGGTTACAGGGGATCTTACGAATACGGGTAAAGATGGGCAGTACCGAGTTTTTAAGAATGTTATGGAAACGGGGGGATTCCCTGGGTTGTGGAGGGTGGCAATTGGAAATCATGACGTTTTTTTTAACGGTTGGCATGATTATCGAACAGAAATTGGAAAAAGTATTTATTCCTTTGACGCAGATAATGTTCACTTTTCAATTTTAGATTCAGCCAGCGGAATATTGGGTCAAGCGCAGTTAGAATGGTTGGAAAATGACTTACGATCAACTTCTCAGCCACTGAAGGTGGTGGTGACCCACTTCCCAGTTTTTGATGGGTATTTTGGGGGGCTATTTCGTTTGGATTCTGACGAAGAGATCGCAATTTTAAAGACGTTACTCTACAAATATAATGTGAACCTGATGTTTTCAGGTCACTACCACGGCTACGAATCCATTGTATTGGGCCGTACTCGCTATATTGTGACTGGCGGGGCAAATGATCTTCAGGACATTGGAGAGTTTCAGCACTTTGTCCGTGTCACAGTGAATGGTAATAGTATTTCTACGCAGGTCGTGAACTTCCCTTAAATTTCTTCGTAGCTTGTGATTCGAATGCGCACAACGAAATGATCGCCCGAAACTTTTATGTCAGCGGGTATGGATCTTTCATCATATCGTTTAATTTGAAAAGCGTGGTCGTCACTCGTTAATTTTGTAGGCAAGCCCAGGTCGTTAGAGGCTTCCCATGTCAGTATTTTTTCTTTATCTCGAGATTGCTTTGCTCTCAAAAACTTTCGCAAGGCCATATAGTAGTTTTTAATGCTGGGTTTGATCTTTTCCATACTATCTTGAAAAATTTGAATTTTTATATTTTTACCATCGTCTTCTAGTTTGAATTCCACAGTCCCAAGGGGAGATAGGCCTAGGGCTAAACCTTTTTTTTGTTCAGTTGCAGTACTCCACTAAAGCTAAACTCTTTAGGTGGAGTGGTGCCAGTTGAAGTCACTGTAAGATCGATTCTTTGTTCGTAGGTTCCATTAGGAAATAAATTCTCACGTTCTGTTTTGACGGTGGGGGTTTTTGGCAATGTCGAACAAGCGCACAAGACAAGCAATAAATATTTTTTCAAATGGACCGACCTTTCCGGGATTCAAATGTCACTGGGTGTATAGACCGAGCATTGTGTAATAGGAAGCCGGTGTTGCCGCTCCCATCCAGAGCGCGCTTGTGCGAACTCCCATAAGAAGGCGCACAAATGAAACTTCGCCAACACTAATATTAAAATTAAGATCAAAGGCAACGTGATCAAGGGAGTAGTAAGAAAATGGGTCCCGAGTATTAGCATCAAATGTCCAGAAGCTTTTTTCACCCAAGCCTTTTTTAAATCCGGCGGCGGCTGTGAAAAACGCGTAGGAATCATTTGTGTTGAGATACATTGGAGCCCACCATGGACCGTTCCATTGATATTTATTCCATTTGTTAAAAATGCCGAATGATAAATAAGACCCAGATCGATCGGTCCAAGCAAAATAATTGTTGAATTCGATGGCAACGGAGTCATGTCCGCTTGGGATGTATTTGTAATCCTCATGGAGAATTTTTAAACTAAGAGAGGCCTTTTCAAAAATTTGGAAATCGTGGCGCACAAAATAAGCATCCCGATCACCAAAGTTGTTTCCAACAGTTACGCTTGCACCGTAAGTAAAATATCCCCCAGAGTAGGTGGGGCTTCCAAAATAAAAGTTGAATGTTTCATGATCGCCAGTCCAGCGAGGATTTACAAACCCAATACTAGCGGTAAGTGATTTTGCTGGTTGCCCACCACCAATTAGAGCGAAAGATTCTAATCCTTCGGGCGGCAGGCTTTTAGCCATGCCGCAACTCAGCAAGACAGATAAAGCAGATAAAAAACTAAATGCGGCCTTCATGAACTTCAGTTGACGTCTCCGGAGCTGCGGGGTTAAAAATGGATTCTTTCAAAAATTTTAGAAAAATTCAATCAAACTCCATTTGCGCGAGGCTAAACGAGTTTAAGAGGTTAGAAATATGATTATCGGTGTACCAAAAGAAATCAAAAATTTAGAAAACCGTGTTGGAATGACAGAAGCTGGCGTTCGGCAGTTGGTCGCTGAAGGTCATAAAGTTTTTGTTGAAAAAGACGCAGGTGTCGGCAGCGGTATTTCAAATGAAACGTACATAAAAGTTGGCGCGACCATTTTGGACACAAAAAAAGAAGTCTATGAAAAGGCTCAAATGATCGTAAAGGTGAAGGAGCCTCTTCCTGAAGAATACGATCTTCTTAAAGAAAATTTGATTCTTTACACGTATCTTCATTTGGCAGCAGAACCAAAACTTACAAAGGTATTGGCTGAACGCAAAGTAAAAGCTGTTGCCTATGAAACGATCCAAAATTCCGACGGAAGCTTGCCGCTGCTTGTGCCAATGAGCGAGGTCGCTGGCCGTATGGCAACTCAGGTGGGAGCGATATATCTGCAAAAAAATATGGGTGGCAAGGGCGTGCTCTTGGGTGGTGTTACTGGCGTTCACCGTGCAAATGTGACAGTAATCGGCGGCGGTATTGTGGGCATTAACGCTACGAAGATGGCTGTTGGATTGGGCGCTAATGTTACGGTTTTAGACGTGAATACTCCAAGACTGGAATATTTGGATAATGTTTTTGGCGGTCGAATTACTACATTGTACTCAAATATCACTAACATCGAAGAAACAGTTGCAAAGACTGATCTTTTGATCGGTGCGGTACTCGTAACTGGTCATAAGGCGCCAACACTTGTCACCAAAGAAATGGTAAAAACAATGGGCAAGGGTTCTGTTATTGTTGACGTCGCTGTCGATCAAGGCGGTTGTATTGAAACCTGTCGCCCAACAAGTCACGCGGTTCCGACATACGAAGTTGACGGAGTGATTCACTATTGCGTTCCCAATATGCCGGGCGTTGTTTCAAGAACTTCGACCTATGCATTGACAAATGCAACATTCAAATACGCCTCAATACTTGCAGCGATGGGTGTTGAGGATGCGGTTGCACGCTACAAACCCCTGTATCATGGGTTAAATGTGTATGGCGGTTACGTTTGTTATGAGCCAGTCGCACATGATCTAAACATGGAATATCGACCGTATAAAGTATAAATACAGCGGAAACTACGTTAACAGAATTGGATTTCCCGCGTCGTATTTATAAAGATAGGTAGACATTTTCCCCAATTAATTGAGAATATTTCTATGATTTGCCATAGAATGGCTTAAGGGGGAGATATGTCTAGATTAGTTATAGCTTTATTTGGCTTACTTGTTTCAATGCACGGTTTTGCAGATGAATTTCCGGGGCCAGTTGTTGGCGATACCGCTGTGGATGCTTCGGTACTTCAAGTGACGGTTGATAACATAAAAATCAACAAATCTATTTTGCTGACAAATCAGCCCAACCAATATCTTTTGATAGAATTTGGTACCACTTGGTGTCCGGCATGTAATTCAAACTTGCCAATTTTAAGCAAGCTGTCTTCAGATATTGCAAATCTTGCCACGACACGGTTGGTCCTTATCGACAAAGAAATGGAATTAAGTTTGAAATACATCGAAGACAATAAAGAAGTTATCAATTTTGATACAGCAATTGATTCTGAAAGAGCTGCTTGGAGTTTGTATAAAACAGGTTACGTTCCGACAAGTTATCTGGTCAGCCGCGATGGAAAAATTCTTTGGAAGCATGTGGGCAGCTACAGCGCCGAAGACGTTGCTACAATCAAAGGCCTGATCCACGAATGATTCGTTTGCTTTTTGGACTCTTGCTTTTTGCGGGTTGTGCTCGATTTCAGCACATTGACCAGGGCCGGTTAAACCATCCGGCCATGGATTTGAATTCGCCATTGGTTCCTGGTTCGAGTCGCTATCTCACAACTATGGATATCGACGGCAAGGGCGTTGGAAACCAGAGTTGTTCGGTATGTGCAAAATAATACTTTTATTTCTGTTGTACAGTGGGCCGATGTTTGCGTCCTCTAAAAAGTTCAGCTTGAACTATGACTATCGTTCATTTGAGATGGGAAACTATCTAACAACGGCTGAAAATAACGGTTCCTGTCAAAGCCAAACAGTTGGATACCAGAATGAGAGTATTCTGCCAGGCCTGGGGATTTCAGGATCACTGACTTCACAGAATGCAAATTATGCCAAAGTCTTAAATTCGACAGGACAGTTTGAATCTACTGTCGGCCAAAACTTTGCTGAATATATATCGAGTGCTCAATTTGATTATGGTCACGGTGACCATAGCGTGAGCCTGGGCGGGCATACGTATTTGTCTTCCAGTCCCTATTTTCAAAATGGAGCGCGCGCTGTTTATAAATTTTCCTGGTTCGGATCGGCTGTGGGGACGCGCCTTCAGTATGTCGATCAACACCGTCCAGAATCTTACTATTACAATCAAAGCTTTATTTTGACTCAAAAAAGCATAAGAGTTTTTTCCCATGAGTACGCAGTATTTTATGAACAAATTTTTAATAAAAACTGGAAGGGCGCGGTCGAACTATCGACATCTCAGAAAGTGAATGATCGCCCAATCAATTTCGGTGTAGCTATCAAACAGGGGTATGCATTTACGTCACACCTATTTTCTCAATTGAAATTAAATTATAAAGCAGAAGATCGGTCAAAGCCCTTGAAGGATGACCGGGGTTACTATTCTGTGGTTGGTGGCGAAATGATTGTTACCTACGAGCCTGTGTTTGATTTGCTGCTTAGTGGTTCCTATGCTTTGAATGTAGAGCGTGAATTTAATCCATGGACGGGAAGTGAGCTCCAAGTGGGAAGTGATCATTTTGGATTGGGCGCAAAGTATTCTATTAGTCGAGCGTTTGATGTGGAGCTACAGGGAGCGTATGCGAAGACGAACACCCAACTCTCAGACTATTCTGTGCGCGGGGGGCTGATTTGGAATCAATAAAGTATTTTCTATTGTTTTTGCTTGTGTCATGCGGCTCAAAAATGCCCTATGATATTCATAATCCTTTAAATTCAAAACCTTTTGGCCAAACATTGGATGGGCTCAAATTGGCAGTGAGCGATGGGACCGAGTTAGATCTGGATAAAGACGCAGAGGTTCCAACCGTAATTATTTTTGGCCTCGAATTTTGTATGTCGTGCATAGCCGAGGTTAAAATGATTCAGGAATCTATTAAAAACCCGAGCGGCATCCCCACAAAAATCAATTTGTACTCTCTTTTAGTCGGAGTTACTCAAAGTGAAGCTCACGAATGGAAATTGTTTCACAAGGTTCGGTGGCCTGTAGCTTATGAGGAAAAATCAAATTTATTTAATCGCTTTTGTCCGGAAAAGGTTTTTCCGTGTGTTTTGATCAATACCCCTCAAAAAGGTATTGTTTACGTTGAACAAAAAGAAACCACACTTGAAGAATTAAAAACGTGGACGGGCCCATGGGAGGACGAAGAATGAAAATACTTTTTATTATATTGTTTGCGTGTACATCTGTGAATGCAGCATTGCCGAATCGACTGTTGTCTATTGGTGTGGCCCAACAGGCGGCACAGACAGACAAAAAATTAATTTATTTTTGGGCCACTTGGTGCACAAACTGCAGTGAAAAATTGATTACGGCATTGCCCAAGTTTCAAGAAGCCCACAAGAATGTTTCAATTACAACAGTGAGCCTAGACACTGAACGTGATCGCGTTGAGCATTATGTAAAAAAACAAAAAGTTACTGTACCTGTACTGTTTGATCCCCAAGGGACGTTGAGCAAAGAAATGGATATTTCTGCTGTACCGTATTGGATCGTTTACAAAAAAGTTGCCGACCAGTGGGAGAAGGTGGATTCTGGTGTCACGTTTGATACTGACCGGATTGAGTTGGCATTAAGATAGCCCGGCCCGAGCACCGCCCGGACGTTTTCCTTGTACGGAATTTTCAGATGAACATCCTGTTTCAATGCCTTGAGCGAATCCAAAAGCTTGCGCAGCAAGCACTGCACATAACTGGTCACAATAGTTAAATCTAGTAATTCTATCACGTTGATCTTTAGCTGTAGCTAAACAAGAAAATCGGCAATCTTGGCCACTGATTACTTAACCTTCGGTATCAAGACGGAAGAGTTTTTTTAAGCGCCGAGGTCCCGATCAACCCCTTGGGTTTTAGCTAAAGAATTTAGAGTTCCAAGCCCGCCCTAGGACTACCTCAGCATTTCATAAAGAAAATAAACCAACTTCCAAAGAAGAACGAACCAACGTACAACGCTCCAAAGGCCGTTAAGTTTACGGAGAACCTTCCGATAATTAGCATAACAAAGCCGGTAAGCTTTCTTACGTTTCATATCGCCCCCTATCTCCAAGGAGGACCTACCATAGTCCGAAGCTAACCTGAGCCTCGGCACCATGGTAGTTGCAAATTATTGGTGCCATTCAAATGGATTTTAAATTTGTATTAAGAATGCTATGTCCGAAATACGGACATTTAGGATTCTCATGGAGACGAAGGGGCGCGTCACAGAATCAATGCGCTTTCATAGACGAAACTCACAGCGGTAGCTGTATTCGAATATGTCCCCAGTCTTCAGTGCGCAGCAAGGGGATACCGTTTTTTTTTAGGCGCTTACGAACAATGGCGTGGGGGTGCCCGTAGCGCTGCTCACGCGCGCTGGCGATGGACAGTTTCAAATGGGATAGTTTATCCAGAAGATGCTGTGATGTGCTCGTCTGACTTCCGTGGTGGCCTAACACCAATACTCTTACCCGATCTATTCCTTTTAAGAGGTAACACCATTTTTTTTCCATACAGGCTGTGGAATCCCCTGGAAGAAGGATATTTTCAGTTTCGATAATTCGACTGGAATCGTTTGTGGTCTTATAAAAATTCAAATCTATTTTTTGGACCAGTGGGATTTCTGGACAGGGAAGAAGTGATTTAACAAGGCTCTTAGTAAAACTTTTTTTTGTTGTATGGGGCGGAACCAAACACGTTTTGGGTAAAGTACGGGCTACTTTTTTAACAAAGCCAATGTGGTCCCAGTCTTCATGGCTTAGGAAAATAATGTTTTGCTTTTCGTAACATAATTCTTGAACTGGTTTTAGGGGCATGTATTCACCGCCCATATCAAAATGAAGACATTTTGAGGGCTCAACCAAGGTGGACCACAAACCTTGGCCAACATTCCAGACAATAAATTCTTTTTCCCTATCAAGATTAATAGGTACAGCTGCAAAAAGTAACAAAGGAAACATAAATTTAGCTTTGAACTGCATTTTTTCTCCGTCGGTATGTGAAAAAGAAAATTGCAAAAAGATTTAAGGCCATGACATAAACCCACAGCGTCGGTTTTGAAATGGAAATGGGGGACAGTGGTGGCAGATATTCAGAAAATTTTGAAAGAAATTTGTTTAATGCAAACCATAACCAATCTACTAGGCTTGCAATTGGAAAAATAAAACTTAAGGCACACAAGGGAAATAAAACCAATCCCAAAAGCGGAGCTACAAAAGCATTTGACAGCGCAGTCAAAGGATGTGGTGGATTTAGCGGCAGCAAAACGGGCAATAGCAACAGATAGATCGATAAATGTTTTTTTAAGCCCGTCAGTTTACTACAAAGGCACAAGGCTAACGCTGCCGTAGAACTTAATAAGAATGAAACCGAGGTTATCCATTCGGGAAATAGCCCAAGTGAAAGTATCATCGAAATCCAAATTTGTTGTTGGCTTGTCCAAAAAAATCTTTTCGTATCATTGATGTGATGAACGCACAGGCCTATGAGTGCGCGTATGACGGGTGGTTGTGCGGCGGAGATGAGCGCGTACGTAAGCAGTAATAAAAACTTCCAGTGGAACTGGATTTTTCCACGAAAGACCTTGTCAATAAAAAAACCAAGAAAAATAAGATGTGATCCAGATACAACAATCAGGTGAAGCAGCCCACAATTTCTCAAAAAAATCTTAAAAAAACTTTCGGAAAGTTGTGAGCCGCACACGATCGCCTGATAAAATTCTTGGTAATCTGATGTTGGTGCCTGTTCGATGCAAAAACGATGAGGGATTTCTGATATTTTTGCTAAATTATTCATCAGAGAGTTTGATGAGAAATTCCACACTATGACTGCTAAAATTGTTATTAACCACATACTTAAATCAATTAGCAGTAGTTATGTGCCAGATTAGTGCTATTAATGCGTTCTGATTGTTTTAGTGTCCGATGGTCGGATTTAAGATGTGTGAGAAATATGTTAAGAGTTTGTGTTAATTCAAAAAATATCTAGTTATTTTAATTACTTAGGATGGCTGAAAAATCATGCAATCCGTTGAAACCCTTGAAAATTACCGAGTCCAAGGTCTAGAAAGTGAGGTAGTCCACATATCATGTGGATAAGTCTAACAAGAGCATAAAGCGCACCCATAAATTCTATGGTTGCATCCGAATTGACGCATCCTTACCATATAGGGAGAGGATTTTTTTTCGGAAGGGAACAAGGATGTTCGAACGATTTGTTATTCTCCTACCATTGTTATTATTGGCGTGCGCGCACACAAAAAAACAAATGCCTATTGTTCAAAAAAAAGCTTTCGAAAACCGGGAACTGAAAGCTTATAAAAAAATCAATAAATTAGAGGCAACACTGTTTGATTTGAAAACTCAGAACGATATTTTAATCCAAGCGCTGAAAGATCAAAAAAATCATGGTAAACAGCCTAAACGGTCTGCTGTAACGCAATTTCCAGAGTTCGATGAGCTGGTATTTGACCAAGCAAGGAAGGCGTATGAGACAAAGGATATTCCCCGCTTGAAAGAAGCCGTAAAAATATTGCAATCTAATCAGCCGCAAAGCGACAATTTAGATGCGATTTACCATTGGCTTATTCAACTTCAGTACGAAGGCGACCAATACAACAATGCTTTGTATACCGCGAATAATTTTTTAAAATTAAAGCCTAAAAGCACATTGGTTCCAAATACAATTTTTATGAAAGGGCAGATTTACGAAAAAATGAATCTCAAAGCCCTCGCATCAAAAATGTATACCAACGTGAAGGATATTTACCCGGGCCATGCCATGGCAGGGATGGCATTGGACCGAATCCGCAAGATGGGTGAGGTTAAGTGAAATATTTAATATTCTTTTTGTGCGTTCAAGGGGCTTGGGCTCAGAATGACATTGAAGATCGCTGGAATAATATTTATCAGCAATACTATTCACAAGCGATGACCGATGATGAGTGGTCACAAATAGCCGGCGAAAAGATTAATGAAACCTATGCTATTCAACAGGGCGACACATTGTGGGATATTAGTGTGACTTTGTTTGGAAATGGATACTATTGGCCTAAAATTTGGCAATTAAACAGCGCGATCACAAATCCTCACATAATTAAGCCTGGGTACGAACTCAGGTTTGTACCGGGCACAACTGAATCGCCGCCAGCGCTCCAAATTGCCGCAACTGCGAACAGTCCCTCTATACCAAGTGGGCCAGCTGTGCCGGGAGCTGCTCCGGTGGCAAATGCGGATCCAAATGCCCCGCAATATACAACTGTGCCGGTAATTCCGCCCCCGACTTTCAAATCCCGCCCTGTGTTAATGAAAATTCCAAAAAGCTTGCCGTACCTGACTGCAACAAAAAAAGAAAATAATTTTGATCGGGATGGTTTTACATTCGACGAAACAAAAGACAAATATTCAAAACCGACGCTAGATCTTCATACCTACATAGTCGAAACCGAACCGGATTCTGATGGGGAAGTACTCCAGGCCGAAGGTAATAAATCCATAGCGTCGTTGTTTCAAAATGTGTATGTGTCTGTCCCAGACGGAGCCGTTGGAAAAAGATATTATTCTTTCCACTTAGGGCAAAAGGTAACGGACCCCAATTCGCTTTTTGGTAGTTCGGCAGGCATTGAAGTGGAAGTCGAAGGTGAAATGGAGCTCACAGAGCTTGTGAATCCCTCTCGGAATCTTTACAAGGCAATTGTGAAAAAGACCATAAACCCAGTTCGCGTTGGGAGCCGAGTTAAAGAGGGGAACATTGAAATTTGCGATGCCACGATAACAGATAATTTTGCAAAAGTGTCAGGCCAAGTCATTGGCGGGGAGTTTGACGGCGATCGAAAAATTTTAGGCTTAGCGTCGATTGTCTATTTCAATGTGGGCGAAGAAGAAGGTGTCGAGGTTGGACAAATGATGCGGATTTTGAAACGTGAAAAACTTAGAAACCCAGATACCCTTGTAACTCATGAAGAGGCTCCGATCGGTGTTGCAAAAATTATCAGCGTGACGCCAAACCGATCAACGGGAGTTGTTCTTAAGGCGGCGATGGAAATCCTTCCAGGGGACTACGCGGGTGATAATACTTTCAACGCGGTAAGCACAAATGATATTGAAAATGAATTAAAAACTGAGTCCCTGAACATGAAACAAGATCAAGAAGCAAAATCAAATCAATCTGACTCGGATATCGACGCACAAGAGGACGCCGATGAGGCAGCCGATGTGCAAGAAGATGACGATGCGGTCCAAGAGGAAATTGATGAATCTGACGAGCAATTGGACGAAGGCCAGCCGGCGGACGAAAATTCGGATTCCGACCTTACAGAAGAAGAAAATATAGACGAAGGGGAGTAAACCTGGCATTCGATCTTGCATAGTAACCTTTTATGCAATGGAAATACTTACTCGCGACCCTCCGGATGCTCACCCCCAAATTTGATGTAGAAACATTTCTTCATTTTTCAGCCCATGATTACCTTGTGAGTTATCCAGAAAAGCTATTATTTGAGCTGCCAAGGGGGCCATTGAAGGATTTCGTACGGGAACGTCCATTTTGGTTTCGGGAAGGGATTAAAATTCTTGCTTGGCTTGAAAAAAATAAGAGTTCTATCGTGTGTTACGGTGAAGAGGACTACCCCAAAGAATTTTATTTGTTAAACGAGCCACCAATTCTTTTGTCTTTTGAGGGTACTTCATGTTGGAAGAACAATAAATTGCTCTCTGTTGTTGGAAGTCGGTATCCATCACCGAAGAGCTTGGAATGGATGGATCAACATTTGGCTCCATTGGTGCGCGGTGGGCTTTGCTTGGTGAGCGGGGCAGCCCGCGGAATTGACCAAAGGGCCCACGCCATTTGTTTAAGAAACAATACGCCAACCATTGCATTTTTACCGTCAGGACTTAAGGAAACGTATCCGTCTGAATTTAGCGAATGGAAGAAGAAAATCATAGAACATGGGGGTGCTGTTGTGAGCGAATATTCACCCTTCCAAGCGATGAGGAAACATCATTTTTTAGAGCGTAATCGGATGATAGCACGGCTGGGGAAATGCCTGCTTGTTGTTGAGGCCCGATTGCGTAGTGGTTCAACCATGACTGCACGCCTTGCGATCGAAAATAGCCAATCTGTTTGTGTTCTTCCGGCCTTTCCCAATGATCAAAATTTTCGGGGAAGCGTAGACCTTCTTTTTAATGGCGCATTTCCAATTCGTGATTCGATTGATCTTAAGATGCTAATGGATTTGTCGCACAGCTAAAAGCACTAGGGGTATGGTTATTGGAATATTTTTTTAGTAATTGCCATATTTTTGATAAATTTGCTATTTATATGAGGCCATGATGAAAATTAAGAAGGTAGCTCCAAAGAAAAAATCTGATGTGCATGTTACACAGTCGATGTTTTTTGAGTTTCGTGATGAGCTAAAGGAGCTTCTAAAAGTTTCGTTTCATGACTTAAAGTCTGAAATTCAAGAGGTCAGGTCTGAAATCCATGCCGTAAAAGCAGAGGTTCAAGAGGTCAGGTCTGAAATCCATGGAACTAAGTCTGAAATTCACGATCTGAAATCGGAAATTTATGGGGTCAAATCAGAGCTGCATAGAATTGGGTTGCTTGGAGAAGAGCAAAACGCCCGGAACATTCTTGTGCTAGATGGCTACGAACAGATTTATCAAAGTCAGAAAGATTTGGCATCTTGTATGGGTCATTTAGAAAAAGAATGGTTGGAATACAAATCTTTGTGACCAATGTGTCCGCTAGATGCGCCAAATTCGTTTCAGGGAATAAAGCGCAGCTAAAAAGAAAATGGTACATGGAATCCAGAGAGCAATTGACGGGGGCAGGTATCCATTTCGAGCAATACTTTCCATAGAAATGTGCAAAATCCAGTACACTACGATCAGAGCAATCGATAGGACAAACCCGCTAGAGCGCTGGGTTCGTCTTTGTGTTACTATTCCCAAGCCAACCCCAAAGAGCGAAAAAACAAAACAGATCAGCGTGATGGCCCAGCGTTTATGGAATTCGGCTTCAAGTTTGATTTTTGCCGATGGTACTTTGACGGTTTTCAATGCATTTCGGAGTTCTCCCAATTGCATGGACGGGGGGGATTTGTCCTTGATCTGGATTTGTCCTGGGTTTGTAAGATAAATATCGTATGTCTTAAAGTTAATTTTAGTATAGACCTCGTCATTTGTTCTGTGAATGCTTCCATCGAGCAGGCGCAAAGTCGATGAGGAATTGTTTTTATTATTTAAGACGATGCCTTTTTTGGAAATTATTGTGACAGGCATATTCCCTTTTCGCTCATCGTAGATGAAGACATCCTTTAAGATACCTTCATTTTCGTCGACTTGATTTGCATACACGACAAGATCATAAAAGCCTTCAGCAAACGCCCCTTCCCGGATAGCTGCGGTGACTTTTTTGCTACCCATTTGTGACATGAGAACTTCGAATTTTCGGTTACCCCAGGGGCCAACATAAAATGATGACATGGCAGAAAGGAGAGCGACCAGTAGTCCAATTGCAACGGCGGGCGCAGTCAGTGACCACATATTGACCCCAAGTGACTTCATGGCAACGATTTCAGAATCAGTGCTGAGGCGGCCATAGGTCATTAGAACAGAAAAAATTACGCTCATGGGTAAAATAGCGGGCAAGAAGCTAATGGACATATAGGTCACAAGCTCTGTAACCATGGCCAGTGAGGCACCGTGGACCAAAATGAACTCGGTCAGTCGCAGTACTTGAAACATGAGTAAAATAGAAATGAAAACTACGAGTCCCATGAGAAATCCCGGAAGGGTTTCTCGAAAAACATAAAACATGGCACGCCAGTTTTTAAAATCCATTAATAGGTGTATTCGCCCACGTTTTCAGGACTTCCAATAACCTTTCGA
This sequence comes from Bdellovibrionota bacterium, assembly GCA_963169515.1. Classification (GTDB taxonomy): domain Bacteria; phylum Bdellovibrionota; class Bdellovibrionia; order Bdellovibrionales; family JAEYZS01; genus CAUJEF01. The sequence goes on from CAUJEF010000058.1 coordinate 23,167, forward strand.
ATTTCAATTGCTTTTTTTACAAGTTTTTCAAAATAGCGAATATTCAACTGGGAAGCTCCATCGCATCCGGCAGACATTGGGTCGGGATGAGTCTCTAAAAACAATGCGTCTGCCCCCGCTGCAACGGCTGCCAAGGTTAGGTGTGGCACAAACCGTGGTTCGCCGCCGGCTGGATCAGCACTCGGAATTCCATACAATCGAATCACATGGGTCGCATCGAATACAGCAGGAGCGCCCGCTTGTTGCATAATTGGAATGGACCGCATATCTGCGACCAAACGATTGTACCCGAAACAAGCACCTCGTTCTGTCAGCATATAGTTTGTGCTGCCGACAGATTTCAATTTGCTTACGATACCGGCCATATTTTCAGGAGCTAAGAATTGCCCCTTTTTCACGTTCACGGCCCGTTTCGTGGCTCCGACCGCCATTACAAGAGATGTCTGTTGGCACAAATAAGCGGGAACTTGAATCACATCCAGGTATTCTGCGCAGACATTAACGTCTTCGTGTCTATGGATGTCGCTTAGCACGGGGATGCCAAATTCTTTGCGAACTTTAGCAAGAATTTTCAAACCTTCTTCAGCTAAAGGACCTTTCCAATTTTTTTCTGTTCCGCGGTTGTCTTTTTCGTAAGAGCTTTTAAAAATAAGACCGATGTCTAAACGCTCGCAAATATCCACCAGCTGTCGTGCGGTCTTCATGATCAGTTCTTCGCTGTCGATCACGCAGGGGCCTGCGATCACAGCAAGTTTTTCGCTTGAACCGACACGAACTTCCGTGCGATCTGTCTTGATCACACATTTTCGTGTTGGTAACTTAACCGTTTCGATTCTTTCTTTTGTCATTTCGAGGCTCCTTTGACCAGACAATAGTTTTTGTATTCTCCGATACGATAATTAAAAAGCTTTTCTATACAATCGCTTAAAAAACAGTTTATATCTTGCAAGGTCCATTCGTTCATTCTCATTTTATAATTAAATTTCCAGTTTTGCATGCGAACTTTTTCGTCCATAACCTGTGGGTGTTGATCCGTAAACTTCCTTAGGCCGTAGGATTTTTTGAAGTCGAAACTTTCATTTTCTGAGTCTTTCTTGTTCCCGTGCCAAAGCTGATCCAAGCGTTTTTTCTTTTCCCCCATTTGTATTGGTGGTTTTACCCAACCATAATGATATACCCGTGCATTGGCGTGCGCCACTTTGGGTTTTCGGCTATTTACGCGAAAGCCTTGGGCATCGTTCCAGCTTTGAATCCCGCTATTTTTCTTCACAGCTCGCACTTCGTACCGATACCATTTGCGCGATGTCGCTATGACGTCATATCCCCCGTAAAAGTGAACATACCGAAATAAAAGACCTTCAACCTCAGGGCTATTGTCGTGTTTTTCCAGGGCAGCTCGGATATTTGGATAATCTACTTCGTGCAGGATTTCATCGGCTTGGATATAGATACACCAATTGTTTCTGCAACGCATTAGGGCTTCATTGGTCTTTTCACTCAAGATTTTTCCCCCAGAGACTTTGGGCGACCAATCTGTTTTAAAAACGTGAATTTTGGGGTCTCCAATAGATTGAATCATCCCTAAGGTATCATCTTCACAGGGTCCTAAGCCGACTATAAATTCGTCAACCAACGGCAGGACGCTTTTGATCGCTTCCACGATGGGATAACCCATGATTCGTGCGTTCCGGACTATGGTGAAACCGCTTACTTGCATAGAGGTCCAAACTACCAATGGTGAAACTAAAGTCAAATACTCAAAAAAGTACTGACGGATGGCTAATTTAAAAACATGAAGTTTAATTATTTAAAAAGTTTTGTACAATATAATAGTTAAGGACAAGGCAGGTCACTATTTTGATTACTTATTCGACGGAGACAATTTGAAACGAATTCTTCTGCTGCTTGAGGACTACAATGAATTGCTTTACATCGAGACACTACTCAAAAAAGTGGGATTTGATGCAATGTCTACCCAAAAAACAAAAGGCCTTAGTGATATCATGATGAGTTTTCATCCTACAGTACTTATTGTTTCCGAGACGATTAAAGATTTAAAGGGCGTAGACATTCTTGCCCAACAGAAAGAAGACAGAGCGGACCTTTTGGGGATGGTTTTATTAAATCCGGGTTCCAGACAGCCGGCCGGTGGTGCAGATGCATTTATACCGAAACCCATTCATCCTCTTTTAATGTTGAAAATTTTAGGAGAGTGGGTGGGCTTCAATGAAGCACGCCTTGTTGAAAAAATTGAAAAGCTCGGACTTTTTAAAAATGAAAAGGAAGGCGAAGGTATAAAAATTTTTAAAGGTCTGAAAACTACGAACACGGGCGTACTCTACAACCCCGGCGAGCAAGAAGCAGCATCGTCGGACGGCGGGATTGTCTACAACCCAGAGCACGGGCCAACTGGTACTCAAGGGGCTGGCCTTAAATTTTTTAAACAGTCATCACAGCAGACAGAAGATCGATTAAAGCGATTTAACAAGGCGTTGCAAGATCTTCCATCGCCAAAGAACCTGCAGATGGAAAAGAAAACCGTCGCGGTAGAGGTTAAAGAATTTCGAGCACGGACAAACGATGCCGAGTTGGTTAATATAGACAAAGAAAGAAAAGCATTTGTCGATGCCCTCTACGATCAAAGGAAAAAATCAAGATCGTAAATTTATTTTT
>CAUJEF010000059.1 GCA_963169515.1 Bdellovibrionota bacterium
GTCTCTCACTTTAAACCCCTCTTTTTTGAAGAACTGATGGACGAATTCCATAGAACAGTTCCTTCGCGAATGATTTTACTGCATCAAGAAGATGAATTTAATTTTTAGCCTTCTTTTTTTATTCACTCAAGGCGTCGTGGCGGAAACAACACAGACCAAGGAAGGGATTATCTTCGATGCTGAGGATGCCACAATCCAGCGTCTTGATGGCGGACAAAAAATTATTTTAAAGAATAAGGTCCAAGTCGTCTATCAGGGACAGCACATTTCCTGTGATAGTGCCGTCATTAATACAAAAACGAAAATCATTGAGGCCAGGGGACACGTCATATTAATCAGCCCGGAGGCGAGTCTTGAAAGCGAGGCTCTCAAGCTAGATTACAGCAGCAATACCGGAGAAATTTATAACGGCTTTGTCAAAGTCGGACAAATTATTTTTGAAGGTGAACGCATTCGAAAAATAGGTCCCATGGAATTTGAAACCCTTCAGGGGCGATACACTTCTTGTCAAACTTGCCCGGAAGCGTGGAGCATTAGTGGTTCCAAAGTAAATGCCGAAGTCGGCGATTATGCTTATATAAAAAACTCGGTTATACGAATTGGTAATTTACCAATAATGTGGCTTCCGTATCTTGTCGTACCACTAAAAAGTGAACGTCAAACAGGCCTTCTGTTCCCAACCTATGCATTTAGTAAAGCAAGTGGGTTCATTTATAATCAAAGTTTCTTTTGGGCAACGGCAGATAATAAAGATATTACTTTTACTGCAAAAAGCTACGCCAAACGCGGTTTGAAAGGGTTAATCAATCATCGCTATCTGATTTCACCGGAAAGTCGGGGGGAATTTGATTTCGGCTTTTTGCAAGACAGAGTCTTTTCATTTTCCAAAGAAGATCGTCTTCGCACAATCGGCTCTGGGAGTGGTACCGAGGTTGATTACAACCCCAACCGGAAGCTCTTAGACCGATGGTTTGGTAGATACAAGCATCACTATGAGCTGCCCTATAATTTTTATCACAACCTTGATTTGAATCTAGTTAGCGACACCCTTTATGCCAGAGACTTCCAAGATGAAGTTACTGCGCGCGGCGATCCTGCGCTTGAAAGTCGGATGTCGATTACAAAAAATACCGATAGTTCACATTTCAGCATCGATTCATCTTACTATCAGGATTTGCTAAATAATAATCCGCTTGAAACAAACAAGAAATCCGTACATCGATTTCCAGAGATCAACTATATACTTTCGCCTTTCCGTATTTTTGATTCAGATCTCTTTTTTAATCTTGAAGCAAACTATGTGAACTTTGCCCGAGATAGTTTTACCTACGATGACTTAGATGCACTCGGAAATCCAATCGATAACGATGGCCAATACAATAAAGCTACCGACCTGATTCGAACAGGCCAACGGCTTGATGTCGAACCCGGCCTCGAGTACCCGATGACAATCGGGGACGCCGTAAAGTTTGTTCCAACAGCCTCTTACAGAGAAACTCGATACAATTTTTCAATCGGAGAAGACCCAACCACTTATCGACGGTATGCCCGGACGGGATTTAGCTTGAGTGCAGATATGTCACGTATTTACCCCAACATTAAGCATGTGATAACGCCAGAAATTTCATACACTTCGGTTCCGTGGATTGATCAACCCCCCCATCCCTTTTTTGGAACTAGCTCAGATGATCTGAGATTTAACCAAAACTTTAAAAAAGATCAGGCCATTAACGACACGGATCTTCTTCAATTTGATTATCAAGATAGGCTCTATGAAAAAAACCTTATTAATTTTGCGCTCACAAATAAATTGATACGAAAGCGCGTTCGTTATACCGGAGGACCTAACGACTACAAACAAATTGTAACTTTTAGGCTTTCACAGGCTTATGATTTTTATGAAGCATACACCAATCCAATCAAACCGCAACCATGGTCTGAGATCACAAGTTTGCTTGACATACGGTTGAATAATTTTGAAACAAATGCATTGACGAAGTTTTATCCATACCAAAACACCACGACGAATTCTTCCAGGGTAAAGCTTTTTAATGATACCGGGGACTATGTTCAACTGACGTACGCACAAGACTATGTTTTTGAAACTATCAGTTCCATCACCCTTAAATCACGTACAGAAGATTTGACTGTCGGTGCGGGCTTGATTTCAAAATATTTCAATGTCGGCGGCGAGACGACTCTTAACTTATTAAAATCAAGTTTTGATACCTATAACTATTTTGTAAAACTCAAACCGCCTGGGAATTGCTGGGGCATCACATTCCAGCAGGGCCGCCCAAAAGATGGCAGTGCCGAATGGAAGCTCAATATTACTTTTTTGTTTGATGGAAAAACAGAAACAACATTTTAGAAAGATAAAATTTTAAGATCTATTCCTGCGCCATCAAGTCGATTATTCTCAGAAAAAATGGGATAAATTACGGGCCTGAAAAATGCGTCTTCTTCCAGTGGTTCTTCTTTCCTTGGAGTGTCTTCCGGTGTATTTGCTGGCGATTCCGGATCGGGAAGATCGTTGGCATTGGGCACAAAGTACACGACGTAAACACCCAGCGCAATACCCGCATACAACCCTAAAGAAGCGCCACGAGCTATAGAGACCAAACTATCGCCGGGCTTATCTCGAAACGCTAGTGTTGCAGCGCCCACCAAAGTCCCGGCAAGAACCCCGTATGTGCAGCTCATTAAAAATTCTTTGGTTGAATCAGCGTACGTGCGGTACGGACACAGTGCGATCAAACTGACCAGAACAAGACGCCTTAACATTCTTTAAGTTTTTCAAGGGATTCTCTCCCTGTCAATAGGGCAGTTGGCTTAAAAAATCCTCAAATACATCTATATGTCCTTTCCTATCGACGGCTGCGTAGTGAAATTCAACCTCAAAATCCGGGTATCTATGAATATAATAATGGAAGGCATTTTCGATTCGCACTCGCTGGCGCCGTGAAATCCGGTGCAAAAGATAATCTGAATTTTCCACTGTCTTTACTTCAACAAGAACAATTCGATTATCTTTTCTAAAAATGAGGTCAATTTCAGCAAAACGATGACGTTTTCGATGGCTGATCAAACTAAAACCTAATTTCAAATAATGTTCAAAGGCCCTGTGCTCAGAGATCAGCCCCTGATTTTGCGAAGAATTCTTTAACCGCTCCGAAACTTTTCCTGTGAACCTCACACGGTCCGTGTTGGATGATTTTTTCCATGTGTTCCTGTGTTGAGTATCCTTTGTGTTTTTCGAATCCATAGACACCGTACTTTGCGGCAAGCTTCTGCATATAAGCGTCCCGCGTGACCTTTGCAACAATGCTTGCCGCTGAAATTGGGCTCGCCCGCAAATCCCCTTTTATGATTGTGGTCTGTTTAAAATTCTTCATTTCAGGAATGGAAAATTTTCCATCCACAAGTATGTGACCCGACCTTACATTGAGCGCGTCGATCGCCCGCTTCATGGCTAAAAAAGACGCTCGAAAAATGTTAATCTGATCAATCTCTTGAACAGTCGCAAAGCCGATGCCCACCTGGTGATGCTCTAAAATGTGCCTGGCCAGATTTTCTCGGCGGACGGCGGACAAAAGCTTGGAATCCGTATAATGTTTCTGCCCATCTGTTGAATTTAGAATGACTGCCGCCGCATAGACATTACCCGCCAGACATCCCCGTCCAACCTCATCGACGCCAATGACCGGCGAAGGTAAAAGATGTTCCCACTCAAAGCGGCCCAGTGTTGCGGTAGCCAAGAAGAATCCCCCACTTCGTGTATAATGAGTTTTAATTTACGCTTTTGGAGTTTCTGCTTTTTCGGTAGATTTTTCTGCGGCGACTCCCGTCGGTGGCGTGTCTACAGCATTTGTATCGTCAGCAACGATGTCAAATTGAATTCGGGCTTTTCTACCACGTAAATCCCGCAGATAATAAAGTTTACCTCGACGGACTTTACCGTGTGTTAGCACATCAACTTTTTCAATTGATGGGCTTGTAAAGGGAAAGCATCGTTCAACCCCAACACCATTAGACATTTTTCGAACTGTAAATGTTTTTGAAGTCCCTGTACCTTGGATTTTAATAACAGTACCTGCATAAATTTGTACGCGCTCTTTTTCACCCTCGACAACTTTTACATAAACTTCAACAGTGTCTCCAGGGCGGAAATTTTGTTTTATCATGCGAGTTCTTTTTTGAATAACTCGGCGCAGTAAATTTTGCATGGCTAGCTCCCTAAAAGATTAAGGTGAATAGATAACACTTGCCGTTGAATTTGGTCAATCTTTTCATATTAGGCCTAAAAGCTTTTTTTCATCTTCAGAAAGGCTTTCAAGCAGGCGATTGGCATCTTCCAACTCCAAAGGCCTTACATTGGATTTTGCCAATAAATCCGGACGCAAATGCTGTGTTTTAAGGATTGAAACCGACCTTCGCCATTTGCTGATATTCTTATGGTGCCCAGAGGTCAGTATTTCTGGAACCGCCTGCCCCTCAAATTCTGGTGGTCGGGTAAATTGGGGCCCTTCTAAGAGTTGATTTTCGAACGAATCGGCTTGATGGCTATTTTGATTTCCGAGCACTCCCTCTTGGTAGCGGCCAATGCTATCGATAATCACTTGAGCCGCAATTTCTCCACCACTCAGAACATAATCTCCGATTGAAATTTCCTCGTCCACATAGTGATTTATAAAACGCTCGTCAATGCCTTCATAACGGCCACAGATAAAAACAATATTCGATTTACGAGCTAATTCTTTTGCAAGCCTTGAATTAAATGTTTTCCCTTGAGCCGAAAGACACACGACGTGCGAGTTTTCTTTTAAGACCGACTTCAAGGATTTTGTTAACGGTTCAGCCAACATAACCATACCTTCACCACCTCCGTATGGCCGATCGTCAACTGTTCGATGACGATCAAGAGTAAAATCCCGAGGGTTGATCGTTTTTAGAATTATTTTTTTGTCGGCAATAGCTTGTCCGATAACCCCAGACTCGGAAAACGATGAGAATAACTCGGGGAATAAAGTAATGACGGTGTAGGCTGGTGTCATTTCTGCTCCAAAATCCCATCGGGAAGCTTCATCAGTAATTTCTTTTCATGCCAAACAATCTCAATCAAAAAATCTTTCACCAGTGGGATCTGGTATTCATCTTCTTCACTGGTAACAATCAACAAATCTTGCACTCCATTGGAACTAAAGGCTGTAATGACGCCAATATTTCCCAAATCTTCATCCTGAACGGTAAAACCTTCGATTTCACCAAGAAAAATATTTTCACCCGCCCTGCTCACTGTTAGTTTTTTGGGAATTTGAAAAACCGCTCCAATATATTTATCTGCCTGTGTTCGATCTGTAATCTCTTCCGTCTGGATGATAAGACCTTTTTTGTGGGGTCTTACGGACCTAATCACAAACTCTCTGTGAAGCGTGTGGTCCTCTTTATTGGGGGACTTATATTCCAGAGTGAATTTTTTTATCTCAGGTAGCCATGGGGCCTCACCTGCAAAGAGCGCTACAAATAGTTCTCCTTTTAACCCGTGAGAATCTTTAATTTTTCCAACTGTCACTAATTCCATCATAAAAAAAAAGGCACCAACTGATGTGATGCCTTACCCTATTCTTGCAAAAACTAAAAACTATTCTACTATTTCAAGGACGCTACGTTTTTGCAGCTTCGTGCTAGCTGCATTCAAAATTGTTCGCATTGACCGCGCCGTACGACCCTGTTTGCCAATCACTTTCACTAAATCCTCTTTAGAAACTTTAAGCTCAACCACTGTCGTTTGTTCGCCTGCGATTTCGTTTACCTGCACCTGATCTGGATTATCGACTAAAGACTTTGCCATAAATTCGACAAGATCTTTTAAACTTGTATGATCCATTTTCACTCCTACTTTTCTGATCTACTTTCGAGGACCTTCTTTAGCAATCTTCAATAACTTGTGTACACGCTCAGAAGGTTGGGCACCCTTTTTTACCCATGTCTCAATCTTCTCAACGTCCAAGCTCAACATTTTATCTTTACCGCGAGGCTTTGGGTTATAGTACCCAACTACGTCGAGATGTCTTCCACCTCTCCAATAGCGAGAATCTGCAACCAAAACACGGTACTTAGGCTCATTAACTGACCCAACACGATTTAGTCGAATAACAACCATTCCATCACCTCTACAAATGCTCAAAGTTATAATCTTTTGAAGGGTTTACATTCAATTCTGACTCAATGCAAGCCTTTTCCCTGCTAAATATTTCCCCGTTCAAAATGGACCTTTTTTGAACGGACTGTTACCAAAGCTCGGGAATCGTCCCATCGTTTTCATCATTTGGGACATCATTTTGCGGCTTTTTTCGAACTGAACGACAAATTTATTGATGTCTGAAACTTGGGTGCCGCTACCCTTGGCAATCCGTAACCGTCTTGATCCATTGAGGATCTTATAGTCCTGCCGCTCTTCAATAGTCATGGATCGGATAATAGCCTCTATTTTCTTAATTTCCTTGTCGGCAGGCGTCATGTCCTTTATTTGTTTCATTGCCTGCCCCATACCCGGAATCATTTTCATAATAGATTCAAAATTTCCAAGCTTTTTGATCTGTTGAATTTGAGTCAAAAAATCATCCATTGAGAACTCATTTTTCATCATTTTCTTCGCCATTTTTTGCGAAGTCTCTTCGTCGATCACTTCTTGCGCCTTTTCGACAAGGGTAACTACATCACCCATATCTAAAATACGTGACGCTAATCGGTCCGGATGAAAAACCTCTATCGCATCGGTCTTTTCACCAACTCCAAGAAATTTTATTGGGATCCCAATAACCTCGCGAATACTTAAAGCCGCCCCGCCGCGCGCATCTCCATCCACCTTTGTCAGAATCAGGCCCGTCAGCCCCAGCTTTGAATGGAAACCTTCTGCCACGCTAACAGATTGTTGACCAAGCATTGCGTCCGCGACCAAAAAAATTTCGTTCGGTCTTGCAACGGATTTTATGCGTTCAAGCTCCCCCATCAAATTTTCGTCGATTTGCAAACGACCCGCCGTATCCACAATAATAACTTCGACATTGTTTTCTGATGCCCATTTTTTGGATTTTTCAACTATGATTTCAGGCCTGTCGGTTGCCACTGTATCAAATACTGGGATTTCATTTTTATGGGCGAGCGTTTTTAGCTGTTCGATCGCAGCGGGACGATAAATATCCGCAGGGACAAGTCCTGGCTTTTTCTTAAATTGCTTTCGAATGTATAGCGCAAGCTTTGCCGCCGATGTTGTCTTGCCGCTACCTTGCAGTCCCACAAGCAAAATTATCGAAGGTTTTCCCGTAACATTGATTTCCACGCTTCCGCCGCCCAAAAGCGAAACCAACTCGTCATGAACAATTTTTACAAACTGCTGACCTGCCGATAGACTTTCCAAAACACTTTGACCGATGGCTTTTTGCTTTACTCTTTCAGTGAATGTTTTGACGACTTTGTAATGGACGTCAGCTTCGAGCAAACTGAGCCGAATTTCTCGTAAGGCTTCGTCTATATTGGACTCAGAAATTTTTCCGCTTCCACGGATTTTTTTTAAAGTTCCTAATAATTTATCAGACAATTGATCAAACATTTTTTACCAACGTATATATGAGCCAGTTTTAACCGACCGAATTGACAAAAGATACATAGCAATCATACTTCCAACAGAAACGCCAAATGCTGTCCATATATTGACATCTGAGACCCCGATAACTCCATATCGAATGCCGTTAATAAAATATAGCAATGGGTTCCCCTGCGAAACAATTCTCCAAAAGGGATGTAAATTTTCAAGGGAGTAAAATACACCACCCAGATAAATTAATGGCAACAGAATAAATCCACCGATAGCATTCACTTGCTCAAAATTTTTTGCCCAAAACCCAACAATAATTCCAAAACTAGCAAAGGTCATCGTACCCACAAAAAGATAATAGATAAAAATAAGTGGATGTTGAATGCCTAGAAACGATCCCTTTACAACCAGATGGAACACTTCGCTCACGCCGATGGTCACTGCGCCAACTGCAAACCCCCGTATTAAGGCCCCCAATGACAACGCCCAGACCACTTGGTGTGTTGAAAATGGAGCTATCTTGAAATCAATGATGTCCCCATGGAATTTCGAGTTTAACACTGAGCTTGAAGAATTTTGAAATGCGTTATTCAACATCGACATCGTAACAAGGCCCGGAATCAAAAACGCAAGGTAAGAAACTCCTGATGACAGATCAATACTGCGTCCCAAGCTCACCCCAAAAATCAACAGGTACAAGGATGAGTTCATAAGTGGGGTCACAACCGTTTGGTTGATTACCTTCAAAAAACGAACAATTTCTTTTTTAAGAAGGGTTACAAATGGCGTCCACCGCAACTCAGGTGTTGCTAAAGACACTTTATGCCTCTGATAAAACATTTAAGAATGCCTCCTCTAAAGTGCCTTCCTTAATACGTATATCAGAAATCACCTTTGTATCGAGGTGGATTTTCCCCATCAATTCTCCTAATTCCATACCCGCTGGAATTTGACATATAATCTGTTTGTCCGATTGGGACTTTACATAGGGACTTTGCAGGCTACTTGTAGGTGTATGCAGTTGAAACACGATTTGCCGTTGAGTCATATTTTTTACCAGTTCAGCAGTTTTACCCATTTGTCGCAATTTCCCCAAATGAATAATTGCCACGCGATCACAAAGTTTTTCGGCCTCTTCCAAATAATGCGTCGTCAATAAAATAGAGGTCCCCTGGTTATTGAGTTCGCGCACAAATTCCCACAAGCTATTTCTCAGTTCAATATCAACCCCTGCTGTTGGTTCATCCAACAGCAGCAGCTTGGGGCGATGGACCAGCGCTTTTGCTATCAGGAACCTACGTTTCATACCACCACTGAGTTCGCGGATTTTTTTATCTTTATGGATGTAAATTCCCAATTTATTTAAAAGATAATCGATCTGGGCTTTATTATCTGCCAGACCAAAATAGCCTGAATGAAAACGCAAAACTTCTTCCACTGTGAAAAATCCGTGGGAAACAAGTTCTTGCGGCACAAACCCCAGTGAGGCTTTTGTTTGCTTTTCTTCTAGGGCGACATCAATTCCAAAAATCTTGGCTTCACCTGACGTTGGCTTCTCAAGCGAAGTTAAAATCGAAATAATACTTGTTTTGCCGGCACCATTGGGACCTAAAAGACCCAAGACTTCCCCCTCTTTCATTTCAAAGGAAATGTCTTGGACGGCTTGGACCTTGCCGTAATTCTTAACAAGATGGTTCAATAAAATTGGCGACGGCATGAATAACCGTATTACATATTTGCCTATAATTTTATTGAAGAAGCTATGCGTTAACATTAATATCCCTCGAACCATGAAGTATCTCGTTACAAATTTTTATAAATTCACACCGATATCCAAAGAAGCTCTGGCTGACTTAAAGCAAGCATTAAAAGGTATTGCCAAGCTCCGCAAAGTTAAGGGCCTTTTCTTGATTGGCACAGAGGGCGTTAACGCTACTATAAGCGGAAGCAGGGAAAACATAGATCCCCTTAAATCTTGGCTTCTCGAAAGACTCGGCGATCTCGAATTCAAAGACAATATGTGTACTTATGTTCCTTTTAAAAGCTTTCAAGTAAAAATTAAACCAGAGATTGTAACAATCGGAAACATAAAGATTATTCCAGACAAGCCAAACAATAACCATTTATCACCAGAAGAGTGGAACAAAGCTCTCGCCGAAGACGTTGTCGTAATCGATACTCGTAACTGGTACGAGGTCGAGATTGGTAAATTCAAAAATGCCATTTCATTTCGGATAGAAGAATTTCAAGAATTTCCAGAAAAATTAAAGCAATCCAACATTTCAAAAAATAAAAAAATTCTAATCTATTGCACTGGTGGAATTCGTTGTGAAAAAGCGATCTATGAAATGCAAAACCAAGGTTTTAAAAACGTGCATCAACTTCAAGGTGGAATTATTCGTTATCTTGAAAAATTTCCAAATGAAAATTATGAGGGTGAATGTTTCGTATTTGACCGTCGGTGTGCGGTTGACCAGAATCTTCAACCAACAAAATTGCATACCTTCTGTCCCCACTGCGGACAGCCTGCAAAAGATGAAATTCAGTGTACACGTTGCCCCAACAAAGCCAAGGTCTGCAGTACCTGTTTAGGAAAAAACAAAAAGTATCATACCTGTTCTAAAAATTGTGCCCATCATGTCTTTAAAGGATCGCGATTGAACAAAAAAAATCAAGGCCTCACAAGACAGCGGCTTCATGAATTGATGACCGATAAAGGCTAGCTAAATTGCGTATTTCCTGACGACCTCAAGCAATGTATCAATGTTGATTGGCTTTCTTAGGTAGTGTTTGGCCCCAATAGTATCTTGTTTAATTTTAACATTGGCATCTGCCGACATTATCACAACAGGAATATCACCGATCCTGACATCTGCCTTTTGATGCTCTCGAAATTGGAACCCATCCATAACGGGCATCATAATGTCCAATAAAATAAGCGCAGGAAGCTCCATCGTTGTCCGAAGCTTCTCCAGGGCTTCTTGCCCATTATTAGCAAACTCGACCGTATAACCCTCGCTTTCAAAGATTTGACGCAGTGGAATTTGAATATCAATTGAATCTTCAACTACAAAAATTTTTTTTGCTGACATTATAGCGCCTCACCTTCTTGAATAATTGCTTTAATTGGTAAACTTACTACAAAAACAGAGCCTTTGCCAAGATCACTCTGTACACTCACGCTTCCTCCGTGTGCACTTACAATTTGCTTTACTATATACAATCCCATTCCGAGCCCCCCAAAGTTTCTTGCAGACACAGCACGTTCGAAACGCTCAAAGATACGTTCCTGATCTTCTGGTTTTATGCCAATTCCAAAATCTTTCACAGTAATTTTTATTTCATTTCCCAATACACTTGTTTCAATTTCAATTGGCTTTTTGTTCCCGTACTTTATGGCATTTGTGATTAGGTTTGTTACAACTTGATCAAGACGATGCTTATCCCAGCAGACAATCGTGGGTTGGGAAGTTTTTAAGCGAAGCTCGCTGCCGGCAGATGTCGCAGATATCTTAAGACGTCCAACAACGCCCTCTACAAGTTCATTCACTTCAAACTCTTCAACCGCAAATTTTAGGCGGCCCGTACGGATTCGAGAAACATCCAGCAGATCCTCTATGAGCGAGTTCATCTTGTATATCTGCTTAAATGCCGCACTCAATTGTTCATGGATTGGTTCCGCCTTTGCCTGACGTAAAATAATTTGAGATTGAAGGCTTAAAGATGCGAGCGGCGTTTTTAGCTCGTGCGATGCTATAGAAATAAACTCGTCGCGCACACGCAAGGCTTCTTTGAGTGATATTTCCATCTGATAGCGATCATGAATATCCATCCGTGATCCTAAATATCCCTGAAACTCGCCACTAACAGAGTACCGTGGCACTCCGTGGTCAACAACCCAGCGATATTTTCCGTCAGCGTGTTTCATCCTAAAATCCATGACAAAACTTTTGCGCGCATCAAATGAATCCGAGTAAATTTTCATATATCGTTCGTAGTCATCACTATGAATTCCATCTGTCCACCCGTTCCCGATTTCCTGCTCCATCGTTCGACCCGTAAATGCCAGCCATGGTTTATTGACCCAATCGTATGACTTATTGATCCCTGCGCTCCATATCATCACTGGTGCCTGATTGGCTAACCCTCTAAATCGGTTTTCGCTTTCAAGCCGTTCTAATTCAATTAGTTTTTGATCTGTAATGTCACGAGAAATACCCAGAACCCCGACAATCGTATTTTTCGAATCCATGTAAGGAACTCTCTTTGTCAGGAATGTGCTCTTACTCTTACCCAAAGGCATGACCTCTTCGCCCGAATATGCCTGCCCGCTTGTAATCACATTACGCTCGATTTCCACGACCTTTTGACTGATTTCGGCCGGAAGTAGGTCCCCATCGGTTTTGCCAAGTACACGCTTTACTGAGCTACCAAGTACCCTTGCTCCATATGCATTGATAAATAAATATTTTCCTGCTCGGTCTTTTACATAGATTGAATCTGAAACTCCTTGGGTTAAAGACTGTAGAAAATTAAAGTTTTCTTTTAATGTTCCTTTCATCATCTCGCGCTCGGATATCGCTGCGGCCAGTGCAAATCCGATCA